>DCAK01000017.1:0-5155 GCA_002311925.1 Planctomycetes bacterium UBA1135
GCCGGAATGGGCGCCGACCTGTTCGAATCCTATGTGGGTTCCATCATCGCGGCCATGACCCTTGGCGCGGTGGCCGTAGGCGGGGGAGCTGGTTTGATTTCCTTGCCGCTTTTGATTGCAGCAGTCGGAATCCTTGTTTCCATCGTCGGTACTTTCTTCGTCAAGACCGAAGACGAAGAAAAGATCCACTCTGCCCTGTTCCGTGGTTTGATGATTGCCTCAGTTCTGCTGGTCGGTGGCGCTTACTGGCTCACCAACATGGCCGGCCTTGACTTCGGTGAGAAATCCGGCATGAACCTGTTCTGGGCGATTGTTACGGGTCTTGCTTCCGGTGTTGCCATCGGCAAGATTACCGAGTACTACACTGCCTTTGAGTGCAAGCCGGTGCAAGGCATTGCCGAGCAGTCCGAGACTGGCGCTGCCACCAACATCATCGGCGGCCTCGGTGTCGGGATGAAGTCCACCGCCGCTCCGATTCTGGTCATCTGTTCCACCATCGGCGTGGCTTATTCCATGGGCGGGGTCTACGGCATCGCTCTCGCCGCCGTGGGAATGCTGAGCACCTTGGGGATTTCTCTGGGAGTGGATGCCTATGGTCCCGTTGCCGACAACGCCGGCGGAATGGCCGCCATGGCTGAGCTTCCCCCCGAGGTGCGCGAGCGCACCGACGCCCTCGACGCGGTCGGCAACACCACCGCCGCCATCGGCAAGGGTTTCGCCATCGGCTCTGCCGCCCTTACCGCCCTCGCCTTCTTCAGCGCCTTCGGCGCCAAGGCCGGGGTCGAGCTTTCCATCAACAATCCCGAAGTCGTCATCGGCCTGCTCGTGGGAGCCATGCTCCCTTTCTTGTTCGCCGCCATGACCATGGAAGCCGTGGGCCGCGCCGCCTTCTCGATGATCGAGGAAGTGCGCCGCCAGTTCCGTGAGATTCCAGGCATCCTGGAAGGCACCGCCAAGCCTGACTACGCGGCTTGCGTCGCCATCTCCACCAAGGGCAGCATCCGGGAGATGGTTCTTCCCGGCCTCCTGGCCATCGCCGCCCCGGTCGTGGTGGGCCTCTACAGCGTCACCATGCTCGGCGGTTTGCTTGCCGGCGCTCTTGCAAGCGGCGTGATGTTGGCCATCTTCATGGCCAACGCGGGTGGAGCTTGGGACAACGCCAAGAAGTACATCGAGAAGGGGAACCACGGGGGCAAGGGCTCCGAACCCCACAAGGCCTCCGTTGTGGGGGACACCGTCGGCGACCCATTCAAGGACACTTCCGGACCCAGCTTGAACATTCTCATCAAATTGATGTCCGTGGTGAGCCTTCTTCTTCTTCCCTTCTTCATCGGTTGAGTTCGGATTGAGCCCGAAAAAGACCAACCCCTCGCTCGCGCTGGCTGAAATGCTGGCGCGCGTGGCTGAAGAGTCCAAGGGTGAAGAAATCCGGATACTTCACGTCGCCGAACTGCTTTACATCACGGATTATTTTGTCCTGGTGACTTCGGGCTCGACCCGTCAAACCAAGGCCCTCGCCATGTCCATGCAGGCGGAGGCGAAGAAGGTGACGGGGAGCAAGGGGATGGTCGAGGGAACACCGAAATCAAGATGGTGGCTTTGCGATTTTGGTTCCGTCGTGGTTCACATCCTCGACACCGAATCGAGGGAGTTCTACGCCCTGGACGATTTATGGGCCGACGCCGGGGAAGTCCCCTTCGTGGCAGCCTGACGGACGGCTCTTGCGGGTCGCGGTTCAGTTCGTTCCCTTCGACCCGCGTTCCGCCCTTTCTCGGCGAATCGAGGCAAGGCGTTCAACCTGGCCGGCGCGCCATCTCCTGAACAACCACCATCCCGCAAAGGCGCCGAGGATGGCGAGGGGGATTTCGAACCTGTGGATGAGGGTCATGGCGTAATCCAGGTTTTCGGCGAACAGGCGCCCGAGATAGACGGAGATGGGAACCGTCAGGAGGGCGCCGATTGAATCCAGGAAGACGAATTTCCACAGGGGCATGCCCAGGTTGCCGGCCAGGAAATAGGCCATGAGGCGGACTCCGGGAAGAAAACGGGCGGCGAAAACGGCCTTGGTCCCATGGGCAAAGAATATTTTCTTGAACCGCATGCGCCGGGCGGGCCTAAATTTTTTCCGGAGCAGCGGCCACTGGTAGACCCTTTCGCCGGCGAACCTTCCCATCCACCAGATGAGGGAGTCTCCGACCAGGATTCCGGCGTAACACCACCCCATGGCTGCAAGAAACCCAAGGTCGCCCGTGGCGACAAAGTATCCCGTGCCGAGGAGGACAATTTCCTCGGACCAGGGGGGAAGCCCGAAGCCGCACAACAGGAGCAGGGCGAATGCCCACAACCCTGGATGGCTGGACAGGAGTTCCAGGACTGCTTCCACGCTTGGATTCTAAGCCGTTGTCCCGGCGGCGGGACCAGAGGAGAATGGGGGCGATGCGTCTTTGCCGGAGAGATACGGGGGAAAGCTGGGAAGTGGAAGAGGGTCACCTTCTGGGTCGGCTGAAGGCTTGCCATGTGCGCATCGAGGATTCGAGTATTTCCCGAAAGCACGCCGCAATCGAGAATCGGGAAGGGACCCTGTGGATCGTCGACCAAGGGTCCTCCAATGGTACTTTTCGCAATGGCCAGAAGACTCGGGCCTTCCCCCTGCTGGCCGGCGACCTCCTGACGGTGGGCAAGGTCGCCCTGGATGTCGTTGGAGACGAAACCGATTCCGCCCGGAATGGCGGAGAGGAACCCCAGACCGAAGTCCAGGAATCCCAAGCCGAGGCCGAGCGGGCTCAACTCCGCCGGGAATTGGCCGCTCCCCGGCGTTCGAAAGGATTCGGAGACCTCGACCAGCAACCCGTCGAAATCAAGCTTCTCGCCGTGGTCCTCGGCGGAGGGTTGCTATGGGGAATGATGGAGTTGGTCCAGTGGATCAGCGCCCGAATGGAGGGTGGAGCCCCGGTCTAGCCGCCCAGGTACCTTTCCACCGCTTCATCGTACGCCTTTGCGGTGGCCTTGGCGGTTGCCTCCCAGGTGAATTCGCGGGACCGCAGGCGGAGGACGGCGGAGGCATGGTTGCGCCACCAGTGCTCGCTGGTGATGCGCTCGATTCCCTCGGCGATGGAATCCACCTCGTGAGGGTCCACCCGGAGCCCGGCCTCTCCGGCAACCCAGGCCGCGGCGGTTCCGTCACCTACGACGACGGCGGTTCCGCAAGCCATGGCTTCGAGTACCGGCAGGCCGAATCCTTCGTGCAGGGAGGAATGAATCAGGGCCGTCGTGTGCTGGTACATACGGCGCAATTCCTCGTCGTCCGCCTGGGGAACGATGCGAATCTTGGACGACCAGGGGCTCGCTGAACAGCGGTCCAGAAAGTCGCGGCTCTCGCCACCTCTTCCCCCGATGATGATCCAATCCTCTTCCACCCCGTTTTTCCATGCAGTTTCCATGGCCTTGAGGGTGCGAGCGTAATTTTTTCGGGGTTCCAGGGTGCCGACGGACAGCAGGAAACTGTTTTCCTCTATGGAGGGTTCATTGGGAAGCTGGAAACGGGGGGATACCCCGTGGGGAATCACACGGACCTTTTCGGGTTCGACCCCGAGGAGCTCGGCGTCCTTTTGGCAGGGGTCGCTGGGAACGATGACCAGGTCGGCCCTGGCCAGCATGCGCCGGACGCGGTCCAGAAGGCTGCTGGTCTTCCAACCGTGGAAATTCGGGTCGACCGCGAAGCCGGCGTCGTGGAGGGTCATGATGGTCGCGGCGGTCCGCACCCGGGGCCAGGCGTAATCCGTCCAGTGGAAGAGGTCGACCTTGGCGGGAAACCTGCCGGCATCCATTCCGGGAAGATGGTGAATCTTGTCCATGATGCGGCCAGGAAGAAAACCGCGGTGGATCTGGTGGCGGTCGGCCTGGAGGCCCTCGGGAATTTTCCTTCCGGCGCGCCAGGAGGGGGCGAACATTTCCAGGAAGGGGCCCTCCTCGAGCTTGGTCAGGGCCACCGCAAGCTCGCGGACATAGCGCCCGATTCCGGCGTAGTTGAACAACGCCGGGCGAATGTCGTAACCGACCCGCCTCACGCCGGAACTTTACCTTCTCCGGTCAGGCGACTTTTGAGAGCGGCAGAGACGGCTTCGGTGAAAGCGGCCGTGCCCAGGGAACCGCCGAGATCCTGGGTGGATTGCCCGGCGCCGATGGCGTCTCGAACTCCATCGGACAGGCAGGCTCCCAGGGCGCGGAACCCGGAGTGTTCCAGAAGCATGGCGAAGGCCCAGAAAGCGGCGGCCGGGTTGCAGACGCCGTTTCCGGCGATGTCGGGAGCAGTGCCTCCGGCGGGGTCGAACATGGCCAGCACCGGATTGCCCGCCTTGTCGAAGGAATAGGAGGCGCTTGCGCCAAGTCCCATCGAGCCCACCATTCCGCATGCGGCATCGGAAAGGAAGTCGCCGTATTCGTTCGGGCAGACCACGACCCGATAATCCTCGGGCCTCATGATGAGCTTGGCGAGGAGGGCGTCGAAAAGTTCGGTCTGGTGCTCGACCTCGGGGAAATCCTTCGAGACTTCGGCCACCGTTTCTTCGAAAAGGCCATCCGTCGCCTTTTGAATCGTGTGCTTGGAGCTGCTCACCAGGCTGCACCCGAGCCGTTGGGCGAGAGTGAAGCCGAATCGCGCCGCTTCTTGGGAGGGACCTCGCTCGATGACGCGCACCGAAACCGCGGCTTCCGTGCCCACCCTTCGACCGGCGTCCTCGTAGGTGCCTCCGACGGCGATGCGAATGATGTGGAGGTCGACGGCGCCATCGTGGCGAGTCTCCACGCCGGGAATGGAGGACACGGGTCGATGAATGACCGTGAACCCGAAGCGTTCCCGCAGGACCTTGTTGGGGCTCACGTCCTCTGTGATGGTGGGGTATTTGAGGGCCACCCGGTGGGCGCGAATGGCGTCCTCAGCCTCGATGAACGCGGCTTCGGGCTCGGCCCTGCGGCGTTCCAGGGAAAGGTCCACCGATTGGAACTGGAGGTCTAAGGGGAGGTCCTCGGCAATCCGGTGAATGCTATGCGAGAGTTCCTCGGAGATTCCATCTCCTTGGAATTCCGCGATGGGAAGGCTTTCCGAGGCTGTCATGAGGCGTAAGCAGGGTCCATTTGACCCTTCATTCTATCCCGC
>DCAK01000017.1:5360-5612 GCA_002311925.1 Planctomycetes bacterium UBA1135
GGGGAAGGGTCCTGGGTTTCCATGGCTTTCAGCCCCGATGGCTCCCTCTTTGTTTCACCCCAAACGGGAAAAATTCTTCGCTTCCCCCCGGGGGAGCGGCCGGGCTCACTCGGGGACCCTGCGTTGATTCCCTTTCCGGTTGGCAGTGCCCAGGGGCTTTGTTGGGCCAACGATTCGCTCTATGTCAATGTCGTGGGGTCGGAAGATGGCGATGGAGGTCTTCATCGCCTCCTCGACCTCGACGGGGACGGG
>DCAK01000017.1:5723-6024 GCA_002311925.1 Planctomycetes bacterium UBA1135
AATTCGACGAGCATCGACACCTGAAGGCCTACGGCCCAGCTTCCGAGCATGGAGCCCACGGAATCCTTCCCGGGCCGGATGGGACTCTCTTCATGGTCTGGGGAAATCATGTTCGGGTTCCCGCAGGGCTTCCGTCGAAGGCGTCCCCCTTCAAGGGTTTTGAGGATGATGTTCTCCTTCCCTCCATCCCGGATCCTCGCGGGCACGCTCGCGGGATTTCCATGCCGGCTGGAACCCTGTGGAGGACCGACAAGGATGGACGGAATTGGGACCTCCTTGCCGGGGGGATGCGCAATGTTTA
>DCAK01000076.1:0-245 GCA_002311925.1 Planctomycetes bacterium UBA1135
AGGGTCACGAGAAGGAAGATAGTGCCGATGGTCACATGGGCACCGTGGAAACCGGTCAGCATGAAGAACAGGCTGCCGTAGATGCCGGCATCCAGGGTCAGGCCCATCTCGGTGTAAGCGTGAATATACTCTTCCACCTGCAGACCCATGAAGATCATGCCCAACAGCACGGTGGCGGCCTGGAAGCCGATCAGCCGGCCGCGTTTGCCTTCCAGCAGTGCATGGTGAGCAATGGTCAGGGTGAC
>DCAK01000076.1:292-32458 GCA_002311925.1 Planctomycetes bacterium UBA1135
AGGATGGCGGTGTTGATCGCCGGCAGGCCCCAGGCGCCCATGGCTTGAGTGGTGGTGCCGTCCGGGGTCTTCACCAGCGGCCACATGGCCTGGAAGCTCGGCCACAGCAGCTCGTGGGTCATGGCGTTGCTGCCGGCGCCGCCCAGCCAGGGCACGATCAGCCAGCGGGTGTAGAACAGGGCCCCGAAGAAGGCGCCGAAGAACATCACCTCTGAGAAGATGAACCACAGCATGCCCTGGCGGTAGGAGATGCCCAGCTGGTTGCTGTGCAGGCCGCCCACGGACTCTTTGATGGTGTCGCGCCACCAGATGGCGATGATGAACAGCAGGGTGGCCAGGCCGACGAAGAACAGCGGCATGCCCCAGCTGCCCTGGAAGGTATCCGGGTCAGTGGCCTGCTGAATGAAGTTGGCACCGCCCACGGCGGTGAGGAACAGGCCCACGGAGGCCGCCAGGGGCCAGGGGCTGCTCTCGGGTACGTAATACTTTTCCGTTGCCATGTTGAAAATGTCTCCTGTACAACCGGCCGTTATTTGTTCGTCGCGGCGACGCGGTCGGTAACGTCAAAAATGGTGTAGGACAGCGTCAGCGTATTTCTATGACGCGGCAATTCCGGGTCCAGGTAGAAAATCATCGGCATTTCCTTGCGCTCGCCCGCCGCCAGTGACTGCTGATCGAAGCAGAAGCACTGGGTTTTGTGCAGGTAGCGCGCCGCTTCCCCGGGGGAAACCGAGGGAATGCTTTGCGTGATGATGTCGCTGGACTTGGGATTGCTGGCGAAAAAGTTCACCAGCGTGATCTCTCCGGGGTGCACTTCCACCCGGCGCGTCGCCGAAGTGAAATCACCGTTGACGCCCTCACCCCGCTGGGTGATGAATTCAACGGTGACGGTGCGGTCTTCCACCACCTGTGACGGGCCTTCGGTGCTCGCCGTTGTCGACGTTTTTCCATTCAGACCGGTGATATCGCAGATCACATCGTAAAACGGCACCATCGCGAAGGCGAAACCGAACATCGCCACCGCCCAGATAAGCAGCTTTCTGAGCGTGCGTTGGTTGCGCTGTTGCAGGTTCTGTTCGCTCATGGTGCCGTCCGAACTCCGTTACTTGACTACCGGCGGGGTGTCATAGGTGTGGAACGGCGCCGGTGACGGCACTTCCCATTCCAGACCTTCGGCGCCTTCCCAGGAACGAGCCGGCGCTTTCTCGCCTTTCTTCATGGCGCACAGCACGCACACCGCCAGGAACAGCAGCTGCGACAGACCGAACCAGAACCCGCCAATGGAGATCCAGAAGTTGTAGTCCGCGAACTGCAGCGCGTAGTCGGCGTAGCGGCGCGGCATGCCGGCCAGGCCCACGAAGTGCATCGGGAAGAACAGCAGGTTCACGGAGATCAGGGAACTCCAGAAGTGCAGCTCGCCGAGCAGCTTGTTGGGCATCACGCCGGACCACTTGGGCAGCCAGTAGTAGGCGGCGGCGAACATGCTGAACACCGCGCCGGACACCAGCACATAGTGGAAGTGCGCGACCACGAAGTAGGTGTCGTGGAGGTGGATGTCCTGCTGCAGGGTGGTCAGCCAGAGGCCGGTCATTCCGCCGATTCCGAACAACCAGATGACCGACAAGGCGTAGATCATCGGCGCCTTCATGACGATGGAGCCCTTGTAGAGGGTCGCCACCCAGTTGAAGACCTTGATGGCCGAGGGAATGGCCACGAAGAAGGTGATTGCCGAAAACACAATGCTGGTGAGGGCCGACTGGCCGCTGACGAACATGTGGTGGCCCCAGACGATGAAACCAACGAGGGCGATGGCCACCGAGGACATCGCGATGAAGCGGTAGCCGAAGATGTGCTTGCGGCTGTAGGTGGCGATGAGCTCGGAGATGATGCCCAGCGGGGGCAGCACCATGATGTAGACGGCCGGGTGGCTGTAGAACCAGAACAGGTGCTGGAAAAGGACCGGGTCGCCGCCCAGCGCGGGGTTGAAGATTCCGACGCCCAGCATCCTTTCGACGCCCACCAGCAGCAGGGTGATACCCAGTACCGGGGTCGCCAGAATCTGCATGATGGCGGTGGCGTAGAGGCCCCAGCAGAAGAGGGGCAACTTGAACCAGGTCATTCCCGGCGGCCGCATCTTGTGGATGGTGGCGATGAAGTTGATGCCCGTGAAAATCGAGCTGAATCCCAGGAAAAAGGCCCCGAAGGTCGCCCAAACCACCGCCGTCTGGCTGTGCAAGGTGCTGTAGGGGGCGTAGAAGGTCCAGCCGGTGTCCAGCCCGGTGGTCAGCAGAACTCCGACGAAGAAAAGGGCTCCCACCACCCACAAGTGGTAACTGAGTCGATTCAGCTTGGGGAAGGCCACATCCTTCGCCCCAAGCATCAGGGGGAGGGCGAAATTGCCCAGTGCAGCCGGCACCCCTGGAATGATGACCAGGAAGACCATGATGGCCCCGTGCAGGGTGAACAGCTGGTTGAACGCTTCGGCGTCGACGAACTGCTGGCCCGGGGCGAAGAGTTCCAGCCGCATCACCATCGCGAACACGCCTCCAATCAGCATGGCCCCCATCACCGACCACATGTACATGAGGCCGAGACGCTTGTGGTCGAGGGTGCCGAACCAGGACCAGAAGCCCCTGGAGCAGTTCAGGTAGTTGACGCCTTGAGATTGGTCGTACATGGGGATCTTCTACTCCTTCACCGACTTGATGTATTCGATGAGAACCCGGATCTGGTCGTCGGTGACCTGGCCCTGGAAGTTGGTCATCACGGGGTCGAAGCCGGCCACGACCTGGGAATTGGGTTCGAGAATGGATTTGCGAATGTAGTTCTCATCCATGACCACCGTGGAGCCGTCGGCGAGCTTGCGCTCGGTCCCGAACTGGCCCTTGAAGCTGGGGCCCGTGATGACGGACCCGTCGGTCGAGTGGCAGGCGATGCAGCCTTTCATCTTGAAGACCCTGGCCCCCGCTTCAGCCGGCGGAAGCTTCGAGATGAAATCAGCGGCTTCCTCGGCCCAGGCATTGAACTGGCCCTCGGGCTGGACGAAGACAGTGGACTGCATGGAAGAGTGGTCCTTGCCGCAGTATTCCGCGCAATAGAGTTCGAATTCACCCTCCATCGTGGCGGTGAACCAGAGGTCGGTATAGCGACCGGGAACCACGTCCTGCTTCACCCGAAATGCCGGAATGAAGAGGCTGTGGATGACGTCCTGGGAACCCATGATTATCTTCACCGGGCGGTCCAGGGGAACATGAAGTTCCTCGGATTCTGCGCCGTTGGGATAGGTGAACGACCACGACCACTTCCGGCCGGTGGCGTAGATTTCGTAGGCGTCGGCGGGGGGAGTCCGATGGTCCATGAAGCCGACGAAGCCAAGCCAGAACATGTAGGCCAGCAGGAAGGCCGGAATCACGCTCCAGACGATTTCGATGGTGGTGCTGTGGCTCGTGGAGGGTTCTGGCTCGGGCGCGCGCGAGCGGTGATACTTGAACAAGAACCAGATTGCCGAAACCGTGATGGCCAGCAGGAAGACCGCCGAAACAATGAGAATAAAGAAGAAGACCCAGTCGTAGAAGGGGGCGTGGTTGGAGGCCTGGACCGGGAACCAGAAGCCGCCTTCCTGTCCCGGTTGGGACTGGAGAGCGGCAAGAAGGGGAAGAAGAAGGGTCATGAATCCGAGGGCGGCTCTTTCCGGGAACGCGATTGGCGGACGACGAAACCAGCGAGCAGGAGAAGGACCAATCCCGCGCCGACCCTCGTGGCCGACATTGCGGCCGGGGTGTATCGACCCTCTTCCCCGTCATAGTAGAAGCAGGTCAGAAAGGCCATGTCGAGAATCGACCCCGCCTTTCCCTTGCTCGCCTCGACCAGGGAGAGCCGCAGGGTGCGGGGTTCGGGGGAAAGCCCTCCCAAGTAACGCGAAACCGTGCCGCCCTGGGAAAGGAGAATGAGGGCGGCGGAGTGAGCGTAGTCACTTTTCCCGTCCACCTTCGCGAAGCCGAAACCCACGGCGCGGGTCAGCTCGGCGACCTGCTCCTCGGTGCCGCCTAGGAAAAGCCAGGCGGAGGGGTCAACCCCCGAACGCTCAAGAAGCTTCTTGCGCATGCGGGCCAAGCCCTCGGGGACATCGTCGGGGTTCAGGCTCACCGTCACCAGTTGGAAATCCTCTCCGGCTTCGAGCCCGACGCGGGGAAGAAGGTCGGCAGTGGCCTCAAGCTGAAGTTTGCACAGCTGAGGGCAGGTGGAATAGTTGAAGGTGAGAATCACCGGCGCGGGCCGGCTCAGGATTTCATCTAGGGAAACCGACTCTCCGGCATGGTCCTTGAGCACCACTCCCAAGGGGATTCGGGCCCCTATTTTCTGCTCGATTCCAACCCCGTTCAGTTCCGAAGGAGTGTCACCGGCTAGCTGGGAGGGCAAGGCCGGGGTCAGGGCGATGGCCAAGACGAGGAGGTTCATTGCAAGTCCCCCTCCTCATTGGCGACGTACTCCTCGAGAATCAGGTCCATGGCCCGGTCGATGGGAATGGAAACCCGGCCGGTTTCCCGGTCGAGCAGTCGATAGGAACCCAGGCTGGCCGCCTGATCGGCCTGCAAGGTCCGGGCTTCAACCCCAATCTTGTCCACGATCTTGTTTTCACGCTGGTCGAGGTCCCACCACCGGAAAAGGCCCACGACCGCGATGGCAAACGCCACGAAAAAGGCGCCCGAAAACACGCCGATGCCCACGATGAAGGGGACATTCTGCTGGTCTTGTTCGTGGGCCATGGACTAGAAGTTTTCGAAGGCCAGGGAATCGCCGAGGAGGGGGTCCTTGACGGGAAGAAGGGGATGTTTCGCGGCCCGGCGGGCGAGCGCGGAAACGAACAGCCCGCAAAGGCCCACCGAGACCACGATTTCCATGAGGCCGAAGGGATTGGTTCCCCCGTCGGCGGGCCCGCCGAGGCTGGGTGCGTTCATGTTGGGCATGATGACCCAGTACATGTCAATCCAGTGCATGAGAAGGGCATAGCTGGCCAACACCAGCAAGCCGACCCGGCTCCTCTTCACATGCCGAGAAAGGATTCCGGCGAAGGGGAGGGCGAAGTGCCCGAACACGATGAACCAGGACCACATCTCCCATGCCGGGGTGAGTCGGTCCTTGTACCACATGGTTTCTTCGGGGAGGTTGGCGTACCAGATGATCAGAAATTGGGAAAAGCCGATGTAGCCCCAGAAGAAAATGAAGGCGAAGAGAAACTTGCCCAGGTCGTGGTAGTGCTCGACGGTCACCTGGGTGGTCAGGAGATTCCGGTTCTGGAGCCAGCGGGCGCAGAGAATCAGCCAGGCGCAGTTGGCGATGAAACTCCCGGCGAAGATGTAGACCCCGAAAATCGTGCTGAACCAGGAAGGGTTCAAGGACATCAGCAGGTCGAAGGCGCCGAAACTCAGGGCGAAGGCGAAAACGATGATGGAGGGGGCGCTCCATTTGCGAGCCCGAACGGTCGGGTCGGGGCTGTCGGTGGCGTCCTGGTCGAGCGACATCTGCAGGAACCTTCGGGCAAGGAAAATCCAGACCCCGAAGTAGATGCCGATTCTCAGCAGGAAGAAGGGCACATTCAGGAAGGGCCGCTTGTGCTCGAGAAGGGCCGCGTGGCCGGGATCGCCACCTTCGTAGTGGCCGGCCCAGGGCCAAAGCGAACCGCTTCCATCCATCAGGGGAACCAGGAGGGGCAGGAACATCAAGGCCAGCAGCGGGAAATTGGCCATGGTGAGTTCGGCGATTCGACGGACCACCACGCTCCAGTGGGCCCCCACCACATGCTGCAGCATGGTGAACAGGAGGGTTCCCATCCCGATGGTCAACAGGAAAGTGAAACCCACCAGGTAGCTGAACCAGAAGTGGCGCATTTCCGTTTCGCCGCCCGACCAGCCAAGGCAGGCGCCGATGGCCAGGCCTGCAATACCCACATAGAGGGCGATGCGGGCGAGCCTTCCAAGCCTGTCTCCGGCATGGACCCCTTCCAGGGCCTCGGCGGGTACTGCGTGCGCGGTCGTCATGTCAGCGGATGGAATCTCGGTGCTGGGGGGGGACATCCTCCAGGGAGCCGGCCTGGCTCCGTTGAAGGGCTTTCACATAGAGGGCGATGGCCCACCGATCCCGCGGAGGAATCTGCTGGGCGTAACCGGGCATGTTCCGGACCCCCTTGGTGATGGTCTGGAAAATCTGGCCCGGAGGCTGGATGGTCACGGTGTCGGCGTGCAGGTTGAACGGGGGGACCCACAGCGGAGAGATGATTTCCTGGGCCCTCTGGTTGACCATGCCGTCTCCCAGGCCGGAAACTCCGTGGCAAACGGTGCAGTAGATGTTGAATCTTTCGCGGCCTCGTTCGATCAGGAATTCGTCCACGGGGAGGGGAAAATCGGTGAGATATTCACCGTCCACCATCCCCGTGTTGAAGGCTTCGTCTTCAAAGAGCTCGCCCCGGGCGACCGTGCCATCGATGGGCATTCTCATGGCCCGCCCATCGGCGAAAAGACTGCTTGCGGCCTGAGCCTTGAATTTCGGTTGGTGGTCCATGTCGTGGACCAGGTGGAAACGAGGCGTATCCGAGGTCGAGAACTTGGCCTGCACGATGAAGGCCGGGGGAAGCATCAGGAGCCCGGTCGCAGCCCAGGCGACGTACTTGATCTTGGGGGGCCAGTCGGACTGAGTGACCGGCTCGTCCACCGCTTCAATGCTTTCGGCTCCCTGAGCCTCAAGAAGGGACCGCACCGTTTCCGACTGGTAAAGAGGGTCGCCGGCCTCGATCGCGATGAAGAAACGGTCGGAAGTGGCGCGACGGAAACTCGGGACCGAGAAAAGCGGGTGGTACCACCTTGGTAGGCGGTTCAGCATCCACATTCCGAAGAAGGTGGAAAGAGCGCTGAAGAGCACCGTCAGCTCGAACATGACCGGGACGTTGGCCGGGATGCTCCACATGGGCTTCCCACTGATGAGGAAGGGATAATCCACCGCGTTGGTCCACCATTGGAGCCAAATCGCGAAGGAAAGGCCGGTGACTCCGAAACAAAGGACGATCCAGGGCAGCTTGGTCATCCGCACCCCCATCGCCTTGTCCAGACCATGGACCGGAAAGGGGGTGTGGCAATCCCACTTGGTGAAACCGGCGGCCTTCACCGCCTTGGCGGCGGCCAAAATCTCGCCCACCGTCTTGAAGGCGGCCAACATTCCGTAGGCGCGGGCGGCGGTCATGCCAAAGCCCCCTGCTGGGGCGGAGTGTCGGAATCCGGGTCAGGTTCAGGATTCGGGTCGGGTTCTGAGCTCCCATGCCCTGGGTGGGATTGCGGCATGACTCCTTTGATTTCCGACATGGCCACCTGGGGAAGGTAGCGGCAGAAGAGAAGGAAGAGGGTCAGGAAGAGGCCAAAACTGCCCGCAAGGGTGAGGAGGTCGATGGCCGTCGGCGTGAAATAGTTCCAACTGGAGGGCAGGAAATCCCGGTTCAGTGAACTGACGACGATGACGAAGCGTTCGAACCACATTCCCACGTTCACCAGTGCGGCGACGATGAAGACCACCCACATGTTGGTGCGCATCTTCTTGGACCAGAAGATTTGCGGCACCAGCACGTTGCAGCTGACCATGATGGTGTAGGCCCACCAATAAGGACCGAAGGCCCGGTTGATGAAGGCGAATCCTTCGTATTGGTTGCCGCTGTACCAGGCGACGAAGAATTCCGTCGAGTAGGCGTAGCCCACCATCATGCTGGTGGCCATGATCACCTTGCACATCAATTCGATGTGGCGGGTGGTGATGAGGTCCTTGAGGCCCCAAAGTTCACGCGCGGGAATGGCCAGGCTCAGCACCATCGCGAAGCCCGAAAAGATGGCGCCGGCAACGAAATAGGGCGGGAAGATGGTGGTGTGCCAACCCGGCAGCTGGGACACGGCGAAGTCGAACGAGACCACCGAGTGCACCGACAACACCAGCGGGGTGGCCAGGGCGGCGAGCAGGAGGTAGGCCCTTTCGTAGCGGTGCCAGTGGCGGTTCGACCCGGTCCACCCCAGGGAAAAGATGCCGTACATCATCCGGCGAATGCGGGTGGTGGCCCGGTCGCGCAGGGTGGCAAGGTCGGGGACCATGCCCATGTACCAGAAGAGAAGGGAAACCGTGAAATAGGTACCGACCGCGAAAACGTCCCACAGCAGAGGACTGCGGAAGTTGGGCCACATGTCCATCTGGTTGGGAATCGGGAATACCCAGTAGATAACCCAGATGCGGCCCACGTGGATGGCGGGGAACATTCCCGCGCAGATGACCGCGAAGATGGTCATGGCCTCGGCGAATCGGTTGATGGCCGTTCGCCAGGTTTGGCGGAACAGGAACAGGACCGCGGAAATCAGGGTTCCAGCGTGGCCGATTCCCACCCAGAAGACGAAGTTGACGATGGGCCAACCCCAGGCGACGGGCTGGTTGTTGCCCCAGACACCGATTCCGGTTGAAATGAGGTAGACGATGGAGGCTCCGAGGCCCCCCAAGAGCCCCAGCGAGATGCCGAATGTCACATACCAGGCCTTGGGAGGCTTGGGGGTTTCGGCGACCTTGCAGACAATGTTGGTGATAGAGGTGAAATCGTTGTCACCTTGGACCAGGGCCGGCTTGCGGATGGGGTCTTCCAGCACCCCCGTCGATTCAGCCATGGGTCACGACCGCCTTCGTTTCCTTGGAGGCGGGCTCCAGGACAGGGTTCGGGTTGCGAATCCGGGCAAGGAAGGCGGTCCGCGGGTAGTTGCCCAGCTCGCCGAGCAGGGAATAGGACCGCGGGTCGTCGTGGGCCTGGCGCACCCGGCTCTTTTCATCGTTCAAATCGCCGAATTGAATCGCATCGGTGGGACAGGCCTGGGCGCAGGCGGGGGTCACATCCCCGTCGACCATGGGCCGCTCTTCGACCTTGGCGGTCATGCGGGCGTCCTGGATGCGCTGGACGCAGAAGGTGCATTTTTCCATGACCCCGCGGGAGCGAATCGTGACATCGGGGTTCTTGACCAGCTTGAGGGTCTCGTTCCGAGGCTCCTTGAGGTCCTTGTTGAAGTTGAAGAAGTTGAAGCGGCGGACCTTGTAGGGACAGTTGTTGGCGCAATACCGGGTGCCGATGCAGCGGTTGTAGACCATGTCGTTGAGGCCCTCGCTGCTGTGGGTGGTCGCGGCGACGGGGCACACCTGTTCGCAGGGGGCCATTTCGCAATGCTGGCAAGCCACCGGCTGGTGCACGGCCTGGATGTCGTCCTCGGGGTCGTCGATGTCGCCCTGGAAGTAACGGTCGAGGCGAATCCAGTGCATTTCGCGACCGTTGATGACCTCCTCCTTGCCGACCACGGGGATGTTGTTCTCCGACTGGCAGGCCACTGTGCAGGTGCTGCAGCCCAGGCAGGTGGAAAGGTCGATGGACATCCCCCACTTGTGGCCGTCGTACTCATGCTTGTCCCACATCGCCCCCAAGGGGGGACTGTGCACCCGATGCTTGGCGAAATCATCGTGCTCCTTCCACTCTGAGAGGTCGCCTTCGCGGACGAGTTCGCCGAGGCGGTTGTCCCGGCCCTCCATCCCGACGGCGTCGATGAGATGGTGGTCCTGGGTGGTGGCCAAGGGGTAGGCCTTGCCGGTTCCCTTTACGGTGGCGAGCACCGAACCGGCCGAAAATCCGGCGGCGGACCGCAACTGGTAGGTGTCGAAGCCGACGGGGTCGACCTGGTCCTCCCAGCAGCCTGCAACATGACCGGCCTCGGTGCGGCCGTATCCCAGAGGAAGGGTCACCGACCCGACGGCGTGACCCGGCATCACATAAACGGGCAATTCCATGGTGCGGCCGTCGATGGAAACCTCGGCCAACTCGCCGTTCTCGACTCCAAGGGAATCGGCAGTGGATTTGGCCATGAGGGCGGCGTTGTCCCAGGTCAGCTTGNNNGCTTGGTGAGGGGGTCGGGAAGCTCCTGCAGCCAGCCACTGTTGGCGAAACGACCGTCATGGAGAGTGCGGTCCGACCGGAAAACGACCTCAAGACCGTCCCCGGCTGGCCGAGGCGCGGGCGCGGCGATCTTGTTGGGGGCGCTTGGAGTCCCTGCGATCTTCGAGGAAGAAGCAAAACCGTCGTGGAGGGCCTTGCGGAACTTGACATCGAGATCGACGGCTCCGAATTCCTTGCGGAAGGCGGTGCGGGCGATTTTCCTGCCGTCGCTGGGCTTGGTGCCGAGAACGAGGGCGAGGAATTCAGCCACCGAGCGGCCGCCGTGGAGTGGCTCGATGAGGGGTTGGGCCAGGTTCCAATCGCCCTGCCAGGAAAGGGAATCGCCCCAGCTTTCCAGGAAATGGGCCTTGGGAAGGTGCCAGGAACAGTGGGCCGCGGTTTCGTCGCGGTAGAGACCGAGGTGAACGGTGTTCGCGACCTTCTTCAAGGCGACAAGGAACTCGAGGTCGGCTGGAGCGTTGTAGACGGGGTTCCCGCCCAGGATGAAGAGGGTCTCCACTTCGCCCTTGCTCATCCTCTTCACCAGGCCGACGAGGTCGGCGGCGGAACCCCCGGTTTGGGTCGATGCGGAAGAGAAACTTTGGGCTTTGCTTCCCAGGAGCTGGTTGATGCGGAAACCGAGTGCGTGGATTTCCGCAGGTTGACCGGGGCCCACGGTTACCAGGGCGCTCTTGCCGGCCTTACTGAGGTCGTCCAGAACGGCGGACAGAAATTTATCGGCCTTGCTTCCGTGCGGGAAGGCGTCCTCCCCGGCCGACGCGTTGCCGGCCAAGCGGCCCTCCAGGGCGGCGGCAAAAGCGCGCACACCGGATGGAGCGAGAGGAAGTCGATGGTCGGCCATCGCGCCGGTCACGGAGAAATCAGTCTCCACCGCGTAAAGGCGGTTCATGGGGCCATCTTCGGGCTTGCGCCCCTTCGCGAATTCGCGAGCGTGACGCAGCGCAGCAGGGTGATCCGCCAGGGCGTCGTCGTCCAGGCAAAGGATGACCGAGGCCTTGGAGAATTGATTCACGGGCCGACCCTCGGGAAGGCCCCACATTTCCGCGCCTTCGGCTTCGTGGCTGCGACCCGTCGGGTCGTACTCGACCCAGATCGCATCGGGCAGGCCCTTGAGGACCTTGCCCTTCAACAAGTGGACGCTGGGAGAAGAGCTGGGTTCGACGAGAATCGCGATTCCCTTCCCCTGCTTTTCTCCCGCCGCGTCGATGACGGGCCGAACCCAAGAGGCGAAGTTTTCCCAGGAGGCGGGCTTCTCCTGGCCGGCGTCGCGGCGCAGGGGCCCTCGACTCCTGTCGGGGTCGTAAAGCTCGAGTACCGAGGCTTGAGCGAAGGCGTCGGTTGCGCCCAGGCTCTCAGGATGCTCGCGGTTGCCCTCGATCTTGATGGGGCGACCATCGAAGCAGGTCACCACCAGTCCGCGGCCGACTCCGCCAAGTTCCATCGAAGTGGCAAAGGACTTGGTCTTCCCGGGGACCCAACCATTGGGGCGCTGGGAAAAGGGAAGAATCTTCTCTTCCTGCCAGGAGCAGGCTCCGGCAGCTCCGAGGGCGACCGACGCTCCCATCAACTGGAGGAAACGCCTCCTCGAAGACTCCGTCCAATTCTCTTCCGGGCCGGCCGGGAACTCCTTGGACACCATCTCCTGGAATTGGGGCGTGTCGGCGAGCTGTTCGAGACTCCGCCAATATTCGGGCTTGGAAGTTTTTTGGTTCATCGATGGCAGGTGGAGCAATCAGTCCGAGGTTGAATCCCATGGATTTCACGAAGGCGCGCCCCGGTTTCGCGCCGAATCTTCTCATCCTGCTCAGGGGTCCAGCCAGCAGGCTTCCAGCCGAGATCGGTGACCTTGTCACGAGGCCTCAAGTTGGGATCCGGGTCCCTGTGGCAATCCAGGCACCATCCCATGCTGAGCGGCTTCTCCTGCCGCACCTTCTCCATCCGGTCAATGCGGCCATGGCATTCCACGCAGCTGACCCCCGATGTGACATGGGCGGCGTGGTTGAAATAGACGAAATCGGGGAGGTCGTGGACCCGCATCCACTCAACAGGTTCGCCGCTGGCCCAACTTTCCCGCACCGGTAGAAGCTTGGGGCTTTCGGTGTGAATCCGCTCGTGGCAATTCATGCACACCGATGAAGGGGGAACCGCTGCGTGGGCGGCGGATTCAACGGTGGTGTGGCAATACCGACAATCCATCCCCAATTCTCCCGCATGAAGGGCATGACTGAAGGGAACCGGCTGATTGGGGGCGTAACCCACGTTGATCGTCGAGGGGGCAGCCCCGAAGAGGAACAACCCGGTTACATAAACCGGGATGCCGATGGCGAGCACACCCAACCACGGACGAATCTTGTCCGTCCACTGGGGGAATTCGAAGACGCTCATCTCCTATTGGATTCGCGTGGGTGGGGTTGCCGCACGAAGGGGTTTTTGAGTCTGACCAGGGGTTCCTGAGCCTGCGGGCCGAACATTCTAGCGTCCAATTGGAAGCTTCAACACCGGCTATCTGAAATTCTCGTCGCCGGCCGATCCGCCACGAACCAGAGAAACCATTTCCCGACTCGCCGAGTTTTACCCAGCCTGAAAGCTGCGCTTTCGAGCCCATCCAGGAGGTCCCGCTCGGTAAAGCGGTTTTCTTCGGGATGGTCCATCCACGCGCCCAGAATGGGGTGCTGGAGCAGGCCAACCAGGGTCTCGGAACCGTAAAGGCGCCCCCCCGGGCGCAGGACTCTCCGGATTTCCTTGAGGGCGGATTGCCAATCCTCGATGTGGTGCAACACCTGGAGGGCGAAGACCGCGTCATAGCTTTCATCCGCGATGGGCAGGGCGCAGGCGTCGCCCACCACCGCGGCACGGGCCCGGGTTCGGCCCCCCTGAACCATGGAGGGGTCCAAATCGAGGGAATCCACCCGAGCGGCCTGGAAATCCTCCCGGAGAATGCGGCTGCCGACACCTTTCCCGCAGCCGAGGTCAAGGACGCGGCAACCCGGAACGGGGCCCCCAAGGTCCAGCAGGGTGGGAGCCTCAAGCTTCCTGGCCATCCACCCTCGAACGGGGTGACCCACCCATTTCTTTTCCCGAGAATTCAGCTTCATCCTTCTCAACCCATTATCCTGTTTCCATGCACGGAAGATTCATCCTTGCCGCCCTTCTCTTTTCCACGGGTTGCGGCCTCCTGTCCCCCCCTCTTCTGCAGAAGGATGTCACCGACCCATCCCGGGTCTTCGTGGCCGCCGGCGGAAACGAGGAAGGTGAACACACCCGGCTGGCTTGCGTGGTGATTTTCGACGCCACCGGGAAAAAGGTGGGCTGGGCCGGCCTGGACACCCCACCGGGAGAATCCGCCCAATGGGTTGCGGAAGGCTTGGCCGCGGAAATCCGAAACAAGCTGGGCCTTGCCGCCCGAGCCGGAGACCACGGAGGGGGCATCGTCGTCATGGTGGGCGGAGGATTCCGCATGGTTCCCACGACCAATCCCGACGACTACTAACCACACGACCGTGGACCCCGTCGCCGTCCTGATCGCCGCCGGGATTTTTGCTGCAGCTGCGCTGTATTCAGCGGTGGGCCATGGAGGAGCGTCGGGATACCTCGCCATCCTGGCCTTGGCCGGCTTTTCCATAGGGGAAATGAGGCCCACCGCCTTGTGCCTCAATCTCCTGGTCGCGAGCCTGGCCTGGTTTCGATTCGCGCGGACGGGCGCCTTTTCCTGGCGACTTCTCCTCCCTTTCGCCGTCACCTCCATTCCTGCGGCCTTCTTCGGAGGGAAAATCGGATTGGATTCCTCCCTCGCCTTCACCTTTCTGGGCATCACCCTCATGCTGGCGGCGGCCAGCCTCGTCCGCCCCTGGACCGGACCCTCCCGGGGATCGGCCCCGCCCCCCCTGGCCATCGCCCTGGTCACCGGCGCCGGCCTGGGTTTTCTCGCCGGCGCGGTCGGCGTCGGTGGGGGGATTTTCCTTTCGCCGCTTCTCATTCTTTGCGGGTGGGGATTTCCGGGAACCGTGGCGGGAGTCTCCGCCGCATTCATCCTCCTCAACAGCGCCGCCGGGCTGGCCGGAAACCTAGCGGCCGGAAATCCCATTCCGGGTCCCATTTTGCTTTGGGGCGGGGCGGCTCTTCTCGGAGGTTTTTTCGGGAGCCGTTGGGGTTCCTCCCGCCAAGGGGGACAGAAAATTCGCCGCCTGCTAGCCCTGGTTCTCGTCGTGGCTGCTGGCAAGCTCCTGGTTGCCTGACCCTCCGGAGATTAACCTTTCCCTTCCATGACTCAGCCCCTCAGAGGAGCAGGACTGGCGCTTCTTTTCCTTCTTGGATTGGGAGCAGGGTCGTTGATTCTCCACGCAATCGCCGCGCCGGGAGGAGGACGCATTTCGGGGGTCAAGGCAGCCTGGTACCAGGACAACGCCTCCCTCTACGACACGGTCGCCATCGGCACCNNCTACCGCTCCTTCATTCCCGGGATCTTCGACGGCGAGATGGCCCGGCATGGCATCCCGACCCGGTCCTTCAACCTCGGGGTTCCCGGAGCGACATGGCTGGAAATCCAATTCCTGGCGCGCAAGGTTCTCGAGGACGGGGGTCCGAATCTCAAGAGGATGCTCATCGAATACCGGGCCTTCTACCCGACCATCGTCGAAAAGAACCTCTTCAAGGGAAGGACGGTCTATTGGCACGATTGGCCGGCAACCTCTCTCGCCCTCACGGGAATTCGGGACCATGCCCACCTCGCAACCCATCCCTGCCACGATTCCTTCGTCCATTTCCAGCACTTCCTCTGCTGGACCCTGAAAATCGGCCAGGCTTACGAAGTCGGCGACGGCCTCCTGGGCCTGAGAAAGGGGAAATCGGCGAAAGCCGGCAAGGTCCATGGATGGGTCCCCCTCGAGCAGGACGACCCCAACTTCGCCGCCCGGCGGCAACTCTTCCTCGACCACCTGGACGAATTCCGTGAGGACATCCGCCACATGGTCGAGGACGAGGTCTACAGCCGAGAGGATGTGGAAGCTTGGAACGACCTTGAAATCGCCCGGTCCATCATCCGGGAGGCCGGAAAGGCCGGCGTCGAAGTCATCTTCATTCAAATGCCCGGGCAGGGGCGGGACAAGCCGCTGGAAATGCGCATCTCCGAGGACCTCGGAAAACCAGTCCTCCTCTACAACGCCCCGGAAAAATACCCCCGCTTCTACGAAGAGGAATTCCGTTGGGACGTCGGTCACCTTTCCAGGGAGGGTTCAGAAATCTTCACCGGCATTCTCGCCAAAGATGTGGCGGCCGCGCTTGAGAAGGAGAAGTCGAAGTGATTTTTACCGAATTCCGATTCTTCCCCTTCTTTCTCGCCGCCTTCCTCGTTCATTGGACCCTCCGAAAAGACCCCCACCGCAAATTATGGCTGCTGGCCTGCAGCTACTTGTTCTACGCGGCTTGGGACTGGCGATTCCTCTCGCTCATCCTCGGCTCCACAATTCTCGACTGGTTCGCTGGGCAAAGGATTCACGCCTCCGAAAACCCTAAAGCTAGAAAAAAATGGCTCACCCTGAGTCTCTGCGGCAATCTTGGCATCCTTGGAATCTTTAAATACTTCGGCTTCTTCGCCTCATCAGCAGAAGTCTTTCTGGCCTTTCTCGGATTCAGCCCAGGGTGGACAACTCTCAATATCGTCCTCCCTGTTGGCATTAGTTTCTACACCTTTCAGACAATGTCCTATTCGCTGGACATTTATGCCAAGAAGCTAGCGCCAACAAAATCATTTATCGATCTCGCTCTTTTCGTGGGATTTTTCCCTCAACTTGTCGCCGGCCCCATTGTCCGAGCTGCCGAATTCCTTCCTCAGCTGGCCACAACTCGAATCTGGAAAAGAGTGGATGTACGAGGAGCTCTGGTGTTGTTCCTCGTCGGCTTTATTAAAAAGGCCTGCATCTCTGACAACATTGCTTCTGTTATAGACCGCTACTTCAGTGCACCTGCGAGTTATGACGTCCTAAGTGCCTGGGTGGGGGTCACCTTCGCCTCCGTCCAGGTTTATTGCGATTTCTCCGGGTACTCCGACATGGCTATCGCCTGTGCAGCTCTGCTTGGCTATCAACTCCGAGAAAATTTCCATTTCCCCTTCTTTGCGAGGAATATCACCGGGCTCTGGAGAGGTTGGCATATGAGCCTCAGTAGTTGGCTCCGGGACTATCTTTACATCCCTCTAGGCGGGAGCCGAAATAACAGCGAAAACGACGGCATTGGGTTTGCCGTATCACTAGCAGCCTTCTTCACCTTCGTTTGCTGGGTATTCGTCAGAGAGGATTCTGAGATGACCTCCGGAATCGCAATCCTCCTCTGCCTTGTCTTCATAATGGTGGCATATCTCATTGGAGTACGCGGACAAAGGGCCACTAACCGGAATCTTATGCTGACAATGTTGCTCGGTGGACTCTGGCACGGGGCAGCGTGGGGTTACGTAATTTGGGGGGGGTTGCATGGCCTTGGATTAATTCTCCACAAAGAATGGAAGAGCCGAAAGCCTAGATGGGGATGGCTTAACTTAACCCTCAACGGGCTTGGCCCGTTTCTCACCTTTTGGTTTTGGGCCTTAGCCTATCTTTTTTTCCGAGCCGCCGGAGAAGGAGAAAACAGTCTCGAGGTGTCTCGGCATGCTTTAGACGGATTCCTTTTCTTCCACTCGGAAGGGACCCAGTCAATAGGCCCACCCCTTCTCATCGGCTTGGTCCCCCTCTTAGGGCTTATCCACCTTATTGCCTACAAGGGGTGGACCAGGCAATTCTGGCGCAGAGTCCCAGCGTGGGCCTTCGCCGCCGGACTTGGCCTAGTAACTGCAGGAATCCTCCCCTTCGTCCAGCCCAATAGCCAACCTTTCATTTACTTCCAGTTCTAGGTGTCCCTACTGGATAAGAAAGGCGGTCGGGTTTGAAAGCCTACGGTTGGCAATCGGGGCCCCGAGCCCCGTTGCAGCTTGACAGTAGGCCGTTCTCCCCGAGAGCCCTGCAAGAGACGGAATGACGACCGTTTGGAACACCGAACCGCTTCCCCCAATAACGCCCTGGCCAAGGAAACGGAAACTAGGATGGTTGATGTTCACGTGGAGAAGGCCCATTGAGCCATAATCCACGAGATTGGGTTGAAGCCCGCCAAATAGGTACCAAGGAAGCCCTCCCTCATCCCTAACTTCAAAGACCAGCGTTCCTCCTGGTTGGAATAACCCGGTCACCTGCAGATTCGGGGTCACCTCCACATCCGTGGATTCAAGAATGAGGGTCAACGCGGTCGCCGAGGAATCGGCCACCATTGAATAGGCTGAGCCGATGCACCCGGTCAGGACCGGGTCATCAAAAAGAAAGGGCCCGGGGTCGGCTCCAATGGCCTGCTTCGCCTGAAAGGGCATCCGGAACAAGTGAGCACTCGGAGAGGACGAATAGGACCCAGGCGAAGCCGCCGCTCCAATCACGAAAACACCTTCTTCTGCTACCCCATCACCGGCTTCGGGGCAACTCGCCCATCCTGAGCCAAAAGGAGGAGGACAATTGAAAGCCCAGATGTCAGTGAGAACCGACCCAAAAAGAGTGCCGGGCCCGGCAAGGGGTTCAAAAGAATCTCCTGAAAACGAGAAGAACGCTTGGTAGCCAGCCACCAGCGCGCCCTGAGGATTTTCCAACCAACAATCCACATCAAGTGAATCTCCCATCCGAACCTGGGTTGAATCCGGGACCAAGCGCAGGGTGACGACCTGGGCCGGCAATGAGAGAGCCGAACCTAGGAGCAGTAAGCAGGAAAGGGGAAATCGCATTCTATGCTTGGGTTTCACTCTAAACGACGCAATGGAAATCTGGAAGGTTCCACAAGTATCCGCAGAAAATTCATTTAAAAAGGTATCATCCGACCGACCTTAATGGTCAGGCAAATGGGGAATCGCATACGCAAAGGAAGGTTCGTACTGGCAGCCATTTCTGGCTGGGCGTTCACTTATTTGGCCGTGGGGGGGATAGAAGCTTGGGCAGAAAGCGCCCACCAGGATTGGGGTGTCACCGGGCACGGATGGTTGGGATTGGATTTCTGGTCACGGGTCGAACCCTGGAAAGCCGCCGCCTGCGGGGGAATCCTGGCCCTTTTCCTTGGCTGGGCCGGCGGAAAGATGGATGGGAATCCCGGCCCCATGCTCCGCTGGGGAGTCTCCTTCTTCGGCCGCCCCTGGGTCCTGGGGCTCCTCCTCCTGACCGCGCATCGGCTTCCTTCCACGGTCGCCAACCTCACCCAGCCTCAACCCCCGCCCGGGGCCCCCAACATCGTGGTCGTGGTCGTCGATTCCTTGAGGGCGGATCACTGCGGATTCATGGGATATTCTCGCCCGACCACCCCCGGGCTCGACGCCCTCGCCGAAAAGGGCGTGGTTTTTGAAAACGCCCTCTCCAGTTCGGGCTGGACCAAGCCGGCGGTCGGCACCCTTTTCACCGGCCTGATTCCCTCCAATCACGGAGCCGTCTCTCGGATGTCCGTCATTTCCGGTCGCCACGGGGCAGCCCTCAACCCCCCCGCCCTCACCCTCCCGGAAATCCTCCGCAATCGTGGCTGGAGAACGGGAGTCTTTTCCAACAACCCCAATGTTCTCCACAAGTACGGGTTCACCCAGGGCGTCGAACATTTTTCCAATTACTGGGAGGTCCTCGGGTACGAAGCGGGCCGCGCGGAATCCATGACCCGGGATGTTCTCGAGTGGGTTGGGGGCCTGAAGGAAGAGGAACCCTTCTTCGCCTATCTCCACCTCATGGACACCCACTACCCCTATTTCGCACCCGCCCCCTTCGCGGGAACCTGGGACCAGTCCGGCTTGGACCTGAACGTGAACGGAAATCTCGTGGAACGACAAATCCTGGGCGAAGTTGAAATCAGCGACGCTCAACTCGCGCGCATCGTCGACCTCTACGACGAATCCATTCTGTATTCCGACGCCCATCTGGCCCCTTTCATCGCTGGACTTCTGGATAGCCATCCGAACACCGTGGTCGTCCTGGTCGCGGACCATGGCGAGGAGTTCCTGGAACATGGACATCTGGGTCACGGTCACAGCCTCTTCCAGGAACTCGTCCACATACCCCTCGTCATCTGGGCCCCGGATTTGCAGCCCGGAAGAGTGAATGCTCAAGTTCGGCTGATGGACATCCCTCCCTCGCTTCTTGAATGGGCGGCAGCCCCCATCCCCGCCTCGATGCAGGGAAAAGCCCTTCAACCTCTCACCCGCGGCGAAGAAAGCGGCCCCCGCCCCGCTCCCATGGAAACCGGTGGAGACCAGCAGCCTCAATGGCATTGGCGGGCCCTCTCGGACGGAGTTTGGAAATGGATTGCCCGTGAAGCAGACCTGCCCCATTCCGGACCCGAGATGATTCTCTCAGAAAGAGAAATGGCCGGACCCTATTCCCTTCTCTTCAACCTGGATTCCGATGCTGAAGAAGGGATCGATCTGCTGCCATCCGAATCCGGCCATGCTCTTCGCCTGAAAGACCTTATGGCCGATTCTGACTGGTATTTCCCCCCCTCCCACGTGCTCACCCTGGCAATTCGGAGCCGGGATTCGATCAGTGAGGAAGAGGCCGCGAGGCTCGCCGCCCTCGGCTATGCGGGCGACGACAAGGAAGAAGCGGACGGTTAGGAATTCGAACCCGGCTCCGGGGCCCTTTCCGCTTTTGATATCCACCCAACATGGGCCCATAATGCCGCATTCCGGGGGAAAATTGGAATCCCGGACTCGTTTCGTGCGTCCAATCATGGCCAAAAAAGGCAGATTGCCTGCGTGGGGAGGAAATGAACCCAGTCCTTGCTGACCCGTCCGCCCTGGACCACCTGCCCCTCAAGGGGCAGAGAGGGGAGTTCGTCCGGCTCCTGTCCAAGCTACGGGATGCGGGAGAGGAGGACGGTTCCCTGGTGGTCTGCCTGACCTCCGCGCTGTCCGGGGAGGGCACCTCCACAGTCGCCGCCCAGTTCGCCGCCTCAGCGGCCGCCGCCCGCCAGAATTCCAGGGCCATTCTGGTCGAGGGCAACCTCCAGGCTCCCGCCGTTCACAGCTTGCTCGACCTCGACAATGACGTCGGGGTCATCGATGTTTGCTCCGGGCGGCTCTCGGTTGACGAGGTCATCCAACGCACCGAAGCGAGCGCGCTGGATGCAATCACAGCCGGAGCGGAAGGCAGGACCATGGCTCCCGGAACCCTCGACTCCCTTCCCTTCGGGGCGCTGGTCCGGGAACTTCGCGACCACTACTCCCTCGTGGTCGTGGATTGCTCCCCCTTGGCCTCGGGAAGCGCGGGAACCCATCTTTCCCGCAAGGAAGCCCTCACCGTCCTCGTCGTCCAAGCTTCTTCAACCCGACGGGAAGTGGTCCAGGGCGCGGCCCACGAATTATCCCTCATGGCGGCCGAACCCGTCGGCCTCCTCCTCAATCGTCGAAAATACTTCATTCCCTCCTTCGTCTACCGGCGGATTTGAAGCCTCTCCTCCTCATCGCGCTCGTTCTGGCCGCCTGCAATGCGCCGGCCGGCGAGACCAACATCACCCCTTCGCCAGCCTCCTTCCAGGCTATGTCCGAAGAGGTCCGCTACATCCCCCGCTACCTGCTCAATCCCGGCGACACTCTCAAGGCCAGCTTCCTGGTCCGCCCGGATCGGGGGCCCGCCATCTACAAAATCGAGGCCGGGGACACGCTCAAGGTCAAGGTCTTCCACCACACCGAAATCGACGACACCTATTTCGTCCGCCCCGACGGAAAGATTTCTCTCCCCTACAAGGGGGCCTTCAAGGTGGTCGGGCTCACCCCGGAAGAAGCGAGGGACCAGATTGCCAATCTTTACGCCGACCTTTTCCGCGACCCCGTGGTCGCCCTCCAGGTCACGACCTTCGGAAAACGACTCGAGGAACTGAAGTCCATTCTGGGATCGGCCGCCACCGGCCAATCCCTGCAAACCGTCATCGGCCCGGACGGCTTCTTCTCGTTGCCGCTGGTGGGTGAATTCGCCGCCGCGGGACGCGTGGTGACCCAGGTCCAGGAAGCCGTCGAAGCCGCCTACATCGACCGCTTTCCCGAACTCGAAGTGGGCATTCAGCTGTCCGCCACCGCCGGATTCGGAGTCTTCGTCCAGGGCGAGGTCACCCAACCTGGCCGCATCGGAGTTACCGGGCCCATCACCGCGTCCCGAGCCCTGGCCATGGCCGGTGGAGCCCATCTCGCGACCTCCGACCTCGAGAATTGCATCCTCCTCACCATGGCTCCCGACGGAGTGGCGGAAGCTCACCGGGTCGACCTCTACGCGGTTCTTGAAGAAGGGGACGTATCCCGCGACGCCCTGATGGGGCCCAACGACGTCCTGGTGGTTCCTTCCACCAGCATCACGCGAGTCAACCGCTGGGTCGACCAATACATCGCCAAGATGCTCCTCTTCCGCGGCTTCGGTGTCTCGGCCGCCTACCGCATCGATTCGGAGTTCATCGCCCAATGACTCCCGAACCTTCCGCCGACCCGAGGTCCGCCGGAACTGGCGCCCGCGTCCAAGCGGGGTCCGAAACGGTTCGCGACCTCTTCACCATCCTTTACAAGCGGAGGCGCCTCTTTTGGGGGGTCTTCCTCCTCTTCTCGGCTTCCGCCTGGTGGTTCGGCGAGACCTTCGATCCCATTTATCGAGCCACCGCCCAGGTCTACCTGAAGGGCCGGCTTGAAACGGTCCAATCCGAGGACGTGGACAACCCCGGCATGTCCAGGTATCGAAAGGCCGACCTCTCCGACGTGGCCAGCGAAATGCAGTTGATGAAATCGCGGGACGTGGTGGACGGGGTCTGCGCCAATCCGGATTTCCTCGCCCGCTCTCCCTGGAAAAAGCCCCCCGAGGAACAGGCTTGGGCTGATTTCTCCGAGGAAGATCGGCGCAGGGCATGGCGCTTCTACATCATCGACAATTTCGAGGCGGCGGCGATTCCGAACACCAATGTCATCAACCTGGCCATGACGGATTGGAATCCGAACCGGGCGGCTGAAATCGTGAACGCCCTCGCCGACTCCTACTCCAAGTACCGAAGCGGCAGCTTGGGCGGCAAGCTCCGACTCGACCAGTTGGTCAAGCAAGCTGAGAAGGCGAAGACGGTTTTCCAATCCTCCGAGACCACCCTCCACGATTTCAAGAAGGCGAACGGGTTGCTGCTGGACCTCACCACCATGGTGGGCAGCCTTATCGAAAAGTCCACCAAGCTCCTCGACCATGTCAACGACCTGGAGGGTTTGGTGGAAAGAGGCCGCATCCACATCGTCGAGCTCCAGGAGCTTCATGGCCAGGATTCACCCTTCCTTCTGGGTCTTCCGGAAGTGTCCGGGAACCAGGCGGTGGTGGCCCTCCAGGCTTCCCGTTCGGAGCTTTCTCTTCGCCTAGTGGACGCCCTCCAGCACAACCTGGAAAACTCCTCGGTCGTTTCCAGCCTGAGGGGCCAAATGGATTCAGCAACGGGTCGGCTTCAGGAAGTGGTCGCCGATATCACCGGCGGCCTGGTCCGGGCCGCCGAAACTGAACTCCTCCAGAACGAAGCGGTGCTCGCCGATCTGCGCAAGAAGCAGGAGGCCACGGCCACCAATCTCAATGAAGTGGGGAAGGCTTCGCTCAGGATGGAGAGCCTTAAAAACAACCTCGACCGGGCGCGGGACGCCTACAACCTCGCCGAAAAGAGAGTCGACACCGCGAAGACAACCGGCCTCACCCTGCCCGACTTCCTGGTGGATGTGGGGGGGTATGCCAACGTCCCCCAATTTCCCTCCTTCCCCCCCCCTCCTTGGATTCGCACAACCTTGGCCATTCTTGGCGGACTCTTTTTCGCCCTGACCTCGGTCTTCCTCGGCGCATTTCTCGACCGTTCTCTGGACACTCCAGGCCAGGCAGAGAGAGAAACCCGCATTCCCGTCCTGGCAACCATCCGGGATGAGCGAATCCGGCGAAACAAGAAGGGATAAGAGCCACCTAGAGGTGGCCCGGGGAGCCGGAATCGCCAGCGCCGGTGTCCTTTGGGAAATCGGGATTCGGCTCGCATCCATCCTCCTGGTCCCGCGCATCCTTGGGGCCGCCAACTATGGCATCTTCGGATTCGCCATGAGGGTGGCTGAAATCGGTCGCCGGGTCTCCTCGGCCGGGCTCTACGACGGGGTCATGCGCTACGTCGCCATCCACGAATCCCGAAAAGATTGGGCGAGGCTGCGCGGAGCCATCTTCTTCGCCTCCAAGATCATTCTCGGCCTTGGCCTTCTCCTGGCCCTGGTCATCCTCCTTTTCGCCCCCTGGATTGCCGTCAACAGTTTCCAGGGAGGTTCGGGCGGAGGAGCCGGCCCGGAAGAAATCGAGGGGGTGATTCGGGCAGTCGCTATCGCGGCCCCGCTCGTAGCATTCCTGACCCTTCTCGTCCGCGCGCTCCGGGGGATGAAAAGAGTGGGGGCGGCGACGGCCGTCTTCTCCATTTTTCTTCCCACCGCCCGGCTGGCCCTGGTCCTGGGCTTGTTCGCCCTCGGGTTCGGAATGATCGGGGTGGCCTGGGCGGTGGTGGTTTCCAGCTTCGCCGCCTGTCTCCTGGCGATTCGGGCCCTTCACCAGGCGATTCCCCTGTGGGGAAAGGACACCCCCGCCATCGTCGAAAAGAAGGAATTCCTGTCCTTCTCCATCCCCCTCGTCGGCGTCGACATCTTCTCCTTCCTGGCCCTGAACGCGGATTTCTTCATCCTCGCCTGGTACGCATCCCAGGAGGATGCCGGAATCTACAACGCGGTCATCCGCCTGATGCTCATCTTGACCCTGCCGCTCACCCTGGTGCAGACGCTGCTGACCCCGATGTCCGCGTCCCTCAGCGGCGAGGGTCGGCTGGATGAACTGCGCTCCCTGTACAGGACCGCCACCCGGTGGATCTTCACCAGCATGGTCCCCATCGTGCTCGTGGTTCTTCTCTTCTCGGACGTCTTCCTCGGAGTGGTGGGCGCCGACTACATGGAGGGCGGCGACTCCCTCGCCCTGTTGGCGGCGACCCTCCTCCTGGCGGGATTCGCCAACCCCGCAGGTTACGCGGTGACCATGTCCGGCCGGTCGGGCATCACCCTCTTGAATTCGGTGCTCTGCTTCCTGACCACGGTCGGCGTCGCCCTCTGGCTCATTCCCGAATTCGGAATCTTCGGGGCCGCCGGCGCAAGGGCGGCGAGCCTCCTGGTCAACAACGCACTCACCCTGGTCCAAGGGAAGTGGATTCTTGGCCTGAACCCCTTCAGCCTCGCCCTCCTCAAGCCCGCCCTTGCTGGAATTCTCGCTTGCGCCGCCGGATGGTGGGCCCTGGATTCCGGCTGGCTCGAACAAAGACCCCTGGATGCCCTGATGGGCTCGGTCGCGGTCGCCGGAATCTTCCTGGGTGCTCTTCTTGCCATGGGTTTGGGCGCCGAAGACAAGGAGGTCATCGCCGCGGCCCGCCAAACCATCCGACGACGCCTGGGAGGACGCAAGCCATGACCGCCCTCCGGGCCGCCATTGGCCCCCTCCTCATTGCCGGCTCAACCGTGGGCGCGGCCTGGTTGCTGATTTGGGGTTTCTCCTTCGGCGGACGTTTCGCAGCCCTCTTTTTCGCGGCCTGCGCCATCGTGATGGGTTGGGCCCGAATCCGGGACCTGGAAAGGTTCGCCTTCATCGCCCTCGGCGCCTGCTTTTCCATCGGCATCTCCTTCCACCTGACGGAGTGGGAAGGAAGCATACGGGCGAAATTCGGCGGCGGCTTTTTCATCACCCTCACCGAGAGTTGGATCCTGGTTCTCCTGGCTTGCTGGTTCTTCCGCTGCCTCCGCTCCGGGGTGGGTATCCATCTTCAAGCCAAGGTCCTATGGCCGGCCTATGTGATGCTCCCCTTCGCCCTCCAGGCAGGCATGCGAACGATTGAAGACCCGGTCACCGGAATCTGGATGTTCTGGCGCTTTCTCCTCGCCCTCGGCATGGCGCTCTACCTCGCCAACAATTTGAGACCCAAGGAGGACTATCGGCTCCTTGCCTGGACCGTCAGCGCCGTCGTCCTCTTCCAAGCCCTGGTGGGCTTCGGCCAGGAAATCACGGGAGGGGCCCTTGGGCTCGACTTTCTCGGGGGGGAACGGAACCTCACCACCATCAAGGGAACCATCGAGCTGTCGCGGATGGTGGGAACGGTCGGCGTCCCCAACCGCTACGCCTCCTTCATGGGAATCTTTTTCATCTTTCCCTTCGCCATCGCCCTCTCCAGCAGCCGCGGGCGGGCCCGCTTGTTCGGTCTCTTCATCGCGGTGGCGGCCTTCGTCGCCCTCATGGGATCGAAATCAAGGGGAGCCTGGTTGAGTTTCCTCGTCACCTATCCCCTGGCCATGTACCCCTTCCTCCGGGCACGGATGGCTCGATCCCGAGCCCTGATCGTCTTCGGGTGGATGTCCACCCTCGGCATGGCGGTCGCCCTCTCGCTGCCCGGGGTTTGGCTCAGGCTCACGACGGAAGACACGGGATCGGCCGAGGGTCGTATGTACATGGCCCAGATTGCCACCAACATCATCCAGGACAACCCCGTTGTCGGCATCGGATTCAACAACTACACCCTCCGATTCCATGAATATGACGACACGCTGATTGCCCACAGCTTCACCTTCAAGCAGATCGTCCACAACGGTTTCCTGTCCACCGCCGCGGAATACGGCCTGCCGACCATGATTCTCCTGGGCCTGTTGTGGTTTCTCTTCCTGCGGAGGACTCTCCATTGGCGGCTCCAGGGCTACGAGATCCACAGGATGCTCGCCTTTCTCGTCCCCTGGGCCCTCCTCAACCGGGCGATTCAATCCCTCTATTACGTGGGGAATCCATTGAACATGCTTCCCATGTGGTACCTCCTCGGGCTCGGCCTGGCCTTGAACAATCTTTGCCGGCAGGAGGACGCCCTCAAGGAGGCCCCTGCATGACCAGCCTTCCCATCCTCGCCTTCCACAGCGTCGGGGACCGGCCCCTCCCGGGCGACTTGGCCCATCTCACGGCCACGCCCGCCCTTTTGGACCGTTGCCTCGGATGGCTCGCCCGCAAGGGGTTCACCACCCTGTCCCTCGGGGAAGTCCACGGCTGGCTCAAGGGTGAGACTGAAATTCCCCCGAAGAGCATCTGCCTCGTCTTCGACGACGGTTATGTCGATAATTGGGCTTTCGCCCACCCCGCGCTCGCCAAGCACGGACTCAAGGCCACGGTGGTGGTGACTCCCGAATTCGTTCGACCCGACGACGGGCTCTCCCCCACCCTCGAGGATGTCGAAGCCGGACAGGTGAGCCGGGAGGCACTTCCTGGTCCCGGTTATCTTTCCTGGGAGGAATTGCGGGCGATGAAGGCGTCGGGGACCTGGGACATCCAGTCCCACTTTCAAACCCACACCCGCCTTCCGATTTCCGACCAAGTGGTGGGCTACCATCATCCAGATTCCCCTCACTACTGGATGTGTTGGAACGCCGACCCGGCGGGCAAGCCCGCATGGATGAGCAAGAGCCTCGCCGAACTCAATCGCAGCGTCCCCTGGGGAACGCCCATCCTTGAAAGCGCTCGTTCCCAAATCGCCACCGCGGTGTTCCCCGACCCAGCCCGGGCCCGCCGATTGGTGGAATTCGTGGAATCCCGGGGAGGCGATTCTTTTTTCCAGGCTCCGGATTGGCGGAACCTCCTGAGCGAGGTGGACGAAGCAGGCGACTGGAAACCTGGAAGAAGGGAGACTTCCCAAGAGAAGGCTGCCCGGATTCAGGGGGAATGCGAGGACTCAAGGCGGCTCATAGAAAGCAACATTCCGGGGCAAAAAGCGAACTTCCTCGCATGGCCGGGGGGCGAATGGGATGCGGCTTGCCAGGAAATCGCCGTCGGGGTCGGCGGTTACATCGCCACCCGCACCACCCTGCGGCGGGCGATGCGGCGCGGGGACGACCCGCGCATGATTCATTGCGGGTTCTTCGGCCAGAAGGCGGGCTCCATCACCGGGGGGACGCTCGCCCCCTTTCTCCTGTTCAAGGGATGGGTTCTACGACTCGGCGGTCACCCAACAGGTCGCTTCCTCATTTTCCTCGGCAACCGGCTCCGCGACCTAGTAGGGTTCTTCCGCCGGTCCCGGTGACCGGGAAAAATGGCGAAACGCCCAGAAAAGGAGACCCTCCTCCAGCGCCTTTCCCGGGTCTACAGGGAAAGGGGGCTTCTCTTTCCCTTCCAGACCCTGGGGAAAAAGGTCGCGAAGTTCTACCGCCGAAACATTTACGAGCATCTGGAGCTGGCGGTCTGCATTCGGGACAACCTCGACCCTCTACCCAACATCCCTCGCCACTTTTCCGAGGGTCTGGAAGTCCGCATCGCCGTCCCCGAAGATGAAAAGTACTACGCGACACGGGAGTGGCGGCATCTCCACAAGAGGTTCCAGGCCCTGATTCCCGACCCCGACTTCGCCTCTCTCATCGGAATCTCCGAAGGTCGAATGGTTTCGCAGGGCTTCTGGTATCGCGGGCCCTTCAAGGACCCTCGCCTCAAGGAACAGTTCGACAACGGTCCCACCACTCTTTATTCGTTCGGGGGCGAAACCAGCCCCACCGCCATGGGCAAGGGAATCGCCCTCATCGGCATGAACTGGCTGTTCGAGCGCCTGGAGGAAGATTTCGGATGCGACAAGGTGATGGTCTACTACCAGATGGGCAACAGGGTCAGCAAGCGCCTTCACGACCGTTACTGGTTCGTTCCCCGATTCGTACTCGACTGGCGCAAGGTCGGTCCCTTTCGCTTCAGCCGAAGATTGCCGGTTCCCGAGGATTACCAGCTGAAGCGGCCCGGGGAAGAGGAATGAAAGTTCTTCAGGTCGTCCACGATCTTCGCCTTGGAGGGGCGGAACGCATCGCCGTCACCCTTTGTCGTGGCCTCGTGGAAAGAGGGGCCCAAGTCACCCTCCTCGCGGTCAAGGGTGCGGGACCCCAAGCGGAGGACCTGCCGCAAGGAGACGGTTTCACGATGGAGATTCTCGGTGTGAAGCGCCGCCCCTCGTGGATGCTTCCTCTGTTCCTTTGGGATTTAGCCCGTCTCCTCTTTGGGGTCATGGGCGCCCTTCGCCGCCATCGCCCTGACGTGGTGCAGACCCACATTCCCGAGGACGACCTGGTCCTCTGCCTGGCCATGGCGCTCACGGGAATCGGGGTCCATGTTCCGCTGGTCCATTCGATACATTTCTACCCCGACCGGCAAGGCCGGGGCCTGCGAACCCGATTGAGGACCCGGGCCTACCGGTGGATGGCCGGACGGGCCGGGAAGGTCTTCGCCGTCAGCGAACCGGTGGCCGCGGAGTTTTCCGAAAGGGTCGGAGTGCCCCGCAGCCAGTTGGAGGTCCTCTCCACGGGGATTGACTTGTCCAGGTTCGAGAATCCCCCCTCACGCGAAATGGCGCGCGAGGTGCTCTCCCTCCCCTCCGACCGTTCGGTGGTGCTCGCTCTCGGACGGGTGGTCCGGGCCAAGAACTACTCTGGCCTCGTCAAAAGCAGTCGAATCGTTCTGGAAAAATTCCCCGACACCCTTTTCGTACTCGTGGGTGATGGCGACCGGATGGAGGCCGTGAAAAAGGAAATCGCGGTCATCGGCGTCGAGGCATCCTGGGTTCTTCTTGGCTCACGGAGCGATGTCCCCCTCGTCCTGGCCGTGGCCGACCTCTTCGTCCAAAGCTCCGACTGGGAAGGCCTCCCTGTCGCCGTTTTGGAAGCCATGGCTTGTCGGCTTCCGGTGGTCGCGACCGCAGCAGGGGGAACGCCGGACATCATCAAGGACGGGGAAACCGGGCGTTTGGTCGCAGTCGGAGACCCTACCGCCCTCGCCGACGCCCTCCTGGACCTCCTGGCCGACCCCCAAGAGGCAATCAAACTCGGCGAGGCCGGCTTCGAATTGGTTCGGTCCCAATACAATCAGGACGCTTTTCTCGACCGGGAAATGTCTCTCCTCCTGGCCTGCTCGGGAAACCAGGGATGAACCAGTCCAGCCCCTTGAGGGTCGCTTTTCTCAACACCTCCATGGTGGTGGGAGGGCAGGAGCGCGTCCTTCTGGATGTGGTCAATGGCCTGGACCGGAACCGATTCGAACCCCATGTCCTCCTCACCAAGGAACCGGGCCCCCTCGCCGACCGTTTCGCGAAAGGTGTTCCCGTCCACCATGGCCTGCGAAAGTTCAAGGGCGACCCCCTCACGCTTTGGCGGATGTGGCGCTGGATGCGGAAACTCCGTCCCCATGTGGTCTTCACCTTCGGGGCGGGGGACAAGCTCTTCTACGGCCGCCTGGCCGCCGCCCTGGCCGGGGTCCCGGTCATCATTTCCGGCCTCCATTCGACTCCCGGCCCGGAGCATCGGGGCCGGAGCATCATCGGTTTCTGGAATCGGCGGCTGATGTTCCTCAACAGCGCCGTGGTCACGGTGACCGACGACCTGAGGGATTACCTTGTCCAAAACGAAGGATTCGACCCGGGCTTGGCCCATGTCATTCCCAATGGCGTGAATTGCGAGGATTATCAACCTCGCCCCGACGACCCCGCCCTGCGCTCATCTCTCGGAATCCCCGAGGAAGGCCCCGTCGCCGCCATCATTGCCGCCGTCCGACCCGAAAAGCGGCACGACCTCTACATCCAGACCGCCGTCCGCATCGTCAAGGAGATTCCCGCGGCGCGATTCCTGGTGGTCGGAGACGGACCCGATCGGGAGGAATGCCAGCGGCTGGCCCGGGATTCCGGGGTCGAGAATGAGGTCTTGTTCCTGGGGGCCCGCCACGACATTCCCCACCTCCTGGGTATCGTGGACGCCATCGTCCTCCCCTCCACCGATGTGGAAAGCGCCCCCATCTGCCTGCTGGAAGCCTTGGCCGCAGGGGTTCCCCAGGTTGCTTCAAGAATCGGCGGGATTCCCGACATCGTGGAAGACGGCGAAACAGGGTTCCTGGTGGAGGCCGGCGACATCGACGGGCTCGTCGGACACATCCTTACCCTCTTCACCCAGCAGGAGGTGCGCGACCGGATGGCCGGAGCCTCCCGAAATCGGGCCCTCAAGGTCTTTTCCGTGGAAAAAATGGTGCAGGCCCACGAAGCCCTGATGGAGGAACTCGTCGGAGCCAGGGGTGTGGCCGGATGAGGCGTTTTCTCCGATTGGCCGGCGCCGGGGCCCTTGCCTGCAGTCTCCTCGGAACAGCCGAAGCGATTGCCGTCCTCTCCTCCTCCGGCCTCCGCTACGAGAGTCCCGCCCTGGAGCTTCTCGCCCAAGTTCTCCGCTACGGAGCCTTGGGGGCTCTTTTCGGAATCCTGCTCGGCCGCCTCCGTCGGGAAATCCCCATCGCGAACGCGGGCCGCTGGATCTTTGCCCTGGGTCTCTTCGTGATGGCCGGTTGGTGGGTTCATTCCGCCCTCCTCCAGAACATCGGGCTCCTGGAGCCCGTTTCACTGGTTTGGTCGGCGGGAATCCTGGCGGTCGCCCTGGCGGTCCTCTTTCTCGCCAACAAGGTCAAGGACGCCCACCTTCCCAAGGGGACCCTCGCTCTCATCCTCTTTGCCCTTCCGATTGCATCCCTTTCATTCGGAACGGATTCCGGAACCCGGAGGGGCCCCGCCCCCGCCCGCCCCGGTCTGGGGGACATCACCCTGGTGGTCATCGACACCCTTCGGGCCGACCACCTTTCCTGTTACGGATATTCCACCCGGTCGGGCGAACCCACCTCCCCCGTCATGGACGCCGTCGCGAATCGTGGAATGCTCTTTCCGGTGGTTCATGCCCAGGCGCCCTGGACCCGCCCCTCCATGGCATCCCTGCACACGGGGCTCTACCCGTCCGCGCACAAGGTCAACCGGATTCGGGATCGTATTCCAAGGTCCGCCACCACTCTCGCCGAGAGACTCCATGGGCAGGGATATCGAACTGGCGCATTTTCCGCCAACGCCCAGGTTTCACCCACCTTCGGATTCGCCCAGGGTTTCGATTTCTTCTGGCTGAGCAGCGAACGCCCCCTGGTCCGCTTCACCATGTGGGGCGAAATCGGCCAGAAGCTCGACAAGCGGGTGTTGAGAAGGAATCCCCAGGCGGGGAGAGATTCGGCCGCCCTGGTCACCGACGAAATCGTGGAATGGGTGGGCCCGGCCGACCCCCGCCCGACCTTCACCTATGTTCAGTACATTGACCCCCATGGGCCCTACGACCCGCCGGAATGGTTGTTGAGTTCAGAACGGCCCGACATTCGGACTCATCTCGCCCAGGCCAAGAATTTTCAACACGCCGACCCCTTCCCCTTCGGCCAGAGGCCGGAGGTCAATCCCGCGGTCCGGGACCAGGTCGTGGACCTCTACGACGGGGAAATCCGTTACGTGGATCGGGAACTTGGACGCCTGTTGGCCCACCTCGAAGCCACCGGAAGACTCGACCCCGGGGACTGGCTGGTCGTCACTTCCGACCACGGGGAGGAATTTTTCGAGCACCGACAGTGGGGGCACGGGCATTCCCTCTTCGAGGAGCAGCTCCATGTCCCCCTTCTGGTGACCGGGCCGGGGATTTCCCCGGGGTCCACGGCGGCTCATCCCGTGAGCCTGCTCGACCTCCATCCGACCCTCTCGGCCTGGGCTGGAGCCCCTTGTGGAGATGAAGTCGCCGGGGTTGACCTGGCTCCGGTTCTCGCCGGAGGCAAACTCAAAAACCCTCTCCCTCTTTACGCGGAAAGGCTCCTCGCCCACCCGATGCGCTCGATTCGCCAGGGCGAAGACAAGCTCATCGAGATGCCCGATCTGGACAACGCCGGGGCACCGCTCCTTCTCCACTTCAACCTGGGGGAAAATGGGAGGGAAATGTTGCGCGTTCCAGTTCCCGCCGGCAGCGCCCCACTCGACAGGACCGACCCCGCCTTTGAAGCCCCACCCCTCCTTGTGAAAGCCCTCGGTGGGATGCGGGAAATCGCCACCCGTTTTTCCCTGGAAGGGGAAGCCACCATTCTCGGGGCCGATGTCCTCCAGGCCTTGGAGGAAATGGGCTATGTGGGCGGAGAGGGAGGGAGACTCCTCGATCATGACTGAAGTAAAATCCTGAAATGGCCCGGGGATTGAGAATCGTCATTTTTGGGGCTTTCGGCTTCGGCTGCCTTGTGGGCGCC
>DCAK01000076.1:32554-34097 GCA_002311925.1 Planctomycetes bacterium UBA1135
GCTGAGTTTTTGGCGGTCCTGGGTCGTTACGGAATCGTCGCCTCCCTCCTCGCTTGCGGGGCGCGCATCCTCCGCCCTCGGTGGACCCCCTCCAAGCAGGCTTTTGCGGGGGGATTCCTCCTCCTCTTCGTCGCCAGTTTTCTCTGGCTTCATTCCAGAATGCTCCAGGGCGTGGGAATGTTCGCATTCTCCTCCATGGTGGGAACGGCCGCCCTGGCGCTGGGTTGCGGGTGCGCCGCCTGGCTTGCCTCCAGGATTGCCGTCGCCAAGCCCCGTGCAGGCATCCTTTTTTGCGCCCTGCTCCTTGCGGCTTCCTCCGGCAAGGTTATGTCCTCGGGTGTGGGCTCCTCCGTCAGGGAGCCCCCCGCCCCCGAAGCGGGGCTTCCCGATGTGACCCTGGTCCTCATCGACACCCTCCGGGCCGATCGGCTTTCCTGCTACGGATACAGAACTTCGGCGGGGCAGCGGACTTCCCCCATCATGGACGCCTTGGCCGACCAGGGAGTTCGATTCGACGCGGCCTACGCTGCAGCCCCGTGGACCCGGCCCTCGGTCGCCTCCCTTTTCTCGGGACTTCATTGCAGCGCCCACGGAGTCAACACCATTTACCGCGCCCTGCCCGAGGAGGCCGTCACCCTAGCGGAATTGTTCCGCTCCCGGGGCTATCGCACGGGAGGGTTTTCAGCCAATTCCCATATTTCCCAGGTCTTTGGATTCGCCCAGGGTTTCGACCATTTCTGGTGCCTCACCGACAAGAACCTCCTCACCCTTCTGTCCTGGGGAGAGGTCGAACGTCGGCTCCAAAGGATTTTCAAAAGGGTCCCCTTCGTGGAGGACCATGCCGGAATCGTGAACCGCGAAACCCTCGCTTGGGCGCGGGAGGCGGCTTCCCGGCCCACCTTCACCTATGTCCATTACGTGGACCCCCACTTTCCATACGCGCCGCCGGAGGATCTCCTGCACGCGAATCAATGGAACCTGGACGACCTCACGCGGTCCATCCTGCCCCAGGTCAACCCCATCGATCCCTTTCCCTTCGCGACTCGAAGACTGACCGATTGCGGGGATTGCGGGGGCGAGGGGTATCGTCCCGGCCATCCCGAGGATTCCTGCGCCAGCTGCGGCCTGGGAGAAACCGTCGAGGGGGTCCACGCCCTCTATGAATCGGAAATTCGATTCGTCGACCGGGAATTGGGAATACTGCTGGAACAATTGGAGGAGCTAGGGCTTGCCGGGGAGGAGGATTTCGTCTTCGTGGTTTCCGACCACGGGGAGGAGTTCTACGAACACCGACAGTGGGGACACGGACACTCGATGTTCGAGGAATTGATGCGGATTCCCTGCATCGCCCGAGGGCCCGGCATCCCCGCCGGGACCGTGGTGGCCGACCCGGTCGGCCTGGTCGACATCCTTCCCACCCTGGGAGGGGTCGCAGGGTTCCCCCTCCCCGCGGGAATCCACGGCCTTCCCCTCCAACCTTATTGGACCGCGGGCGCCACCCCGCGGCCTCACGATGTCTTTGGGGAAAAATTCCATGTGCGCG
>DCAK01000102.1:0-280 GCA_002311925.1 Planctomycetes bacterium UBA1135
ACCTCGCCGATGTCCCCGCCCCGGAGCAGTTCGCGGGCCTCGCGAATCATCGGGTAGCCGGTGTAATTGTGTGTGAGGGCGAAAACGCGACCGGTTTCGGCCACGACCGCCTCCATTTCGGCGGCCAATTCCGAAGAAATGGTCATGGGCTTGTCGCAGATGACATGGAATCCGGCCCGCATCGCCGCCACCGCGGGGGGATGGTGGAGATGGTTGGGGGTGACGACGCTGACGGCGTGAATGCGGGTGTCCTCGGGAAGCGCCGCCTCGGCCTCGAGCA
>DCAK01000102.1:352-698 GCA_002311925.1 Planctomycetes bacterium UBA1135
GAAGCGCCGCCTCGGCCTCGAGCAGGGCTTCCCAACTCGGATGGACCCGCTCCGCCGCCAAACCCAATTCACGGCCGGTCTCGGCGCTCTTTTCTGGACTGGACGAGAAGGCGCCCGCCACCAGGTCGAATTCCCGGTCCATCTCGGCGGCGAGCCGGTGAACCGCCCCGATGAAGGCCCCGGGGCCTCCCCCAATCATCCCCAGCCGCAGGCTCCGGTCCGCGCTCATGCGTCCAGCCCGAGCATGCGGCGGTTGGCGCCGGTGTCGCGCTCGGAATCGGCGAAGTCGTCGAAGGCGCCGGAAGCCACCTCGATGATGTGGTCGGCGATGAACTTCGCCCCCTCG
>DCAK01000102.1:940-1125 GCA_002311925.1 Planctomycetes bacterium UBA1135
CCGGCCCGTTCGCTCCAGGGAAGGTAACCCCCGTAGACCCCGGTGCGTCCGTCGGGCCGGAATTCGGCGTCCTTGACGTGGAACATCTTGATGCGGTCGTGGTAGCGGTCGATGAAATCCAGGTAGTCGAGGCACTGGAGAACGAAGTGGGAGGGGTCGTAGAGGATGTTGGCCCTGGCGTGGCC
>DCAK01000102.1:1348-15692 GCA_002311925.1 Planctomycetes bacterium UBA1135
CCGCATTCCTCGGCCTCGTCCAGGATGGGGGTCCAGCGCCGGCCCAACTCGGCGAAAGCCTCTTCGATCAAGCCGTCGGGACGCGGCGGCCAGGGGTAGAAGAAGGGCCATGCCAGGGCGCCGGAAAAGGTGACGGTGGCCGAAAGCCCGAGGTTCTTCGACGCCCTCAGCGAGCGCTTGACCTGGTCCACCGCCCATTCGGTGCGGGCGGCGGGATTGCCGCGGACCTCCTCGGCCGCGAAGCCGTCGAACATCTCGTTCACGGCCGGGTGCACCGCGACGAGCTGTCCCTGGAGATGGGTGCTGAGTTCGGAGGGAACGATGCCGTGGGCGTCCAGCTTGGCGCGCCAGTCGTCGCACCAATCCTTGGATTCCGAAGCCTGGGTAAGGTCGAAGGCGCGGGGGTCCCAGGTCGGAATCTGCAAACCCTTGAACCCGAGCCCTGCGGCCCATTCGGCGGCGGTGCTGATGTCGGCGAACGGGGNNGGTTCGTCGCCCATGTACTGGGCGAGAAAAATTGCGGGGCCCTGGATGGTTTTCATGGCGGCCAGAGTTTGAACGCGCCGCGGGATTCCATCCAGACCCGATGCGGCGGACGAATCGAAAACCCGAGCCCTTGCTACTCTTCCGCCCGTGACGGTCTTCCTCATTGCCACGCTCGATACCAAGGGCCCTGAAGCGGAGTTCGTGCGCGAACGGCTCCAGGACGCCGGCGTGGATGTGGCTTTGGTCGACACCGGGTGCATGGGAACACCCCGGGCGCAAGCCGATCTTCCTCGTGAAACGGTTTTCGAAGCCGCGGGGACGACGCTCGCGGAAATGAGAGGGCAGGGGGACCGCGCGGTTGCCGTGGATGCCGCCGCTCTCGGGGCCGCCGCCCTGGTGGCCGAGGCCCATGCGGATGGCCGTGTCTCCGGGGTGATGGGGCTTGGAGGTTCCGCGGGCACCGTCATCGCCACCTCGGCGATGCGCGCCCTTCCCCTTGGGGTCCCCAAGCTGATGATTTCGACATTGGCGTCCGGGAACACACGGCCCTTCGTCCGCGCCAGCGACATCCTGATGGCCAATTCCGTGGTCGACATCCTCGGGCTCAACAAGATCAGCCGGGCGGTGCTCGGCAACGCCGCCGCCGCCATGGCGGGGATGGTTCAGGCCGCCCCGGTGGGGAAGGAGAGGGAGGAACGTCCCCGGGTTGCCATCACCATGTTCGGGGTCACCACCCCGTGCGTGGAGCGAGCCAAGGAAGTGCTGGAGGATGCGGGAGTCGATGTCGTGGTCTTCCATGCCACCGGGACCGGGGGCGAGGCGCTGGAGTCGCTCATTCGCGAGGGGTTTTTCGCCGGGGTCCTGGACCTCACCACCACCGAATTGGCGGACGAGCTTGTCGGCGGCATTCTTTCCGCAGGCCCGACCCGGTTGACCGCAGCCGCCGAATCAGGAATCCCCCAGGTGGTCTCAGTGGGGGCCACCGACATGGTGAATTTCGGAGCCAGGGAATCGGTGCCTTCCCGGTTCGAGGGCCGCCTCCTTCATGCTCACAATGCCGAGGTCACCCTGATGCGGACCACGGATGCGGAATGCGCGGCTCTTGGGGCGGAAATCGGCCGCAAGATGGCCGCAGGCGAGGGGCCCTCGGAAGTGCACCTTCCTCTCCGCGGGGTTTCGGCCATTGACCAGGAGGGCCAGCCCTTCGACGATGCCGGGGCCCGGGAAGCTCTCTTCCGTGCCGTCCGGGACCACGCCGGCCCCGTTCAAGTCATCGAGCACGACCTTCACATCAACGACCCCACCTTCGCCGAAGCCGCAGCCCTTGCCCTTCTTGCCCTCATGAAAATCTCGCAATGACCGACCCCGTCGACCTTTCCCGCTCCGCCATCCTCGCCCGTTTTCGGGAACGCATCGCCCAGGGTGAACCCATCATCGGCGGAGGGGCGGGAACCGGCATTTCGGCCAAGAGCGAGGAGGCCGGTGGAATCGACCTCATCATCATCTACAACTCGGGCCGCTACCGGATGGCCGGCCGGGGGTCGACGGCGGGGTTGATGCCGTACGGGAACGCCAACCAAATTGTGAAGGAGATGGCGTACGAAATCCTGCCGGTGGTCGAACGGACGCCCGTGCTTGCCGGGGTTTGCGGCACCGATCCCTTCATGATGCCCAAGCTCTTCCTTGCGGAGCTTCGCGAACTGGGTTTCGCCGGCATCCAGAATTTCCCCACCGTGGGCCTGTTCGAGGGACAAATTCGCTCCACCCTGGAGGAAACGGGGATGAGCTACCAGTTGGAGGTCGACATCACCGCCCTGGCCCACGAGATGGACCTTCTCACCACTCCCTATGTCTTCAACACCGATGAAGCCAAGCGCATGACCGACGCCGGGGCGGACATCGTGGTCGCCCACATGGGATGCACTTCCGGCGGGACCATCGGGGCCGAAAGCGTGAGCCCCCTGGACGAGTGCGTCGGCCGCATCCAGGAAATCGTCGACGCCTGCAAGGGAATCCGGGAGGACATCATCTGTCTTTGTCACGGCGGTCCCATCGCCATGCCCGAGGACGCCGACCAAATCCTTCAAAAGGTGCAGGGCATCGATGGTTTCTACGGAGCGAGCTCTGTCGAAAGGTTCCCGGCCGAGATGGCCATCAAGGCCCAGGTCCAGTCGTTCAAGAGCTTGAAGCTTCCCGGGAAAAGCTGAACATGTGCGGCGCCGCTGCCTGCCTGCGCTTTGTTTCTTCGGAGGATGTCATCGTCGAAGAGACCCCGTGGGGTCCGAATGAATGGTTCGTCCAGTCCCCGATGACCGAGAGCGAACACCTGATGATGGTGCGGCTCACCATGCCTCCAGGCCAGGCCCACCGTTTTCATTTCCACCCCCACTTCGAGGAAGCCATCTATTTCTTGGAAGGAAGGGCCGAACAATGGGTGGGGGAGGAGCGGCGCATCATGGAACCCGGCATGGTGGCCCATGTCCCCGCCGGAACGGTCCACGGCACTTACAATGATTCTGACGCTCCTTGTACTCTCCTGGTCGCCCTCGCCAGCGCGAAATTTCAGGAGCCCATGCTGGTGGATGTTTCCCAGGAGGAACCCTGGGTCTCCTTGAGGCCATCCCCCTGACTTCACAAACCACTCTCCGCCTCCCACCCCCGGCATTCAAACCGTGAACATCAGCAAGGACGGAATCGCTCCCAACTCCGGCCGCCTCCTGTGGGCCGGCTCCATGGCCATCCTGGCCGCCGGCATCGGTTTCGGAGTCCGCGGAGGCATCCTGGCGGACTGGGGACGCGACTTCGGATTCGTCGCCCAGCAACTGGGCGCCATTGGCGGCGCCGGCCTCACCGGGTTCTGCTTCGGCATCATCATCGGGGGGATGGTCTGCGACCGCCTGGGCTACGGCAAGCTCATCGTCGCCGCCTTCCTGACCCACATCCTGTCGGCCTGCGTGACCCTCGCCGCCGACCCCGGCCAGGGCGACCTCGCCTTCAAGCTCCTCTACTGGGGCACCTTCATCTTCGCCTTCGCCAACGGGACCCTCGAGGCGGTGAGCAACCCCCTGGTCGCCACCCTCTTCCCCACCCGCCGCACCCACTACCTGAATATTCTCCACGCCAGCTGGCCGCTGGGCCTGCTGCTCGGCGGAGCCATCGGCTGGATGCTCGGCTCGGGCGGAGCCGCCTGGTCCTGGCAGGCCCAGCTCGGCCTCTTCCTGGTGCCCACCCTCATCTACGGCTGGATGTTCTTCGGCCAGTCGATGCCCAGGTCCGAGGCCGCGGAAAGGGGCCTCTCCTTGGGGGAAATGTTCAAGGATGTCGGCCTCCTCGGCGGCCTCGTGATCTGCTTCCTGCTGACCCTCTTCTTCTCGGACGCACTCGGCCTTTCCTCCCTCCTGTCCTACGGCATTGCCGGGATTCTGCTCCTGGTGGTCGGGAGGATGACCGATTTTTCCATGGGCTCCTTCGTGTTGTTCACCCTCTTCTTAGCCCACGCCCTGGTGGGTACTGTGGAACTGGGAACCGACACCTGGGCCCAGAACATCACCGGCAACATCCTCACCCCCGAGCAGGGGAAGATTCTGTTCATCTTCACTTCGGCCATCATGTTCGGCCTCCGCTTCTGCGCCGGCTTCATCGAAGAGAAGCTGGGCCTCTCGCCGGTGGGAATCCTCCTGACCTGCGCCGTGCTCGCCGCCATCGGCCTCAACCTGGTCAGCGGCATCGAGACCTTCTACGGAGCCCTGGCCGCCCTCGCCATCTATGCCGTCGGCAAGACCTTCTTCTGGCCGACCATGCTGGCGGTGGCCAGCGACCGATTCCCGCGAACCGGAGCTATCGCCATCAGCATCATGGGGGGCATCGGCATGCTCGCCGGGGGGCTGGTGGGTTCCGACGGCTTGGGCTACGCCAAGGATCGGTTCTCCGCCGCCGCCCTCGAGCGGGAAAACCCGGCGGTCTACGCCGAATACAGGGCGGGCGGCGAGCCCAGCCAGTTCCTGACCTTCAAGGCCGTTCATGGCCTCGATGGAGCCAAGCTGGGGGCCATCCAGGATCGACCCCCCGATGAGCGCACTTCGGCCGAGCGCCAGGTCCAGGAGGCGAGCATCGAGGGCGACCGCCGCACCCTGGTGGCGGATTCCTTCATCCCGTTGGCGATGGCGGTTCTCTACCTCCTTCTCCTGCTCCATTTCCGCCGCACCGGGGGCTACCGCAGGGTGACCCTTGAGGAGGGCATCCATGCCTGACCCCTTCGACCCTTCCCCGGATTCCGGCGACCGCTTCACCTTCGGTCTCTGGACCGTTGGCAACCCAGGCGCCGACCCCTTCGGACCTCGCACCCGACCCCGCATCCCGCCGACGGAAATCGTCGCCGGGCTCGCCAAGGCCGGGGCCTGGGGCGTGAACCTGCACGACAACGACCTCGTCCCCTTCGACGCCTCCCCGACCGAGCGCGACCTCCTGGTGAAGGAATTCCAGCAGGCTCTCGCCGACCACGGCCTGGTGGTTCCGATGGCCACCACCAACCTCTTCAGCCACCCGGTCTTCCGCGACGGCGCCTTCACCGCCTCCGACGCCGCCGTCCGAGCCTTCGCCGTCCGTAAGGCCATGAAGGGGATCGAGCTCGGAGTGGAACTGGGCGCCTCCACCGTGGTCTTCTGGGGCGGCCGCGAGGGGGTCGAAACCGACGCCGCTCGCGATTGCCGCGACGGCCTCGGGTGGTACCGCGAATGCCTGGACTTCCTCTGCGGGTGGGTGAAGGACCAGGGTTGGGACCTGAAGTTCGCCCTCGAAGCCAAACCCAACGAACCCCGCGGCGACATCTACCTGGCCACCACCGGCCACATGCTCCATTTCATCGAGACCCTGGAACATCCTGAAATGTGCGGGGTGAACCCGGAGGTCGCTCACGAAAACATGCCCGGGCTGTCCATGGTCCACGCCGTGGGCCAGGCGATGGAGGCCGGCAAGCTCTTCCACATCGACCTCAACGCCCAGCGCATCGGCCGCTACGACCAGGACCTCCGCTTCGGCAGCGAGGACCTCAAGGGCGCCTTCTTCCTGGTGCGGATGCTAGAAGGGACCTGCGGCCATCCTGCCTACGACGGGCCCCGGCATTTCGACGCCCACGCCTACCGGACGGAGGACGTGGACGGAGTCTGGGATTTCGCCGCTGGCTGCATGCGCAGCTACAAGATTCTCGTCGCCCGGGCAGCGGCCTTCGATGCTGATCCGGAGGTCCAGGAAATCCTGGAACACAACCACGCCGACCCCGACGGAATCGGGCCCATCCTTGCCGGGTTCAACGCCTCCAACCTGGCGGCCCTGGAGGAACTCGTCCTCGACCCTGACTCCCTGGCGACGCGCGGGCATCGCTACGAACGGCTCGACCAGCTGGCGATGGAGCACCTCATGGGCGCCCGTTCCTGACCGGCGGCATGGGTCTCGCGCTTGGCGTCGACCTCGGGACCCAAAGCCTCAAGGTCCTGGTCTACGACCCCGAAAACAAGAAGGTGTTGAGCCGGGGTTCTTCGCCGTGCGCGGCGCCGGATGTCCCCAGGCCGGGGGCCGCAGAGCAGAATCCCGCCGACTGGTGGCGAGCCTTCGAGTCGGCCGTGGCGGAAGCCCTGGCCCACCAGAATGTGGACCCCGCCGCCATCCGGGTGATGGGGGTCAGCGGCCAGCAGCACGGGCTGGTGGCTCTCGACGAAGGGGACGAGGTCCTGCGACCGGCAAAACTCTGGTGCGACGCCGAGGCGGTGGAGGAGGCCGTCGCATTGTCGAAGATCTGCGGTCGGCTGGTCCCCCCCGGCCACACCGCCCCGAAGCTCATCTGGATGAAACGGCACGAGCCCGAACTCTTCGGCCGGCTCCAACGGGTTTGTCTCCCTCACGATTGGCTGAACCTGCGCTTGACCGGCGCCTGGGGAACCGACCCCGGCGACGCTTCGGGCAATGGTTTCTACGACCCCGCCGCCGAAGCCCTGGATTCCGCAGCCGTGGCCTGGGTGGACCCCGGGCTCGAGGAGAAGCTTCCTCCCATCAACCCCCCCGATGCATGGCATGGAACCCTGCTGGACCAAGTCGCGGACGGATTGGGCCTGCCGGAGGGAATCCGCGTTTCCGTGGGCTCGGGGGACAACATGATGAGCGCCCTCGGCGCCGGGGCGAGCCGGGACGGGGTGATGGTGGCCAGCCTCGGAACCAGCGGCACCCTTTTCGGGCGCGCTCCCGGCCCGGCTCCCCGGGATGGGGGAGGAGTGTCCGCTTTCCGGGACGCCACCGGCGCCTGGCTCCCCCTCCATTGCATCCAGGACTGCACCCTGGTGGTCAACAAGGTCGCGGAGAAATGCGGAATGGACCATTTCTCCCTCACAGCCCTGGCCACCGAGGAAAAATCAGGCGCGACCTCGGCCTGCGACCCCGGCCCGGCCAAGGCCTATCTGGACGCCCTTTTTGCGGTGAGCTTCGCCCTCCACGCGGGAGCCGGGCATCTCGAAAACTGGGGCCTGCATTGCCAGGAACTCAGGGTGGTGGGCGGCGGAGCCCGCAACCCCCTGTGGTGCCGCATCCTCGCCGACCTCTTCCAAGCCCCCGTCGTGGTGCCCGAGGAGGCAGACACTGCGGCCCTGGGGGCAGCCATCCAGGCGGTTGCCGCGGGCGCCGACGATTTTCTGGCCACGGTCCAGGCTCACGCTTCTCCGGTGGGGAAGCCCATCGAACCCCACCCCGGATGACCTAGAATCAGATTCCCTTCAACACCCCTTCCCAATGCGCATCCCCGCCCTTCTCCTTCCCCTCTCCCTTCTGGTTTCCTGCGGTGCTCCCGTCGTCCAAGGAGGCCAGGTCGCCGTGGTTCCCGCGGCCGGCACCCATGCCGATTCCCCGGCCCAGCCCGCCCCCCCCAGGGTTTCCCCGGCCGCCACTCTCGTCGCGCCGGCCATCGCCCTGCAGGTGGGGGTGACCACGGAAACCCTCCTCTCCAGCCTCGCCATCCTGGCGGTCGAAGACGCCACCAAGCGCGGAGCTGTCCCCGTCGACTTCCTGCGGACCGCCCTGACCGGGGCCCTGATGGACCGGGGATTCACCCCCCTGGGCCGCGGTTTCGTGGACGGGAAGGTGAAGACTTTCCCCGGCGGACCCTCCGAGGTGCGCATCGCCGATGCCGCTGTCCTCTTCTTCCAGGTCCTCGAATGGAATGGAAAGCACATGCAGGGCAAGGGTCGCCTCCAGGCATCCGGCACCTTGTCGGTCTACGGCCCCGGAGGCGAACTTCTCCACCAGGCGCGCATGGATTTCCGCGGGGCTCTCAAAGTGACGCAGATGTCGGGGATGACCCCGCGCAAGAGATCGAACACCCTCACCGGGCAGCTTCTCGACACCCTTCTCGGTGGATTCCCGGCACCTCCCCCGCTGTAGGAAATATTCCTGCAACCCTTGCGGAGGCGGCGCCGCTATACTGCTCCGTCCCTTTTCCTGGATACCTTCATTCTGGGAATAGGGTGTAGGAACTCAAACCGGGTTCCAAAGACGAGACCAGGAGGTTTCAGTGTCCGTCACCCAATCAGAAAAACAGCAGATTATTGCGGATTACGCCCGTTCCGAGGGCGATACCGGCTCCGTTGAAGTCCAGGTCGCAGTGTTGACCCGGCGCATCGAGAACCTGACCGCACACCTGAAAACCCACAAAAAGGATGTGAGCACGACCCGAGGTCTCCTCGGCCTCGTCGCCCGCCGCCGGCGCCTCCTGCGCTACCTGTTGGGCCGTGACTCCGCGCGCCACCATGCATTGGTCGAGCGCCTCGGACTCCGCCACTAGGGGGTTTTTGGAATCTGCATTCACACGGAAAATTCATAAACAATAAACAAAGAAAGCCTGCCCGAAGAGGCGGCATTCGGAAAACGGAAAAATGACAATCAGTAACAACAAGAATGTCCAGTCGGTCTCTCGCGAGATCGGCGGACGCACCTTGACCATCGAAAGCGGTTGGATCGCCAAGCAGGCGGGCGGCAGCGTTCTGGTCTCTTACGGCGAAACCGTGGTTATGTCCACGGCCGTCGACGGGGGTCCTCGCGACCTCCCCTTCTTCCCACTCACCGTGGACTACCGCGAGAAGACCTACTCGGCCGGAAAGATTCCGGGCGGTTTCTTCAAGCGCGAAGCCAGGCCCACCACCAAGGAGGTGCTGGCGATGAGGATGCTGGACCGCTCGGTCCGGCCCATGTTCGCCCCGGGCTACGGCAACGAAGTCCAGGTGATGTCGGCCGTCCTCTCCTACGACCAGGAGAACGAGCCCGAAGTCCTTTCGATGATCGGCGGCATGGCCGCCCTTCACATCTCGAAGATTCCCATCGAGGGCCCGATGGCGGCCGTCCGCCTCGGTTGGGTCGACGGCAACATTCTCGTGAACCCCACCCATACCGTACTCAGTGAAGACCGGAACATGCTCGACATGACCCTGTCCGCCACCAAGGACGCCGTCTGCATGGTGGAAGCCGGAGCCAAGATCCTGCCCGATGCCGAGGTCGCCAAGGCCTTGGCCGCCGGTCACGAGGTCTGCCGCGAAATCTGCGAGATGATGGACGAGCTTCGTGAGAAGGTCGGCGTCGACAAGATCGAGGTGGAAGCCCCGGTCGAAGACACCGAGGCCCTGGACGCCGTCCGCGGCGAATGGGACGACGCCACCATCCGCAAGGCCCTTCTCACCGAGGGTAAGTTCGAGCGCTACGACGCCGCCGACGCCATCGTGGCCGAGGTCATCGAAGCCAAGGCGGACAAGGACGACGAAGAGTCGGCCAGCCGCTGGAAGAAGGCGGCCAAGGCCGTCATCAACGAGGTCGAGCGCCAGATGACGCTGGAAGGTCAGCGCGTCGACGGTCGCGACACCACCACCATCCGCGACATCGAGATCGAGACCAGCCTGTTGCCGCGGACGCACGGCTCGATTCTCTTCACGCGCGGAGAAACCCAGTCCATCGTCACCACCACCCTGGGCTCGACCGAGGACGAGCAGTTTCTCGATGGCCTGCGCCACGAGAAAGTGACTTCCCGCTTCCTCCTGCACTACAACTTCCCTCCTTACTGCACGGGCGAAGCCAAGAGGCTGTTCGGCACCTCCCGCCGCGAACTGGGCCACGGGGTCCTGGCGGAAAGGGCGCTCAAGCCGGTTCTTCCCGAGTACGAGGAGTTTCCCTACACCATTCGAATCGTGAGTGACATCACCGAATCGAACGGCTCGTCCTCGATGGCCACCGTCTGTGGTGGTTGCCTGTCGATGATGGATGCCGGGGTGCCCCTGAAGGCCCCCGTCGCCGGAATCGCCATGGGGATGATCGCCGACGGCGACAACCACGCCATCCTGTCCGACATCCTGGGGTCCGAGGACCACCACGGTGACATGGACTTCAAGGTGGCGGGGACCCGCGAGGGAATCACCGCGATTCAGATGGACATCAAGGTCAAGGGCCTCAAGCCCGAGGTTCTGCAGTCCGCTCTCGACCAGGCCCGCGACGGCCGCCTCCACATCCTGGACAAGATGGCGGAAGCCCTGTCCGAGCCCCGCGAGAACCTGTCTCCCTACGCGCCGGCCAACAAGGCCGTCATCATCCCGACCGACAAGATCGGTTTTCTCATCGGCCCCAAGGGCGCCAACATCCGCGATTTGCAGGAGACCTTCGGGGTCAATGTCAACATCGTGGACGACACGACCGGAACCGTTCAGGTCTCGGGCAACCCCGAGGAAAATGTGGACGCCTGCATCGAGCGGATTCGCCAGCAGACCCGCAAGATCGAGATCGGCGAGCGTTACACCGGAGCCGTGACCAGCGTCAAGGACTTCGGCTGCTTCGTGGACCTGGGTGGCGGGCAGGAGGGGATGTGTCACATCTCCGAGCTCGACACCGAACGGGTCGGCGTGGTGGAGGACATCTGCAAGGAAGGCGACGAGATCGAAGTCGTCGTCGTCAATGTGGATGAGCGCTCCGGCAAGATCCGCATCAGCCGCAAGGTCGCCCTGGTCCCCGAGGACGAGGTCGAGGCCGCCATCAAGGCCGCGCAGGACACCGGCCCCCGAGGAGGGGGTGGTGGACGCGGTCGCGGCGGAGACCGTGGCCGGGGTGGAGATCGCGGACGTGGCGGAGACCGAGGTGGCCGCGACCGCGGCAGCCGGTCCTACGCCCGTAGCTGAAAATAAAAGGACGGGGGCGGTCCATCCGCCCCCATCCCTTGTCCCTGAAAGGGGTTCGGTGCCACAAGGAGTCGTTTTCCGGAAAATTTTCTCGGAATTCGGTCAAACGGAAGTGATTCCGTGTCGTTGGTAGACTAGACTGGGTTGTTCAGTCTCTCGAAAATGATGCTTTTCTCACTCCTACTGTCCGGACTCCTGGCTTCACCCGTTGCCGGGGACTCTGTCCCGGTGGACTCTGTTCTTGTTCAAGATCAGGTCAACCTTGATAAATCTCTCGTGCGTTGGGGGAACCCCGCCAACTTCGACCCCGCCAAAAAGGCGCTGGTCGGCACCGTGCGAACGAAGGAGGTCTACAGGATGATTCCAGCCTGGCAGCTGATTCAGAAAGAAAAGGTCAAGAAGGGCACCGCCCGACACGAGGTGCTCATGCGCGAAACTACTGCCGTCTACAAACGAGCCCTCGGGCGCGCCGCTAAGGCACGCAATACGGTGCTCATCGTCGAACAAGGTGGAATCTCGGGTTACGCTAGCGTGGCCGACTTGACGGGCGCTATCATCGCCGCCCTCTGAGGGACCGCCGTCAGCCGGGTTCCTTCAGGCTTTCCAGCTTGATGCTTCGGACCACCCTTGCGGCCTCATTTCTCCTCGTCAGCGGGGGGTGCGGGTCTCTATGGGCTCCCTTGGGGGAAGGGGAATTGCCACCCGATGTGGGGATCAGCACCGGCGACGCCTTCGAAACCCAGGATTCCGTATCGCCTCTTCCCGAGACCCTCGAGGAGCGCTTCCCCTTCGTGCGCTTCATTCGGCACGAATCGGGATTGGTTTCCGGTCTAATCACCGTTCCCGCTGGGGAGGGGGACAAGGTTGTCACCCGCCTGAAGCTGTTTTGTACCTGCGACGACCGGGAAATCGCCCCCACGATCATTGAAGCAGTCCCTGATGTGGGTGGCGTGTTCACCGGCGACCCCGGATTGTCACCCTGGCTGGCCAAGGAAGAGAACGCCATGACAGTCCTCACGGTCGAGGATGTCATCCGCATCACCGGCTCCGAGGAGGATTTCATGGAGGTGTTCCACGCAGTGGACCTCTGGTACAACTCCTCTCCGCAGGTGGAAATTCGGGCGGAAGTCTATGAAATCACCTCCTCCAAGGCCTTCGAGCGGGGCATCCGTCCTGTCGGGGGAAACGCTCTCTTTGAAAGCACGGATTCGGGGAGCTTCATCCAGGGATTGGGCGGAGGTTTCGCCTCCTCAAGCAATCCCAACTATTCACTCGACAATCCCAACACGGGAGCTGGAGCCGGGACGGGCGGGGTGATTCAATTTGGCATTCTCCGGGACGAGATTCAATTTCAGGCCTTCCTGCAAATACTGGAGACCGCCGACTCAGTCGACATCCTCGCTCGGCCCAGCATGGTGGTCCGCAATGGGGTCCCTGCCACCTTGACCTCCACCGAGGAGATTCCTTATCTCAATCCGACCGGGGTCAGTCTTCAGGGGGTGACGGGATTCACCCTCAACACAAAATCGGCGGGGGTCACTTTGAAGGTGGTCCCATTCCTGATGGGGGTCGATACCATCCACTTGGTGATCGACGCCCAGGTGAGTCGCATCAGCCGCAACGTTTCCGTGGGAACCGACACTTCAGGGGCCCCCATCACCATTCCCTCCCTGACCAATCGGTCGGCCAAGACCGAGGTTTATGTCCGGTCCGGCCAACGCGTGGTCATCGGCGGCCTCAAGAACAAGGAGGAACGCAACGTCACCAACAAGTTCCCGATTCTCGGGGACATTCCGTTGCTGGGCTGGCTCTTTTCCTCCGAGGAAAGAGTCACGGTTGACACAGAGGTTCTCTTCGTGATTCAACCCCGGGTCACCACCCGCGGGGCGACCATCTCTCCTTTCGGTGAAATCTTCGACCCCTTCGAGGAAGGACCCTAGGTTCGGCGCCGTCCCAGATAGGGTGGGACCCGAGGGCGCAACCAAGTTGAAGGGCCTTGCCGGAAGGCGTCGCCTTGGCGAGGGCGGGGTGATTCTCATCCTCACTCTTTTCGTTCTTCTCATCACCTACGCCATGGTGACCCAGCTGACCCTGAGCACCTCCGTCGCATGGATGACATCCAAGAACGCCTCCAACCGAATTCGGATGGAGTTGGCCTGCAAGAGCGCCGCGGAGCAGATTCTCGGGGTTCTTGCCGACGATGCCGCAGGGGGGGGGCTCGGCGGAGCTTCGGCTGAAGCGCAATCCTTGCTTGGCGAACTCGGCTATGCGGACGGTGATGCCGATGCAGGCGGAGGCGGGGCGGCCGAGGGGGAGGATGCGGCCGAGGAGGAGCCCGATTCCGATTCCCTTCAGGATTCTTGGGCCAAGCCCATGCGCGTCGTGATGGGGGACATCCAGATTACTTCATGGGTTCAGGATGAATGCGGAAAATTCAATCTCCTGACCCTCGTGAGTCCTGGAATCGAAGAACGCGACGCCGCAAAGGAGCGGTGCCAGAGGATTATTGATTTCCTGCGGGAGGAATTCGACGATGACCTCGATTTCACCCAGGCGGGTCGCATCACCGAGGAAATCGTCCAATGGCTCGAGGGGAGCAATCGAAACCTGGATTGGCCGGCTCCCCTGCGCCACTCCGGGTCGGAGGAAAGCGAAAGAATCCTGATGCTGGACCTTGAAGAGCTCCTTCTTCTCGAGGGCGTCACTCCAAACCTCTACCACGACCAAGTTAGGGACGAGGACCGCATCGCTCCAGGACTGGAAACCGTTTTCACAGTGTGGACTTCCGTCGATCTTGATTCCCCCGACGCGAGCGATGATCCGGGAACCTCCCCCGCCGAAGAGGCGAGCCTTTTTGGAGATTCTGTTGATTCCGGGGGCGGGCTTGGGGAAGAGTCCAGTCTCGAAACATCGGTGGCAGTGGACGATCGACTCTCAGGCGCCCAAGGGGGTTTGGATGATGTCCTTGAAGCGGGCGCCGGGGTGGGAATTCGTCTCAATTTGAACACCATGCCCAGAGCGGTCCTGGAGGGTCTCCTTTCAACCAGCGAACTTCCGGCGGGTTTGGTGAAGGACATCCTCCACTTTCGCAACGAAGTGGACGAGGAGGCCATCGCCGAGGAGGGGCAGGACGAGGTGGATGTCGAAGCTCAGGCCCTTGAGAGGGCCCTGTACGGTGAAACCTTCGAGAAACCGATGCAGTTCTTTGCCTCGGTGGACGACCTGGAGGAGGTTCCGGGATGGGACAGTCGGTTGGACGACGAGCAGCAGGAACGCGTCAAGGAGCTGGTCGGAACCCAATCCGATGTCTTTTCCGTCCACCTTTGGGCTCGAATTCCACCCCAGGACTGGGTCCAAGAGAGTCGCTACGAGGAGCCCACCGGTCCGGTCCTGAGAATGAGGGCCATCGTTTGGCGCCGGGCGGGTTCTGAAGGGACCCGCTTTATCTTGATTCGCCCCTGGCATGTTGTTTCCCGGACGCGATGGACGATTCCTGATTTCCAGTGGGACCTGCCTGTTTACGAGCCGCCAAGGTGGTGAGGGGAATTTTGAATTCCCCGAAGGAAGGGGGGAGTTCCATCCAACCCGCGAGTCGCAACAGGCTGCGGGCTTCCCGTTTCACCCGCGGGCTTGATCCCTCCCTTTGCGCCCGGGCCAGCAGTCGCCGA
>DCAK01000102.1:15751-16188 GCA_002311925.1 Planctomycetes bacterium UBA1135
TGGGCCCGGGCGGAAGGTTCCAAGCCCTTCTCGGCCGGGGTGGAATGGCGGGAGAAACCCTCGCGGCGCCGCGGTTCTCCTTGGGAGGGTGAAGTGGCCATCCCCGCAGGGTTGAGATTCCTTCCCCGACGACGAGGTTTTTCCAAATCCTGATAGAGAACCCGGCGCAGGGCCGAGGGCCAATTCCGTTCAGGATTCTCCTCCGCGAGCAATTCCAGCCACAAGGCCCCCAGCGAAGCGTCGAGGATTTCCTCCCCGCGCCCCGGCGGAACGAACCCGGTCCGTCGCGCCCATGCTTCCAGCCAGCGGACCATCCTCGGGCGGAACTTCAAGAGGAGAGGCTCCAGTCTGGATTCGGGCGGAAAGGGCACGGGGAGAAGCTATCCACTTTCCAAATTTTCGATAGGGCCAAATCTTGGCACTGCCTTCTTGCGATT
>DCAK01000102.1:16293-24537 GCA_002311925.1 Planctomycetes bacterium UBA1135
ATGGGGGGATGAAGGCAAGGGAAAGGTCATCGACAGCTTGGCTGCCGAAGCCCAAGTGGTGGCTCGCTACGCCGGTGGCAACAACGCCGGGCACACGGTCATCGTCGGCGAGGAGAAATATGTTCTTCACCTGATTCCGGGCGGCATCCTTCACGACGGAACCCTCAACTTGGTGGGACGCGGAGTGGTGGTGGACCTGGAAGCCATCATCGAGGAAATAGAGGGGCTCACCCAGCGCGGGGTCCCCGTTGAGGAGCGCCTCCGCATCGATTCCCGGGCCCATGTGATTTTCCCCTACCACCGGCATCTCGACTCCATGACCGAAGTTTGGCGCGGATCGGGACGCATCGGAACCACCGGAAGGGGAATCGGGCCCGCCTACGCCGACCGCGTCGCCCGCACGGGAATCCGCATCGCCGACGTGCTCGACCCGGAGGTCTTTCGCATGCGGCTCGAAGCCTCCCTCGCCGAGAAGGACGCCATCCTCAGCAAGGTCTACGAAGCTGAACCCGAGGACCACGCCAACCTCTTCGAGGAATCCAGGGAACTTGCCGAGCGCTTGCGGCCCCTCATCGTGGACGGAGGCTCGCTGCTCACCACCGCCTACAAGGAAGGGAAGCAGGTTCTCCTTGAAGGCGCCCAAGGGACCATGCTCGACTTGGACGCCGGCACTTACCCCTATGTGACCTCTTCCTGGACCGGAACCTGGGGAATCGCCGGAGGCACTGGCCTGCCCCCGCGGGCTCTCGACAGGGCCTACGGGGTTTCCAAGGCTTACTGCACCCGGGTGGGGGAGGGCCCCTTCCCCACCGAAATGGAAGGAGAGGAGGAGGAACTCCTTCGCAAGCAGGGGAACGAATACGGTGCCACCACCGGACGGCCGCGGCGCTGCGGATGGTTCGATGCCGTCCAGGCTCGCTATGCCTGTCGGCTCAATGGCTTGGACGGGGTGATCCTGACCAACCTCGACGTTCTTGCCGGGTTCCCCCGCATCCGGGTCGCGACGGCATATGTCCTGGGAGGCAAACCCACTTCCGCCTTCCCCGCCGAGACTGGCCTGAGGCCGGACCTTGAACCCGAATATGTCGACCTCCCCGGCTGGGAGGAGGACATCTCCGATGTCCGCCGCTTCGAGGACCTCCCGGCATCCACCCGGGCCTATGTGGCCTTCCTCGAGGAGGAGATGGGAGTGCCCATCGTCCAGATTTCCGTGGGCCCCGACCGCGACCAGATGGTCCCCGGAAGGGCCGGGGAGGTCAGCCTTTGGGCTTGAACCCCGAGCCCGGCCTCCCTCTTCCCGCCCATGTGGGCATCATCATGGACGGAAATGGCCGCTGGGCTCGCAAGGCGGGCCTGAATCGTCTTCGAGGCCATGCAGCCGGAATCGAAGCCGTCCGCGACACCGTGACCGCCGCCGCCGAGTGGGGGATTCCCCATCTCACCCTCTACGCTTTTTCCTCCGAGAATTGGGAAAGGCCGCGGGCCGAAATTCAGGGCCTCATGACCTTCCTGACCCGATTCCTCAGGAGCGAACTCGACCTGATGAAGGAAAACAGCATCCTTCTCAGGGGAATCGGAAGATTGGACGATCTGCCGGGAGAAGCCCGCAAGGCCTTGGACGAAGCGGAAACCGCCACAGCTTCCGGAGAGGGCACAATCCTTCGGCTCGCCCTTTCCTATGGCGGCCGCCAGGAAATCGTCGATGCGGCGCAACGCATGGCCTCCGACATTCGCTCGGGCGTCCTCGACCCCGCCGATGTCGGCGCCGAATCCTTGGCGGCGCGGTTTTACGACCCTTCGATGCCCGACCTCGATCTCGTCATTCGGACGGCCGGAGAAAAAAGGCTGTCGAATTTTCTTCTTTGGCAAGCTTCCTACGCCGAATTCCACTTCCCCCAAGTCCTGTGGCCTGATTTCCGCCGCGAGCATTTCCTGGAGGCGCTGCAGGATTTCCAATCCCGGGTGAGGCGCTACGGGCGCGTACCCGAGGAGGCTCCCGAAGCATGATGGAGGCCCGCGCCCGCCTCCTTTCGGGAATCCCGGCAATCCTTGCCGTGGTGGCATTGTTCGCCCTGGACCAGAAATACGGGGGTGGATTGATTGCCGGCCTCGCCATCATCCTTCTCGCATGGGGAGCCCAGGCCGAGTTCTACGGCATGGCCGCCAAGTCGGGAATCCAGGCCCGGGCCTTCCCGGGCTTCGTGGCCGGAATCGCCTGGCTTTGGTGGACCCTGGGTGGCGACGGGCCCCATCCACTCCATTTCCTCGCCGGCTTCCTGATTCTTCTCCTGGTCTGGGAAATCTGGATGGGGAGCACCGCCGAGGCCCCCGCGCGGCTGGGCCTGACCCTCCTCGGCTGGGTGGTGGTTCCCTTTCTCCTGGCCTACCTCCTCCTGATTCGGGACATTCCAGAAGGGTGGGCCTGGCTGATCTTCCTTGTCGCCGTGTGCAAGACCGGGGACAGCGTCGCCTGGTGGGTGGGGAACACCTTCGGCCGCAGGCGCATGGCGCCCGAGGTGAGCCCCAAGAAGACCTGGGAGGGGGCCGCTGGGTCTCTGGTGGGCAGCCTTGTGGCCGGAGGGGTGGTCGCTTCCACGGCCTTTGCCGAACCCCTTCCCGCAACGGTTTGGGTCGGGGCGGCCCTCCTGGCCAACCTGGGCGGCCAACTGGGAGATTTGTCCGAGAGTCTTCTCAAGAGGGGATTCCGCTCGAAGGATTCGGCCTCCCTCATTCCCGGCCTCGGGGGGATGTTCGACATGGTCGATTCCTTCCTTCTCGCCGGCCCCCTTCTCTACGCCTTCCTCACCTGGGCGGATAGGGTGGGCTGACCGGCGGCTCACCGTCGGCCCCCTCATTGGAGAATCGGATTCCCCTGTTGTCGATCGACGAGGAGCAGCAGCTCTTCGGGTTGCACGACCGCAACGCCCGCAAGCTTGGACGTGAGTTGGGTGTGCGGATTTCATCCCGCGAGGGGGCGCTCAAGATTCAGGGACCGACGAAGCAGGTTCGCGCGGTTTCCAGACGAGTCGAATCCATTCTCGAAAAGATTCGCTCGGGCGAAGAGCTTCCTCCATCCCAAGTCGAGGAATGCCTCCTCGGGAATCCTTCCCCCGAGGGCGAATCTCCGCGGCGTGGGGAAGGTGCTTCCCGCGCCCGCTCGTCCGCACCGGAACCCCGGACCCCCGCTCAGAAGGAGTACATGGACGCCATGGCCAACCAGGATCTGGTGTTCGCCACCGGCCCGGCGGGAACGGGCAAGACTTTTCTCGCGGTGGCGGCCGCCGTTCGATCTCTTCAATCCGGGCAGGTCAAGCGGCTCGTCCTGACCCGGCCGGCGGTGGAAGCGGGGGAACGGTTGGGGTTTCTTCCCGGCTCGATGGCTGAAAAGATCGACCCCTATCTGCGGCCGCTCTATGACGCCCTCAACGACTTGATGGGTCCGGCCGCAGCGGGCAGGATGCGCGAGATGGACGTGGTTGAGGTGGCCCCCCTGGCTTTCATGCGCGGGCGGACCCTCAATCACGCATTCGTCATTCTGGATGAAGCCCAGAACGCCACCTCCTCGCAGATGAAGATGTTTCTCACCCGGGTCGGCGAGGGAGGACGGGCCGTGGTGACCGGCGACTTGACCCAGCCCGACCTCCCCCAGGGGGCAACCGGCCTGGAGGACGCCATCCGACGCCTGCGGAATCTCGAGGGAATCGCCCACATCGAGTTCGGAAAGGATGATGTCCAGCGAAGCGCATTGGTACAGAGAATCGTGAACGCCTATGCCGATCCGACCTGAACCCGAGGTTCGCTTCCGGGCTTCCGTCCGGGAAAAGGGGGTGACCTTGGCCCTGGCTCGTGGGCTGGTGACGAGGGTTTGGGAAATCTACGGTGGTCCGCCCGAGGCCGTTGTGGAGGTCGCCCTGCTGGGAGGTGAGGAACACACCGTTCTTCACGAACGCTTTCTTGGGGACCCCGCGGAAACTGATGTCATGGCATTTCCCTACGGAGACCCTGATTTGTTCGGAGAAATCCTGGTCAATCGAGAATTTGCTCGAAAAGAGGCAAAAGGGAGAAAAATCAGCGCTGTGGATGAAATACAGCTCTATATCGTCCATGGCGCCCTCCATTTGCTTGGTTTCGACGACTCGAACCCGCGCGCGCGCAAGGAAATGAGGGTCGCCGAGCAAAGAGTTTTGGCCGACTGAGAGTCCTTTTCCGGCTTTTTCTTGACCTGGGTATCCCCGGTCTGGTGGCATGTTGGGGCTCGCATGGCGGCTCCCACCCCGCCCCCCTTCCCATTGGTCAAACGCGTCCGCCTCAAGAAGCCCTCCAACACCGCGTTGGAGAAGTTGTGGTCGGATTTCCGCCAGGGAGATTCCATCGAAGCAAGGAACGCGCTGGTTGAATTCCATCTCTCCATCGTGTCCAAGGTCGCCCGGGTTCTTCATTCTCGGATGCCCCGTTCGGTGGAAATCGGCGACCTGGAAGGGGCGGGATACGGCGGCCTGATTCAAGCGGTCGAAAAATTCGACCCTGACCGGGGCGTCCCCTTCGAAGCTTTCTGCCAGCACCGGATTCGGGGCGCCATCCTAGACGGCTGCCGAACCTCCGACTGGCTTCCCCGGCCGATGCGGAACCAGCTCAACGCACGCAAGAACGCCATCGAGGGTCTGCTAACCGAACTCGAAAGGGACCCTTTGGACCAGGAAGTGGCGGAGCGAATGGAGATGCCGATGGAGGAATACCAGCGGCGATTCGCTCCCGGCATGGACGCCCCCGTCCTGGCGGTGGGCAAGCCCGGCTCGAGCGACGGCGACGGAGAAGCCGGCCTGGATTTCCTGGAGGACCAGCAGGATGAAGGCCCTCTCGAAGGGGTTCACTTGCGCGAGATGGTTGAGTTGATCGCCGGAACCCTGGACCGGGAGGCCCGCGAAATTCTCTTCAAGCGTTTCTTCGAGGGCCGCACCCTCAAGGAAATCGGCGACGAGTTGGACATCAGCCAGTCCCGGGTCTCGAAGATTTTGGGCCGCCACCTCGAGCGCCTCAAGGAGCGCTTCGAGGACAAGGTCGTCTAGGCCGGGTCTGGAATCCCAGCGTCACTCCGAGAGGCCTGGATGGCCAGGACTTCTTCCAGGATTTCCCGCAATCGATCCAGAGGAATCATGTTGGGTCCGTCGCTGGGGGAAGTTTCAGGGTCGGGATGGGTCTCGAGGAAGAAACCGTCGAATCCCGCCGCGGCGCCCGCCCGCATGAGCAGGGGAGCGCGGGTCCAATCACCCCCGGAACGATTCCCCAGGGCGCCTGGCTTCTGGACGGAATGGGTGGCGTCCAGGAGAACCGGGTATCCCGGCTCTTGGAGGTCGGGAAGGGAAGCGAAATCCACCACTAGGCGGCCATAGCCGAAGAAGGTCCCACGCTCGGTCAACACTACGCCGCCATCTCCGGCCGCGGCGACCTTGGCCGCAGCCTGAACCGCGTCGTTGGGGGCCATGAACTGGCCCTTCTTGACGTTCACCACCCTCCCCGTCCTCGCTGCCGCTTCCAAAAGGTCGGTCTGACGGGAAAGGAAGGCGGGAATCTGCAGGATGGATGCGACTTCCGCGGCGGGGGCGCACTGGTCCGGCAGGTGGACGTCAGTGAGGATTGGGACCTGGAGTTCGGACCCGATGCGGCCGAGAATGGCGAGGCCTTCCTCGATTCCCGCTCCTCTCGGTGAGCCGGCTCCGGTTCGATTGGCCTTGTCGAAGGAAGCCTTGAAGACCCACTGAACGGCCAAACCCTCAAGGACCTCCGCGATCTGGTGGGCGTAGCCGACAGTGGCTTCGCCTTCGACCACGCAGGGGCCGGCCACCAACAGGGGAGGGCTGCCGGGGTCGAGGGAGAAAGGGGAGGGGGGATTCATGGATTGGGCACGAGGAGGGGGAGGCGGGCTCCGTCCAACTCGAATTCTACCGGTGTGCAGCCGATGTAGTCTCCATCCGTTTGGACGGGGGCCGGATGTCTGCCAATCACCTGGACCTTCTTCACCTTTCTTCGTACCAGGCCGTGGATATGGTCGATCTTGCCGGAGGCCGCCCCGAGGGCGGCGAGCGTCCCGGAGGCAAGGGTGAATTTGGGAATGAGATAGAGCTCCCAGAAGCCGTCGTCGTATGCGCAGGGGGCGAGCTTGAGAAGAGGCGTGGCGTAGGTGTGGGTCCCCGAGACGAATCCGAAATCAAACTCGCCGAGATCCTCGCCGTCGGCGACAACCCTCTGGGGTACTGGTTTCCACTTCTTGAGGATGTTTCCCAGAAGGGGGAGGTATTGGGCCTTGTGCAGAGGGCCCTGTCGTTTCTCCTCCATCCGCTTCATGAGTTCGGCGTCCAGGCCGAAACCCCAGAGGATGCAGCTTCTCCTTCGGGCCTTTCCATGGTTCGAGCTCAAGATGCCGGTGTCCATTTCCTGCACCCGGCCGTTTTCAATCATGTCGGCCAGCGCGGCCGCCCGGGTCGGGATCTTCAATTCCTTTCCGAGCATGTTCCCTGTTCCCAACGGGCACAAGGCCAAAGGCGGGCAGGGGGTGGTCAGGCCTTCGACGACCGGCGCCAGCGACCCGTCCCCGCCCACGACCGCGATGCGGTCGACATCACCGACCTGCGAGGCCCATTCGGTGGCCGCCTCCCTGCTGGTGGCGACTACGACCTTGCATTGGTGACCGCGCCTGGCGAGGTGACCCGCGACATCCCCGGCCCGGGTGGGGCCGTTTTGGGCGCCGGAAAAGGGATTGGCGAGGATTTCGATTTTCACGGTTAGGGGTCCCTCCGCATCCACCCACGGTAGCCTGGAGGCAGGGAGCGGATGTGCGACAATCCGCGACGCATGACCCGGGAACCCTCGAAACCGCCGGCCACCCGTTACGAACCCTCCTCGATGGAAGGAGAAATCTATCGGGAATGGGAGGCTTCCGGGCTGATGTCTCCGCCGGCTGAACCCACGGGCAAGCCGACCTTCACCGTGATGATTCCTCCGCCCAATGTGACGGGAATTCTTCACATGGGGCACGCCCTGAACATCACCATGCAGGACATCGTGGTCCGCCATAGGCGCATGTCCGGCTTCGAGACTCTTTGGATTCCTGGAACCGACCATGCCGGAATCGCGACCCAGGCGGTGGTGGAAAAGGACCTGCTGGCGAAGGACGGAAAATCTCGGGAAGACCTGGGCCGAGACGCCTTCCTGGAACGGGTCTGGGAATGGAAGGAAAAACATGGCGACGCCATCCTCGAACAACTCAAGCGGCTGGGCGCGAGTTGCGATTGGAGCCGCACCCGCTTCACCCTCGACCCGGAGATGTCGCTGGCCGTGCGGACCGCGTTCGTGAGGCTCTGGAAGAAGGGGCTGGTGTATCGAGGCGCCCGCCTGGTGAACTGGGACTGCAAATTGGGGACCGCGGTTTCCGACGACGAAATTGAATATGTGGAGCAGAAGGGGTCTCTTTGGACCCTCCGCTATCCCCTCGCGGACGGTTCAGGACACCTGGATGTGGCCACCACCCGGCCCGAAACCATGCTCGGCGACACCGGCGTCGCGGTCCATCCGGAGGACGCCCGTCACGGCGAACTGGTGGGAAAGACCGTTCTTCTGCCCCTGGTCGGGAGGGAAATCCCCATCGTCGCCGACTCGACGGTGGACCCCGATTTCGGCACGGGAGTGGTCAAGGTGACTCCGGGGCACGACCCCGCCGACTACGACCGCGGCAAGCGCCACGGCCTTCCCATCGTGAACATCCTGAGCCCCGACGGCACCTTGAACGAGGAAGCCGGGGATTTCGCCGGTATGAGCAGGGAGGAGGCCCGCACGGCCGTCCTTGAGGCCCTCGGCGCCTTGGGGCTCCTGGTCGGCGAGGAGGAAATCGTCCACAACGTGGCGGTCTCGGACCGCTCGAAGACGGCCATCGAGCCGCTCGTGAGCGAACAGTGGTTCGTCCGCATGGAGGAACTGGCCGACCCGGCGATGGAAGCGGTGCGAAGCCGGGCCCTGGTCTTCAAACCCGCCCGTTGGGAGAAGGTCTACCTGGATTGGCTCGAGAATGTCCAGGACTGGTGCATTTCACGCCAGCTTTGGTGGGGGCACCGGATTCCCGTCTGGTACGACGAGGATGGCACCCCGGCGGCCTCGGTCGAGGACCTGGAAATCGGGTCCGCCCATCCCGAAACCGGCAAGCCCATCGTCCGCCAGGACGAGGATGTCCTCGACACCTGGGCCTCCTCCTGG
>DCAK01000102.1:24605-25256 GCA_002311925.1 Planctomycetes bacterium UBA1135
GCCCTTCGCCACCCTGGGCTGGCCAGGCCAGTCGGGAACCGCCGGTGAGACGGGCGACCTCGCCCGCTTCTATCCGACTCAATTCCTGTCCACCGCCAGGGACATTCTCTACCTGTGGGTGGCCCGGATGGTGATGGCCGGCTACGAGAACCTCGACGCTTTCGAGGGGGATTCTCGTTGCCCCTTCGCCACCTGTTATGTCCACGCCACCGTTCTCGACGGCCAAGGGCGGCGAATGTCGAAATCCCTGGGGAACGGCATCGATCCTGTGGAAATGATCGAGAAGTACGGAGCCGACGCGGTTCGTTTTTCGCTGATGGTCCTCACACGGGAGGGTCAGGACGTGAAGTTGGCGGAGAACCGCTTCGAACTGGGCCAGAGGTTCTGTAACAAGATTTGGAACGCGGCCCGCTTCGTCCTGGGGAACCTTGAGGGAGAACTCGCCCCCGAGGAAAGCGATTCCCTGGAAAGCCGATGGATTCGGTCCCGCCGGGAAGCCCTAGTGGAGGAGGTGTCCTCCGCTCTGGAAAACTACGATTTTCATGATGCGGCACAGGCTCTCTACCGCTTCACCTGGGATGATTTCTGCGACTGGTATGTCGAGTCCGCCAAATTCCGCCTGAGGCTGGGCGAGGACGCGGGGGAGGGCAG
>DCAK01000083.1:0-605 GCA_002311925.1 Planctomycetes bacterium UBA1135
CCATCCATAGGAATAGAAGCTCCCGTCGTAGTTTCGGTGAGGGCACGTGATTAGATCTTCGAGGCTGTGGCCGTCACCGCTATCGATGGAGGCCCACTCCCGGACGCGCAACAGGGCGGGTTTGTTCTTGACGATGCTGCCGTCGGATTTCAACTCGCATCCTTCGAAATAAGAGGCGGTTCCCTCGTTGAGCCAAGTCGGGGGGTCCTGCTTGGTTGGCTTTTCGCAGAGCAGGTACATGAACTGGTGACTGGCCTCATGGAAGAGGGTGCTGTAGAGCTCCTCCATGGTGACCTGGAAGCGAGGAGTGTCGTCCTGGTAGGCGGCCACCGTCATTTCCTTGTCGTAGAACCATCCCAGGATGTTGCCGGAGAGCCCGTACCCCAACTCATCGATGCAGAAGCGGTCGAACTGGGAGCGAGGTTGGCCCACGACGAGTTTCAGGCGCGGGGCCTTCTTTCGGTAGCCGTAGATGTTCCGGTAGAACTTGTGGATGTCCTCCATGACAAGGGAGACGGTTTCCACGAACTCGTATCCGAGGTTGGAAACGATTTCGTAGTTCTTGGTCTTCTTTCGCCAAGGGTTGCCTTTTTCCCCGTCCACGG
>DCAK01000083.1:797-2982 GCA_002311925.1 Planctomycetes bacterium UBA1135
CTTGCGCGCCATTCGTCAATGACGGCTTCGTCAGCATTCCAATCGGCCCAGATGGGGGTAATGCGTTCGGCGACAGCCGCCGCTTCCTTTGTATTCCCGGAATAGCGATGAGACCAGTAGAGCCACTTGCCCCAACGGAGTTTCGCGGGGTCGTCCTCCGCAGCCTTGGCGATGTCCCAGAGGACCTCGTAGGCCTCGGCCGAAAAGGGGGCGAAGGAAAGGGCTTCACGCCCCGCCTCTGTGGCTTTTTCCAGGTCGCCGGACGCGAGGTTTTCCCTGGCGGTTGCGAGGGCACCGTCGAACCCGCTCCTTGTGGAGTAGTCGGCGAGGAAAAAGGGGAGGAAGAGGGGGAGGGCGAGAACAGAGAGAATCAACCGCACGACCGGCCGAGTCTACCCCTCTTTCCCAGTTGGCCCCTGGAGCACTGCCAGGGTCCACGAACAACCCCTGCCGGGCCCACGAGAAAGGGCCGCCCTCGAAAGAACGGCCCAATCATCGAAAATGGGGATGTGTTGCGGGTTCAATCAATCCTGCATACTGGCTTCCGCCAGGCGCAGGTCGGCGGGGTCGCGTGGGAGGATGTGGGCGAAGCCGGCCTCACCGACCCAATCGTGGATGGTGGTCAGGGGAACCGAGAGCCCCATGTGGGTGACCACCTGGGGGCGGAAGGAACCGTGGGTGTAGATTTTCGAGAAGATTCCCACCAGCTCGTGGGTTTCTTCGAGGAAGACGCCACCCCCGGAATTCCCGAAGAAGGCCGGGCTCGAAACCATCCAGTAGTTCTCCCCGTCCACTTCCCACTGGGTGCGGGTGATCTCTCCGCGGGTGGCCTGGGCAGCGGTGCCGAGCGGGCAGCCGACGGTGTAGATGGGGTCGAAGACTTCAACCTGGTCGCTCCGCATCTTGGGGGCAAGGGATGCCACCGGTCCGAGGTCCATTCCGGTTTCGATGCGCAGAATGGCGAGGTCGTGGACCGTGTTTTCCGCGACCATGTGGGCGGTGAGTTGGAAGGCGGGTCCGTCCATGGGCTCGAACAAGGCGCGGATGTTGTGCCCCAGCAGGTCTTCGCGGACACCTTCTTCTTCGAGAATGTCGCGCACGACATGCTGGCAGGTGAAGGCGAGGTAGTGAGGGTCGGCCGGGTCCTCCGACCGATGAATCAGGACAGCGCTTCCCACCGCGTCTCCGCCCGAAAGCTGGAAGACGGGACCGAGGATGTCCCGTTCCAGGGTCCGGCGGCGAACGAGAGCGGGGTCCTCCTCCATGGCGGCGGTGCGGGCCTTGAATTCATTCTGGAGGCCGTCCACCCGACTGAGCCCGCCCTCGAGGACCATGGCTTGGGCGTCCAAGCCGAGGTAGAGGTCCAGCTGTTCGTGCTTGAGGAGGGAAAGCTCCGCCTGCAGCGATTCAATCGCCATTTCCTGGGCTCGGACGGTTTCCGCCAAACCCTCGAACTTGGGAATGGCCGCGAGGGCAAGAACCCCCCCGGCAGCCGCGCTCACAACGAAAGCGGCGACTGCCGAGTTGATTCTGGAGGTGTTCCTGCTCACAGGGTTATTTCGGCTGGATTCCCCGATTTTCTTGACCCCATCCCCCACAATCGGCCCAAAATGCTGAAAACAAGGGGTTTGGGAGCGTTGCCGGGTAGAATGCGGGGCAGGGAAACCCCCTTCCGGACAATGACTTTCGCCACCGTCGAAGAAGCCGTCGCCGACCTTCAGGCCGGACGGATGGTCATTCTCGTGGACGACCCTCGCCGCGAAAACGAGGGCGACCTTGTGATGGCCGCGGAGAAGGTCTCTCCGGGAGGCATCAATTTCATGCGCAAGGAGGGTGGCGGATTGATTTGCCTGGCCATGGAAGGCCCGCTGTGCGAACAACTCGGGTTGAGGGCTCAGGTCGCTGAAAACACATCCTCGATGGGGACGGCCTTCCTGGAATCCATCGAAGCGGCCACCGGTGTCACCACTGGGATTTCAGCCGCCGACCGGGCGACCACGATTCTCGCCGCCGTCAATCCGGAGGCTCGCCCAGCCGACCTTGCCAGGCCGGGGCATGTCTTTCCCCTTCGGGCTCGAGCCGGCGGCGTCCTGGTGCGTCCGGGTCAGACCGAAGGCTCCGTCGACCTCGCCCGCCTCGCCGGATTCCGAGCCGCCGGGGTCATCTGCGAAATCATGAACGAGGA
>DCAK01000083.1:3000-3316 GCA_002311925.1 Planctomycetes bacterium UBA1135
CGAGGACGGGACCATGGCCCGCCTTCCCGACCTTCAAGTCTTTGGCGAAAAACATGACCTCAAGATTCTCACCATCGAAAGCCTGATTGAATTCCAGCGGCGGCGGAAGAAGGTGGTGACCCGCAAGGTGGACGATGTCCGCCTGCCGACCGAGCTGGGTGAATTCCGGCTCCACCTCTACCACGCGATTCCCAACGACAAGGAACATGTGGCCCTGACCTACAACTGGAGTCCGGCCCCGGAATCCTGGACGGAAAACTATCCAGCCCTGGAAGAGCCGGTTGCCGTGAGGGTCCACAGCGAATGCCTGACCGGA
>DCAK01000003.1:0-2929 GCA_002311925.1 Planctomycetes bacterium UBA1135
ACGGGGTCGCTGAGGATGAGGATGGAGAGAGGGACGCGGAATCAGGCGCTCAAGGGACCGCCGACGGGCCGGAGGAACCGACATGACCGTTCAAGCCTGGACCTTTCTCATCGTCGGGCTGTCCTTCGCCCTCTACGTGGGAATCGCCATCCGCTCGCGGGCGGGTTCCACCAGCGAGTTCTACATAGCCGGCGGCCATGTACCCCCCATCGCAAACGGGATGGCCACCGCCGCGGATTGGATGTCGGCCGCCTCCTTCATCTCGATGGCCGGGCTCATTTCCTTCATGGGCTACGACGGCTCGGTCTACCTGATGGGTTGGACCGGGGGCTATGTCCTGCTTGCACTGCTGCTCGCCCCCTACCTGCGGAAATTCGGCCGCTTCACCGTTCCCGACTTCATCGGCGACCGTTACGCGTCGCAAACCGCCCGGGTGGTGGCGGTCTTCTGCGCCATCTTCGTGTCGTTCACCTATGTGGCGGGCCAGATGAGAGGGGTGGGAATCGTCTTCAGCCGTTTCCTGGAAGTCGACATCGAGGTCGGGGTCTACCTCGGCATGGGTGTGGTTTTTTTCTACGCCGTCTTGGGGGGCATGAAGGGAATCACTTACACCCAGGTGGCCCAATACTGCGTGCTCATCTTCGCCTACCTGGTGCCGGCGATTTTCCTGTCGCTGATGATGACCGGGAACCCGGTCCCCCAGCTGGGTTTCGGCGGCGCCGATACCGGCGGGACCTTCCTGCTCGACAAGCTCGACGGTTTGCACCGGGAGCTGGGGTTCTCCGCCTACACCGACGGGAGCAAGTCCATGCTGGACGTCCTGGCCATCACCGGAGCCCTGATGGTGGGGACCGCGGGATTGCCGCATGTCATCGTCCGCTTCTACACCGTCCCCAAGGTGCGGGACGCCCGCAAGTCGGTGGGCTGGGCCCTGGTGTTCATCGCCATCCTCTACACGACGGCCCCCGCGGTGGCGGTGTTCGCCCGCACCAACCTCATCGCCACGGTTTCCGACAGCCCCCGGGACAGCATGCCCCCCTGGTTCAACAAGTGGGAGGAGACCGGCCTGGTTGCGTTCACGGACCACGACGGCGACGGCCGCATCCGCTATGTCGGGCCCGACGCCGTGGATGAGGCGGGGGAACCGCTGGTGAACGAACTCACCCTCGACCCCGACATCATGGTCCTGGCCAATCCAGAAATCGCCGGCCTCCCCGATTGGGTGGTGGGCCTGGTGGCGGCCGGTGGACTGGCCGCCGCCCTGTCCACCGCCGCCGGGCTTCTGCTCGTCATCGGCTCCGCCCTGAGCCACGACCTTCTCAAGCGCACCCTGGTTCCCCGCATCAGCGCCAAGGCGGAACTCCTGGCCGCTCGAATTGCGGTGGCCGGCGGAGTCGTCGTCGCAGGTTGGCTGGGTCTGAATCCCCCCGGCTTCGTCGCCCAGGTCGTGGCCTTCGCCTTCGGCCTGGCGGCCTCCTCCTTCTTCCCCGCCATCCTCCTCGGCATCTTCTGGAAACGGGCCACCCGGGAAGGCGCCGTCGCCGGGATGCTGGCCGGCATCCTGTTCACTGCCGCCTACATCATTCATTTCAAATTCATGGCCCCCGAAACCAACCTTCCCGAAAATTGGTGGTTGGGAATTTCCCCCGAGGGAATCGGATTCCTGGGGATGTTCCTGAACTTCACCGTCGCCATCTGCATTTCACTGATTTCCCCCCCTCCCTCGAAGGAAATTCAGGACCTGGTGGAAAACATCCGCGTTCCGAGGTAGCTCACCCGGAAGGAGAAACGGATAGTCGGTCAGCCTTCGGGCCAGGGGAGCTGTTTCCACCAGGCCTTGCCGTCGAGGGGGAATCGCGCCACAACCTGGCGAAAAAGGGCCGTGAATTCGGCCACCTTTTCGGGCATCTCTAGGGCCAGGTTTTCCTTTTCGCCGGGATCTTCCCGCATGTCATAGAGCTGGACGGGTGGCAGCCCCAACTTTTCCGCCTGCGCCCTCCCTCGGGGCACGGACCAACCGCCGGACCCCGGGCAGAAGCAGAGCTTCCAACGGCCGACTCGAATCGAAAATTCTCCGGTTGAACTGTGGTGTACGACCGCGTCGTGAAGTGGTCCTTCCGCTTCCTGCCCTCGGAGAAGCCCCAACAGGCTGACGCTGTCTTCCGCCTCCCCCTTTTCCATACCCACTCCAACGGCAGCTGCAACCGTCGCCATCACATCGGTCAGGGCGATGGTTTCACCGCAACGCGACCCGGGGTCCACCACCCCTGGCCAGCGAACCAGGAAAGGCACCCGATGGCCGCCCTCCCAAATATCCGCCTTGTGGCCGCGCCATCCGTTCCGTAGGTCAACCCCGCCTTTGACCAGGCTGGGAAAATCACACTTCGGGGAAGTCCCGTTGTCGGCAGTGAAGATGACCAAGGTGTCTTCGGCGACTCCGTTCCGTTCGAGCGCCCGCATGACCTGTCCCACCGACCAGTCAGTCTCAAGCAGGAAATCAGCGTACTTGTTGACCCCGCTCTTGCCCTTAAAGTCTTCAGAAGGGTTGATGGGAGTGTGAGGGGAAGTCATCGGGAAATAGAGGAGGAACCTCTCCCCAGCCTGAGCTCTGTCGCTGATGAAATCCACGCAACGCCGAGTCAATTCCGGCAGCACCGCCTCCAAACTCCAGCCGGGGGTCATGGGCCCCGCCCGTACTCCGTTCGCATCGTCTTCCTCCATCCTCCCCTCGGGTAAGGAGAGAGCCCGGTCGTCTTCAATCCACAAATAAGGGGGCCAATTGGGAACGTCGTCGCCGAAGTAATGGTCGAATCCCGCTTCCAGAGCCCCACCCCCGATGGGCTGGCCGTAGTCGATTTCCTCGGCTTTCCGCGTGTAGCCCCCACCTTCCTTAGGCCAACGCCACCCCAAATGCCACTTACCAATGCAG
>DCAK01000003.1:2993-3296 GCA_002311925.1 Planctomycetes bacterium UBA1135
AATGCCACTTACCAATGCAGGCGGATTTCAATCCCGCAGAGCGAGCCACATCAGCAAGGGTGCTGCGATCTTCCGCGATGAGGGGCGGTCCCCACTTAGCGACGATTCCCGACTTGAGTGAAGTACGCCAGGAATAACGGCCTGTGAGTAGCCCGTACCTGGTGGGCGAACAGACAGCGGAGCCTGAGTGGGCGTCTGTGAACGACATGCCTTCGGCCCGAAGTCGGTCGAGATGGGGAGTCGGCAGGCCGGAGTCCGGGTTCTCGGCGTGCAGCGAGGCCAGACCCATGTCGTCGGCCAGAA
>DCAK01000003.1:3443-4281 GCA_002311925.1 Planctomycetes bacterium UBA1135
TAGTCGGATTCTCTTCTTAGCCGATTGTGCGAGCTAGAGGGTTGCTCAACACTTGGCCCCCAATGTCCAAAGCTTGCATCCAAACCTCGAGCCCTGTGGTTCCAGGCGGAACTTGGAGGTTCACCCCGCTCGTCCCATCGGGAGCGACGGAAAGGGACGGCAGTTGTTTGATTGGAGGAGTTAGAGAAACCGACCCCCAAGGGGAGGACAAGGGCCCTCCTCCCATCAAGGAATAGGCGGGGAGGACCGAGCCGTTGGGAGCGCAACCTGAAAAGGAAAGTGTGAGGGTGGCGCCTGCTACGAGATTGGATACCGCAAAACTGGGCCGGGGTTTGGCCATCTGGGCAATTTCAGTGTTGGAAAGGACCCGGTTGTGAATGCGGACATCATCCAGAATGCCGTCCCACTCCGATTCACTCCCCTGCCAGGCGATGGCATCTGCTCCGATATAAGCCATCCCCCTGCCCCCGCCAGTTGGAAGCCGAGAGAAAGAAACGGCATCCCCGAGTTGAACGCCATCCACGAAGAATCTTGCCTCCATCGCGGCAGCATCCCGGGTCATTGCGTAATGGTGAGTTTCGCCCGCTGCGACCGGTGCTGGGACCGTGGAAAAGACGGTGACATTCAAGCCAGTTTCATATTCCCAAAACCCCAACAGGGTTCCATCGGACTGAAGACTCAACCACCAGGAAAAATTGCTCTCCTCCTCATCCCCATACCAATCTCCAGTCCCATATGAAAGGAGCGGATTGTCCCAATCACCAGAAGCAAGAGAATTGAATTCCCCGAAGACGGACAAGGTGAGATCTCCCTTGATTGACATGTTGTAATCTCCAAT
>DCAK01000003.1:4359-4781 GCA_002311925.1 Planctomycetes bacterium UBA1135
TCTCCAATCGCACCGGCCTCCACACAGTCTTCAGCTCCATCAAGGTGGAGCCCCCCCGGACCGGACAAACCCGACCCCACGGTTGCTCCGTCCAAGAGAGCCCCATCAATGCCCTTGCCAAGGGGAGCAGGAGCGGTATCGGAGGCGTCATTCTCGTCGAAGGTGTATTCAGCGACCAAGCCGACAGGGAGAGGGGTGGAAGACCGCATGGTGTAGGAATCCACAGGGTCGTCGAAATTGCCATCCCCGTCTGAATCTGCGAAAAAAGTTCCCGTTACGTCAAGACCATCTACTTCAACAAGGAGGAACCCGGGAATCTGCTGGTAGGGGCGGATGGGGTCGAAGCCCTGCCATCCTCCTCCCGTGCCAATGACGGTCTCCCAAGTGTTTCCTCCATTCCCCAAGCGGTCAGGTTGATAGCG
>DCAK01000109.1:0-237 GCA_002311925.1 Planctomycetes bacterium UBA1135
CAAAGGGACCAGGGTCCGGCCGTCCGTCAGGGCGAAAACGGACGCTTCCGGACCGGAGAGGAATTCCTCGGCAAGGATGGTGCCGCCGGCATCGCCGAATTCCATAGTCTCGAGCATGCGCCTAACCGCCACCGCGGCTGTGGATGCGTCCGGGCATATCACGACTCCCTTGCCCGCCGCCAGGCCGGAGGCCTTAATGACAAGAGGGAAGACCGCCCCTCCATCCAGATAGGAGAG
>DCAK01000109.1:540-695 GCA_002311925.1 Planctomycetes bacterium UBA1135
CGAAATGGAGATATTTTCTCCCAAGGCCCCGGTACCGGGATTCCCTGGAGCCACGACCAACCTCTCCAAAAGAGGGGATTGAGAAATTTTCCAGGCAAGGGCGCTCTCGCGGCCGCCGGAACCAATCAGGAGGATGCGCATGGGTCGGAAATTCT
>DCAK01000109.1:892-5906 GCA_002311925.1 Planctomycetes bacterium UBA1135
GGACTTGGCCCCTCCGGGCGCTTCGCCGTTGTGTCTCTTCAACCGTTCTCTCGGGTCGGTGGAACAGCCGACGTAGGTCCTTCCGGAGGAAGGAGAAAGCAGGAGGTAGACCTTCCAGGTAGCGAGGCCGCCTACTGGACGACCTCAACCAGAGAGTTGGTAAGAGTCACACCTGACCCGGTAACGACGCCAGCCTGGGTGTAGACAGTGAGGCCGGTGATACCAGGAGGAACAAATACGAGGATATTCGCATTTCCGTCAGAACCAGCCGTAACACCAGGCAATTGACTGATAGGTGGGCTCATATCGACGCTCCCGAAAGGAGTCGAAGTGGGGCCGGGTCCGGTCACGGAGTAAGCAACAATCACTTGGTTGCCCGCCCCAGCGCCTTCAACTACCAAGCTGGCCATCCCTCCGGCGACAAGGCCCGCGATTGAGTAATCGCCACCGCCGCCACCGCCGCCGCCGCCACTTCCATCTTCAACAAGAATATTGTCAATTGACCATTCGTTGGCGTAGTCGCCCTGGAAACGCCATCTCAATTGGACCCCAGAAGATCCGTCATAGGCGCCCAAGCCAATATCCTCAGTGTTGTATCCGCCAGAGGCACTAGAACCTTGGGACCAGATTTCCGACCAGCTTCCGCCTCCGTTGGTGCTGACTTCGACGCCGTTGCGGTATGTCCAGGACGGGTAAACGTTGTTTTGGTCGAAGACCAAGTGCATCCCCGTCAACCCGGTCATGTCAAGACCGCCCGTTGTAAGAGAATTGTCGTTCCACCCCGTGTAATCATCATGGCGGGCCTGGTCGTAATACGGCTCCCAGCCGGAACTGTTGCCGTTGTTGTCCTCGGACCAACCAGAGGGAGGGACCTGACCAGCATTGAAGTCCTCAGACAATACGACACCTTGGCCAAAAACCGGGGACGCGAAAAGGGAAAGGGAAAGAAGGGGGAGGATGGATTTCATTGGGGTAGGCATTTTTTTGCCTTTGCTCCACTCTATCACGCGGAGACCAGACTGGGTCAATTCATCAACATGAAGCACCTTTTCCCCTCCATTCGTGTTGTAGGATGGACTTGTGGGTGGGTGCATCAGCATCCCCTGTCTCCTTCCAACCTCCCCCCTCCCCTTCATCAAAATGCTTCGGATTCCTGTCCTTCTCCTTTTCGCCTCCCTCATGGGGGGCTCCGGCGACCCCGTCGCTCCCCTTGCCGCTCCCGACCCAGGGAACGTGGATGGCGACCAGATTCGAATCGAAGTGGTGCCCTTGGGCCCCGACCAAGAAGAGATTGACTCCTTCATGGATGATCTAAAGGACGGGGCCCTTGCCCCCCTTGCGGGTTCGAATTGGCGTCTTCTCAGATTTCGCTTCACACCCCACGAAAAAGGCGTGCCTGAAATCGGGACCCCCTTCCGCGCTGAGGGATTCGACTATGACGGAAGTTTCGGTTTCGCGCTGACCGGGGACATGGAGAATCCTGCCGATGTGGTTTTCCAGATTCTGGACGGCCAACCCCGCCCCAGTGTGGATGAATTCCTCGCTGCGGTAGAGACAGTTTCCGCCGACCCCGATCTCGGGCCCATGATTCGTTCCGGCGATTACCAGCCAGTGCGACCTATGCCTGAACTCTTCTACGACCCTTCCCGCCCGGGTGACCGTGTGATTGGAGTCGGAATTATCCCCCTCAAGGACGGCCTGGATCCTGTGACCGTCGGAGTGAACTTCAGCTCCAACCTCCTGGTTCACTATGCCCCGGCCTCACCCTACTTCCCACTGGCCTCCTCCGCCTGCAACCCTCCGCCAAGCGCGGGGGGCAGCGGCGGTGGTTCCGGCTCAGCCTCTGTCACCATCTTCCTTGGCAACACCGAAATTTGGGCCTTCAAAATGACCCGACCAGCGGCCTCTTCCGGAACATGGGGATCTGGAATCGATTTGGAAGATGTGCGCTTCCGTGGCAAGAACGTCCTTAACCAGGCTCATGTTCCCATCAACTGCGTCCTCTACGACAACAACGCCTGTGGCCCTTACCGGGATTGGCAAGACGAGGAAAACGCCTTCCAAGCTTCCGGTCGTGACTTGGCAAGCGGAATCCGTCACGCTTTCGGTGGTGCTTCCACCGTCCTTGACTCCCAGAACGACAGCGGCAACTTTCACGGAGTCGCTGTTTACCGCGATGGCAATGAAGTCGTCCTCAAAAGCGAATGCTCGGCGGGTTGGTACCGCTACTGCCCACAGTGGAGGTTCGGTGTGGACGGGACTATCAAGGCTTGGTGGGGCTTCGAGGCCGTGCAGAACTCCTGCACTTGCCGGGCCCATACCCATCACTGCTACTTCCGGTTTGACTTCAATCTCGGTGACGGCACCAACTCTTTCTACGAATACAACGGTTCCATGGGGAACTGGACCTCCACTCACCTCGCCACCGAACAGTCTCGTGACCGGAACGCCGCGACTTTCCGCCACTGGCGAGTAACCGACCCTGACTCAGGAGACACTTATGCCATCGCTCCTGGCGACTTCTTTGGTCACCATGTCGACGGCGAAGTCGATAGCTACGGCGAAGGAGATACCTGGTTCCTGCAGTACAAAAGCAATCAAATTGATGACTCTGGCCAAGGCTGGGGAACCGGCCCTCACCTCGACAACTTCATCAACGGAGAAAGCGTGGACAATACAGATGTGGTGATGTGGTACGGCAATCATTTCCGTCACGACCACAACGACCCGAATTTCAACGCAACCAAAATTGTCGGACCTAGGCTGATACCTTTGGTCTGGTAACTCTGGGGAGTCCCCTTGGGGAGAATCCTTCCTTCCGCCGCCGGTTTTGCTCTTGCAGCAGGATCGGCGGCTCTTCTTTTGTCCGCCTCTTCCTCTTCAGGCCCCGACGTTGGCTACGCCGGGGATCCAATCGAATTCAAAAACTGCACGGCTTGCCATGACTCCAATCCCCTGGACAGGGGAAACGGAGAGTTTTCCATCATCGGGGCCCCGTCCTCCTGGCGCCCGGGCTGGACCTACACCTTTTCAGTGAAAATCATGGATCCCGGCCAGGATCGTTGGGGTTTTCAACTCATTGCCGACGATGGCTACGGCAATGCCCTTGGCCATTTCAAGGTGGTGGACCCCTACACCCGCCTGAGAACGGGGAATGGAAGAACCTACATCTCTCAAAAGATGGTTGGGACCTTTTTCGGATTCCTTGATGGCCCAATCTCCTGGAGGGTTTCCTGGGAATCCCCTCCCGCGGGCTCCGGAACCGTTCGTTTCTACGCGGCGGGCAACGCGGCTGACAACGACCGAACTCCCGATGGAGACTTCATCTACCTCGCGGGTACGACGAGCATTGAAGAAGGATCGGGGGCCTCGAACGTGAGCCTAATAGCTCAACCCCACGGGGTGGTCCTTCGGGCAGGAGAAACGCTTTCCGTTCCGATTCGGATTCGAAACCATTCCCCCAACCCCGTCGATGTCCAAGTGGCTTCAAGGGTCCTCCTGCCCTGGGGAAACCCCTGGCCTCCGACGGGCTGGCTAGCTGGCCCTGAGTTCGTTTCTATCCCGGCGTCCGGTTCCGGGGAAAGTTTTTTCCAACATGCCATTCCGCCTGGATCTCCACTCTGGACCTTTTCCTACGAGGTCGTCGTGGCCTCACTTTCCGGGACCCTACTGGACACCCTTTCCTTTTCCTTCCTCATCCGCCCCTGATTTTCTGGGTTAGAATTGGAAGGGAACCCTTCCGATGAAAACTCTCTCGCTCGCCCCTTCAGTCAGGGCGGTGGCGGCCCTTCTGGCCGCCCCCGCCGGCATGGTGGGGCTTTTCCTCGCTGCCACCCCCGCTTCCACCGAACGGGATTTTGAACAGCCCGGAAGCCAGCCGCATGCGCTGGTGGACCCCCTTCTCTCCAGCTTCGACTGCCTTGCCTGCCACGGGGGGTACGACCCCGCGGTGGAACCCTATGCCGATTGGGCGGGCGGAATGATGGCTCAGTCCATGCGCGACCCGGTCTTCCACGCCGCCATGACCATCGCCGAACAGGACATGCCCTTTTCCGGAGGCATGTGCATCCGCTGCCATTCTCCAGGGGGTTGGATCGAAGGCCGCAGCACGCCACCGGATGGGAGCGCCCTTACGGGGCATGATTACGACGGAGTGAATTGCCATTCCTGTCATCGCATGGTGGACCCCATCGCCGACGCTTCCAATCCTGCTTCCGACACCGGCATTCTTGGAGGGCTTGCCATGCCCCCCGACGACGCGCACGGGGGCCAATACATTCTCGACCCTCTGGACCGGAGGCGCGGTCCCTTCGATTTGGGAGCATCCTTCCCATGGCATGCGTGGGAGGAATCCCCTTTCCATCAGGATTCCCTCCTCTGCGCGACTTGCCACGAAGTGTCCAACCCAGCCCTCCTGCGGGTGGGAGGGGCCGTCCCCTCTTCCGCGGACACCTACATCCTGGACACATTGGATGCGCCCCATCCAACGCACAACAAGCTGGACCAGTTTCCCCTGGAGAGGACCTTCAGTGAGTGGGCCATGAGTTCCTTCGCCCAGGCCCCCATCGACATGGGCGGGCGATTCGGGGGAAATCTGACCTCGGTCAGCAGTTGCCAGGACTGCCACATGCCGGACGCGACAGGCGCCGCGACGCCCCCCGGGTTTAATCCCACCGTCCGCAACGACCTTCCTCTCCACTCATTCGCCGGCGCCAACACCTGGGTTCCGCGAGCTATCGGGCACCTGGACCAGAGTCTTCTTCTCTACGGAGCAAACGAAGCCTCCCTTCTGGACCCCGCTCTTTTCGAGGACGCCATCCGAACCAACCAAGACATGCTGGCCAGAGCCTCAGACCTCGACCTCACTCAATCGGTTCACGACCTCGAGGTTCGCATCACAAATCAAACCGGGCACAAGCTTCCCACTGGGTACCCGGAGGGTCGGAGAATGTGGATTCACGCGCAGTTTTTTGATTCGGTGGGTTTAGTGGTCGGGGAACATGGCGCCTACGAC
>DCAK01000109.1:6005-6286 GCA_002311925.1 Planctomycetes bacterium UBA1135
CACCAAGATCTACGAGGTCAAGCTAGGCCTGGATGCCTCAATGGCGGCCCAAACCGGGCTCCCGGAGGGCCCCTCGTTTCATCTCGCCCTCGCCAACAAGGTTTACTTCGACAATCGCATTCCCCCTCGCGGCTTCTCCTATTCCGCCTTCGAGAGCGTACAGGCCGCACCGGTGGGCTATGCCTACCCAGATGGGCAATATTGGGATGACACCCTTTTCCCTATTCCTTCAGAAGCGGTTCAGGTCGAAGTCCAGGTCCTCCACCAAACCACTACAAAGT
>DCAK01000109.1:6375-11164 GCA_002311925.1 Planctomycetes bacterium UBA1135
ACTACAAAGGAGTACATCGAGTTTCTTCTCACTGAAAATTCGACCAACCAAAAAGGCCAAATTGCATACGACGAATGGGTTGCTTGCGGAAAATCAAAACCCACGCCCATGGACACACAATTACTGGACCTCGCCCCGCGTTACTCAGTCAACGGATTGACAGCCGGCGGGCAGGCGACTCTCTCCCTTGAAGGTTGCACTCCCGGAACTCGCGTCACTTTTGCCTACTCCCTTATTGGCCCGGGGCCCACCCAGACCCCATGGGGCATGGTGGACTTGTCTCCTCCCATCAAACAAACGCCTCCCGCCTTTGCCGGGGGTAATGGCGTCGCCACCCTCCAGGCCCCGGTCCCGCCTGGAATCTCCGGAATCCCCGTCTGGACCCAGGCAGCGGCCCGCTCGGGAGGAAGCTTGGTGTTCAGTAATTCCCTGGCCCTGGTCGTCCAATAACCGACGCCCTTGGCCAGAGGCTTTAGGGTGTGGCCATGCCCCACGGCATTCAGCACCCCGCCACCTCGCAATCGGAATCCGATTCCTTCCGGCTGGGAGGATTGCGCTTCGACCGGGCGACCACCCCGGAGGACATCGAGCAGATTCACCAGCTGAACTACAAGTCGCTCGTCCAGGAACTCGGCCAGTACCCGGACGATGGTTCGGGAAGACATGTGGACAAATTCCACGACAAGAATCTCTACTTCCTGTGCCGCAGGGATTCCCAGGTCATTGGCATGGTGTCGGGTCACGGCCAGGCTCCATTTTCCGTTTCAGGTCGCCTTGAAGACCCGGGTTCCATGTTGCAATCCTGCCCCAAGCCGTTCGAGGTCCGGCTCCTGACGGTGGTTCCGGGTGAGAGGCGGGGGTTCGTCCTGATGGGGCTCCTGTACTCCATTCATCGACATGCACTTGCAGCCGGTTACAGCCATCTCGTCATTTCGGGTGTATCCAAGCAGGTTCCCCTCTACCAACGCATCGGCTTCGCGCCCCTGGGTCCGGCGACGATTCAGGGGGACGCCGAATTCACTCCGATGGCGCTGGATTTGTCCGCAGTCCCCCCTGCCAGTCTCCGGCTTTCGGAAAGATTCGGGAGAAGGCTCCAGGAGGACCCGAGGGAGGGAGACGAATTCCTTTCCCTCCTTCCCGGCCCCCCGGTGATCCACCCTTGGGCCAGGCGGGCTTTTCAATCTCCCCACCTCTACCACCGAAGCCCTTCCTTCCTTGTTCTCCACCAATCCGTGCGCGCAAGTCTCGCCCGACTTCTCGGAGGCAAGGAAATCGCTCTTCTTTCGGGAACCGGAACTCTCGCCAACGACGCTGTCGCTGCCTGCCTTGCCGCCCTCCCGGGGAATCCCTCCGGGATCGTCCTTGCCAATGGCGCCTTCGGTGAACGAGTTCAACAACAGGCGCGCGCAGCCGGGCTTTCCTTCACCACGCATTCCAGCCCCTGGGGCCTTCCTTGGGCCATGAAATCGGTTGAATCGGCTCTAGCCGAACTCTCTCCGGGAGATTGGGTGTGGGCCGTCCAGTTGGAAACCAGCACAGGTGTTGCCAACCCCGCGGAATCCTTGGCAAGGCTCTGCTCAGCGCGAGGGTTGAGACTGTGCCTCGACGCGGTGAGCGCGGTTGGCTGCCTTCCAGTCCCCCAGGGTGCGGACCTGGTTTCCGGGGTCGGCGGCAAATGCCTGGGAGCTTATCCCGGGGTGTCCTTCGTGGGAGTCCGCTCCGGATTCCTAGATTGCCTCCCTGCCAAAACCCTTCCACCCGCACTGGACCTTCCCCTTCATCTGCGAACCCGGGGCCCGGTCAATACCTTCCCCTCTGGCCCCTTGGCGGCCCTTCTCAAGGCTTTGAAAATCCTCGAAGATGAAGGCTGGGAAGCGGTCATGAAGCGTCAAGAGTCCCTGGGGAATTGGGTTCGCGACCGCCTCCGTGCAGCCGGCCTCGTTCCTCTCGCGCCGGAAGTTTGCGCGGCCCCGGTGGTCGCCACCTTTCCCCTGCCGCCGGGAATGGATGGGGATTCCTTCGACCAGGCCTGCATGCGCAAGGGCTTCCTGGCAGCAGCCCAAAGCGGTTACCTCAAGGACAGGGGTTGGGCCCAGGTGGCTTGGATGGGCCATTCCTCGCGCGAAATTCTTTCCCCTCCCCTGGATTTCCTGGTCGGGGAATTCGGACAATGTGCTCCAGCTACGCCCGTAGCTCAATTGGATAGAGCACCGGACTTCTAATCCGGCGGTTGGAGGTTCGATTCCTCCCGGGCGTGCCACCCTCCTCGCCCTCCCTTGGAGGATTCCAGGAGACGGTACACTTTCCGGCCAAATCTGCGGTGGGCATAGCTCAGTTGGTTAGAGCACCAGATTGTGGTTCTGGGGGTCGGGGGTTCGAGTCCCCTTGCCCACCCCAGTTTTTCCGGGGAGGTATCCTCGGAGCCGCGGCCGCAACGGCCCCTCCAGCGAGAGTGGCGGAATTGGCAGACGCGCAAGGTTTAGGACCTTGTAGGGAAACCTGTGGGGGTTCGAGTCCCCCCTCTCGCACCCCATGAGCACTTCCCGTTATTCCCGACAAGTTGCCTTTCCCGCAATCGGAAAGAAAGGCCAGGCGCGGTTGCAGGATTCCACCGTCGCCGTCGTCGGATTGGGAGCAACCGGGGGTTCCGCCGCCCAATTCCTGGCGCGCGCGGGGGTCGGCACCCTGATTCTCATCGACCGGGATGTGGTCGAAGACTCCAATCTTCCTCGCCAGATTTTGTTCAACAATCAGGATGCGGATGAGGCAAGAACCAAGGCTGAAGCGGCGGCCGGATTCTTGAGGGCCGCGGGCAAGGGCCAGAAATTCATACCCCGCTGCGCGGACTTGAACAGCAACAATGTTGCCAGTCTTCTTGGCGGAGCCCAACTGGTCATGGATGGAACGGATAATTTCCAAACTCGCTACCTCCTCAACGACCATTGCGTGGCGGAAGACCTCCCATGGATCTACATGGGCGCCGTGGGATCCTGGGGAATGGCCGGCGCCGTTGTCCCCGGCGGGCCCTGCCTGAGATGCACATGGCCCCAACCCCCGGAAAGCGGAAAAGCGCCCTCTTGCGCGACGGAAGGTATTCTCGGGGCCACGTCCTCGTCCATGGCAGCTTGCGGCTCCCTGGAGGCCCTTAAATGGCTCCTGGGGAGACCTGGGGACCTCCTTCGGGGCTTTGTTCACCTGGATGTCTGGAGCCAGGAGCAACGGGTTCTTGCCGCACGGAAGGATCCCGACTGCCCCTGTTGCGGCCGCCGTGATTTCCCATGGCTGGACGGGCGCGCCGGCGGGGCGGAAGCTGAAATCCTCTGCGGCGGGGATTCGGTTCAAATCCCCCTCATGGAGGGCCCCCTTGATTTGGAAAAGATGGCCGCGAGCCTGCATGAAGAATGCCAGCCCCTCCAGCAGGGGCGGACTTTGCGCTTCCAATCCCGAAACTGCCAGGTGATTCTGTTCGAGGACGGGAGAGCCTTGATTCGAGGCACCCGCAATCCATCCTTGGCCAAGTCCATCCTGGCCGAAACCTTCGGCATCTGAAATGCCGCAGGGGCCTCCGCTTGCCGTCCTTCTCGCCGCCGGCCGGGGGGAGCGCTTCGGGTTCCCGAAAGCCGCCCTGGAAATCCAAGGCAACTGGATTCTTCCTCGATTGGTGGAGGCATTGCGCGAAGGTGGAGCCCACAAAGTGGCCCTGGTCCTGAGCCCTGAAAGCCAATCCGCCATTGCCGAAAGAGGAGAAAGCGGGGCCGACGTGGTGGTCTTGAATCCAACCCCCGAGACGGGAAGAACCGGAAGCCTGCAGGCGGGCTTGGAGGCCTTGATTGCGAGCGAAGGGGGAAGCCCGTTTTCCGCCCTCGTGCATCCTTGCGATGTTCCCCTTCTTTCCAAGGAAGTGGTCGCCGCTCTTGTGCTCGCCCTCGATGCCCTGGATTCCCCCGAAAGCGGCCTGGTCCGGCCGGTGACTGCCGGAGGTCGTGGCGGCCACCCTCTTCTGCTCGGACATTCCCGCGTGAAGGAGGTGCTCGGTTTCAAACCGGACCAACCGCTGAGGGACCTTCTGGAAAGTCACCCCGATTCCGTGCTCGACCTCCCGGTCCCCGGACCGGGCCCCTTTCTGAACGTCAATCATCCCGAGCAGTTGGACCTGCTGGAGTCGCTCCTGCAGGGCTGAACCGGAAGCTGCCTTGGGTTAGGATTCCTCACCATGGGAGTTTTCATCCCCCTTCTTCTCTCCCTGCATTGCTCGGCTCAGGAGGAGAGCGCGTGGCTTGAAGAATTCAGAATTCGCCGAATCGCAGCCGAGTGGGAATCTGCCCCACCCTCCAAGGAGCGGATTCACGCCATGTGGGAAGAAGGAGAACCCCACCAGCAGGACCGCTATTGCGCAGCGGCGGCGCGTGGCCTCCAGGGAGACCCTTCATGCCTCCAGTGGGCTCTCCTTGGGCTCAAGCGAACCCCAATTTCTGAAACGGCTTGGGAAGCGGCGCAATATTCTCCTCCCAGCCCTGNNACTTGAATCGATATTGGCTAATCTCTCTCGGCACGGAGAGGACTCTCTCCCTGCTCTGGGAGTTTCCCTTCGGCTGGGACTTTTCCCCTTCGAATCCCTTCCTACGTGGCTAGCGGACCTCTCCCCCTCCGACCGGGCGGCCTTGACTGTCGACTTGAGAGGGTTCCTGGAACAGGGGTGGGCTCCCTCCAAAGGAGTCGCTGAACTCCTTTCCAGCCTTCCCGGACTGAGGCCCTATCTTCTCGCCTCCCTTACAGGGAAGAACCTCGG
>DCAK01000109.1:11247-14917 GCA_002311925.1 Planctomycetes bacterium UBA1135
GGGCAAGAGGAGTCCGGTCGCTTAGAAGCCTTGGATTTCATGGGCTGGGCCCCAGAAGAGCGGTTGGCCTTCACGCTCATCCTTCTTGACCATGGAATCCCTCTTTCCCTGGATTGGAGAGGTCGCCTGCTACCTGAACTTTTCAGGACGCCCATGCCCGAGAAAGAGAGGAAGCGGCTTGGCGAGCGCGCCCTTCTCCATGCTCCCCTCTTGGCGGACGGCATCCCTTCCGTCCCAATGGACTCCTCGGGCTTCATGGATTGGCTCATGAAAGCTCCGGAATCCGCCGCGTACGAAATCATGCTTGGGATTGCCTTCGACTCGAGAATCCCAGCCGCTCGAAGAGGCAAGGTTGTCCTTCGAATGATTCGAGCTTGGGGGGAACGCTCTGCCGACGACCTCATCTCATTGGCTCGACCTGGTCAATCTCCGGAGATTCTCCGTTCACTTTTTGCGGGTTTGCGGACCTTTGCCAAGCCCAGGCATGCGGCCGCTCTTCTTTCCGCCGACCCTGGGAATTCCCGAGGACTGGAGGGCTTATGGCTGGAGGCTTATTCCTCCTGCCTTGATTCCGTAGGACGCATCGGCCTGATGGAAAGAACCATGCAGGTGGGGAATCGCGGCCTGCTCCAAAGAATGGGAAGGAACGCCTGGGAGGAGGGAAGCCAGGTGGCGTTGCTGCGCCTTTTCTGGGAATGGACCGATGAACGAACAGCAGCCATTTGGCAAGCCGGCTATGACGTGCTCTCCGATCTGCTCCCTCCCGCCGAAGTGGTTGCAGGACTTAAGCAGCGCTTCGATTTAGAGACGACCCCTGAGGGTCGCTTTTTTCGTGTGGAGCAAGCGCGCCGCCTGAGGTCCGAGGAATCCCTTGACCTATATTGCGAGTGGCTGGCTTCCCCGGAAGGATTGACTCACCCACAGAGCGGAACCTTGGCTGCCATCCTATTCCAGGAGGAACGAGCGAGGCCGGCCTTTAATATCTGGTGGTCCAAGCGGGACTCTCTACGGCCAGACCAGATTGCTTCCGCCGCAATCTGCTTGGCTCCAGTGGACCCAAGCGCCAGAGAATTCGTCTGGGAAATTCTTCCCCAACAATCTCCACCGGCCCAACAGGCCTGGATTTTGCATCTCTCCCAGGACCCCCAGGCTGGAGATGCCGCGCGGTGCGCCGCATTGGTCCGCGACCCGACCGCGTCGGCTCAGGTACGCAAGGTCGGCGCCGTCGGCTTGGTGCGAGGCCTCCCTGAGTCCCTCCCTCAGTTCAAGGATGTCTTCCAAGATCTTCTGGCAACCCCTGGAATGGAACCGGAAGCAGCCCGCCAAATGGTCCTGGGTGGCATCCATTTCGGGGAAATGGAGACTCGGAATTGGGTTCGCTCCGAGGTGGAGGCGCTTCCTGATTCCCATCCTCTGCGGCCACGATTGGCATCCGCAATAGCGAGAGCCCGAACTTCTTCACCGCAAGAAGTGGAACAGCCATCCGATTTAGCGTCCGTCCAGCAGGGGCTCCTCTTGCCTCTGGCGGACCTGGAGCCTTCTCTTCTACCTCCAGTCGAAGGAAAGGAGTCAACCTTGCCAGGGTGCGAGGGGTTTTTCCGGAATCTCCGCATCCTTGGAGCACATGGGCTGGAAGTCGATTCCAGGCTGGCGGAATGGATGGCCAGCCGTTCCCATCCCGAGCGGCTTCATCCAGACCGCCTTTGGCTCCTTTCCTTGAAGGATTCCGTGCTTCCGGAAGCTTCCAGGGTGGCAATGGAGTTCCTTACCCGTTTCGAATCACCACGATCCTGGAGGTTGACCGCCCCCCTCCCCACCCCGCCCCCTCTTGGCTGGAATCTTGAGCCTGACCCCAACGTCTTGTTCAACTCATTGGCGGAATCCGCGCTGGGCTCTGTGGGTTCAGAATCCTTTGAACAGACCTTGGAATCAAGCCGGGCTAGATTTCCTCACGACCGACGAGCCTTCGATATAAGCGGTTGGTGGGCTTTGTCCCAAGGTCGGTTCGACGATGCCCGACATTTTTTCCGCTTGTCGTCTCGGAGGTCGGGATTGCTCCCCGTCACGCAGCGAGAACCCCGGCTTGGCTTGGCGGCATGTGATGAGTTGCAGGACCCTTCCTCCTCGACTCTGGAAGATCATCTCCGCCTTTACGATTCCCGAAAACTTCTTTCATCGCGCTTGGTGGGAGATGCCCGCGCTCGGTTGAGTGGCCACTTGGAAGAACCTGGAGAGGAACCTCTTAGCCAATAATAAAAAAGGAGCCCTCCCCTAGGGGAGAGCTCCGAATAAGGACCTTAAGTCTCTTAACCGACGGTTTCGGCCAAAGAGTTCGAAAGTTCTGGGCCACCCAAGTCGACAGCCTGAATCCAGACATTCAATCCGCCAACGTGCGGGGGCACGGAAGCAGAAATGCTGGCTGCGCCTGCGGAGTCCGCTTGGACGGCAGGCAGCTGGCGGATAGGAGGGGTCAAGTCAACGGAGCCAACCGGAGTGTTCGTGGGGCCTCCACCGTAAACCGAGTAGGCAATGATGCAGGTCGCACCGGGGCCGGCATTCGCCAGTGACAGGGTGGTGGTACTTCCAGCAACCAAGTTGGCAACGGAAAGTGTGAATCCACCACTTCCACCATCAGGGGCGCGGACGTCAATGTCATCGAGAGACCACTCGTTGGCGTAATCACCTTCGAAAATGTACTCAATCTTGACTGCGGAATTGCCGTCGTATGCGCTGAGGTCAACCGACTCCTGACGAACGCCACCCGGGCTACCGGCATCGATGTACCACTCTTCGTTCCCGTTAACCTCCACCCAGCAACGCAGAGTCCAGGTCGGGTAGACGTTGTCCTGCATCCATTCGAGATAAACGCCTGTTTCACCGGAGCAATCGACTGTCGGGCTAGCGAGGCCGTTCAAGTTGTAACCGGTGTAGTCATCGTGCCAGGCACTCGAAAGACCATTCAGCATGTGGAACGGGTCGAGTTCCCAACCAGCAGAGTTGCCGTTGTTGTTTTCAGTCCAACCGGCGGGAGGAACCATTCCAGACTCAAAATCTTCAAAGAAGATTGAGTGGCTTGGGGGCGGAGGTGGAGGGGGGTCTTGGATGGTGATGTCATCAAGGGACCACTCGTTTGCGTAATCGCCTTCGTACAGGAAGGAGACAGACACGGAAGAGTTGCCGTCATAGGCGCTGAGGTCAACAACCTGATGGGTTACGTAACCTGTCCCATAGTTGTCAATGAACCAAACTTCAGTTCCATTGACGAGCACGGAGCAACGCAGAGTCCAGGTGGGATAGTAGTTATCTTGATCCCAATTAAGCTGAGCGGATGAAGACCCTGTCAAGTCAGCGGCAGGACTATCGAGACTATTGAGGTTGTAGCCCGTGTAGTCGTCGTGAAAAGCACTCGCGAACCCATTCAAACTATGAAACGGGTCAGGTACCCAACCGGCAGAGGTGCCGTTGTTGGTTACAGTCCAACCAGCGGGAGGAACGACACCGGACTCGAAATCTTCGAACAGGTATTGGGCCGAAGAAACGCCTGCAAGCAGGACAACGGCGGCCGCGACAAAGGAGATTCTATGCATCGATTAGAAGGGGTTGAGGAATCAGGGGGATGTGAGCAGTGAAGTGGAATTCACCTACGCCCCAGGATACCCCAAAATCCGAG
>DCAK01000109.1:15058-16720 GCA_002311925.1 Planctomycetes bacterium UBA1135
TAACCGACGACTTCGGCGAGAGAGGGCGAGAGTTCGCCTGTGCTCAAATCAGCAGCCTGAATCCAGATGCTGAGACCAGCGGCAGCAGCAGGCACCGCGGCGGAAATGCTGGCAGAACCAGCGGAGTCCGCAGTGACGGAGGGCAGACGGTTGATGGGCTGAGAGAGATCACAATCACCAAGCACGGTAGAGGTTGGGCCTCCGCCGGCTGACGACCAAGCAAAGAGGCAAGCCGCCCCTGGCCCAGCGTTGTCCAGCGTCAAGGTAGCCGATCCACCAGCGACAAGACCGCTGACAGAGAGACTCAAGCCGCCACCACCGCCACCGTCATCGGCGCGGAGGTCGACATCGTCGATGGACCACTCGTTGGCGTAGTCGCCTTCGTAGAGGTATTCAATCTCGAGGCCTGCAGAGCCATCGTAGGCTGCAAGGTCAGCGGACTGGGAGGAGACTCCACCCAAACCACCGCTATCCTGGTACCAAGCTTCGCTGCCGTTGATGTTCACGGAGTTGCGAGCGGTCCAGGTCGAGTAAGTGTTGTCCTGGTCCCAGTTGAGGACGAGGCCGGTTTCGCCGGAGCAGTCGATGCCACCCGCGATGAGACTGTTCAGGTTGTACCCGTTGTCGTCATCGTGCCAGGCGCTGCTTGCGCCGTTGAGGGTGTGGTAGGGATCAGGTTCCCAACCGACATCGTTGCCGTTGTTGTTTTCAATCCAACCAGCGGGAGGAATCACGCCAGACTCAAAGTCTTCGGAGAAAACCGAGTGGCTAGGGGGTGGAGGCGGAGCAGGATCATCGATGGCGACGTCGTCCACTTTCCAATCGTTGGCGTAGTCACCCTCGTAGAGGAACGAGAGGGACACGGAGGCATTGCCATCGTAGGCGGTCAAGTCGACAGTCATGACACCACTAGCTCCGGTGCTGGCATCTTGGGACCAAACTTCGGTTCCATTGACGGAAACCGAGTTCTTCATGGTCCAGGTCGCATAGGTGTTGGTGTTGACCCAGCTCAACTCAGCGTTTGCGGACCCGGTCAGGTCGGCGGCTGAGCTGTCGAGACTATTCAGGTTGTAACCCGTGTAGTCATCGTGCCAGGCAACGGCGCCGCCGTCTTCCCAGCCTGCGGAATTGCCGTTATTCCCTTCGGACCAGCCTGTTGGCGGGACACCGGATGAGAAGTCTTCGGCCATGTATTGGGCCTGAGACGTTCCTGCGAACAGGACCACCGCGGCCGCGATGAAGGAATTTCTGAGCATGGTTGTGTAGGGGTTCAGAATTAGGGGGATGTGAAGGGGCCCACGTAGCGGGGCCCACACCCACAAGATACCCTAAATTCCCCCTCTTGTGGGGCATTCTTCAAGGTCGCAATTCTAGACGGAGGGCCGGGCCCCCGGCAGGAATTACGACTTCCTTGGTAATGGCAAGTCGTCCATCCACAATGACTTCCAACGAGTAGGGTCCGGGGGGGACGCCATCGAAACGAAACCCTCCATCCCCGGGAATATCGCGCACCCCCTCGACCCCACCATCCGGCCTGCGCAAACGGGCAAGGCGAATCACGAAAAAGCCCTGCCTGGCGGGTTCCAAGCCCACCACATGTCCAACGAGGGACCCCGCCCTTGGAAGGGAAACCAGGCCCAAATCAACTTGGGTGACTCCGTC
>DCAK01000020.1:0-4725 GCA_002311925.1 Planctomycetes bacterium UBA1135
ATGGTCCGAAATCTCCTTCTCCAGAAACTCCACGGCTAAAAAAGAACCGGCCCCACTCCCGGATGGGAGGGGGGCCGGTCAAGAAAGAGCGTCAGGAGTTAGCCAACCGTCAACGCCAATCCATTGGTGAAAATCACCCCGGAAGCCCCCGGAGGAATCAGTTCACCCGCATGAAGCCAGACAGCGAGTCCAGTAATTCCGGAAGGAACATTGACGGGAATTGTCACGTTTCCAGCACTGTTTGCTGCGACTGGAGGCAACTTCTCAAAAGGAGGTGTGAGGAGCACATCTCCAAAAGGCGTGCTCGTCGGACCACCACCTCTCAGTGAGTAGGCAATGATGACTGCGTGCCCCGGAGTCGCGTAGTTCACTTCCAAGGTCGCCTGTTGCCCGGAGACCAGGTTATTGACAGAGAGTACCGGTCCAGCAGGAGGAATCTCCTTGACGAGGATGTCGTCGACTCCCAGTCCATCCAAGCCTGTCCCGATTCCGTAATTATCGGATTGACCAATAATCATATAAAACTGGCCGTCCGTGTTGACGGAGGTCGTGGACAGATCCACGGTCATGGAAGTCCAGGTTTCAATGGGCTGGCCCGTCCAAGCATTGGGAGCAGCGTTTTCCCAGTTCACACCATCATTGGAGAGGTGGACACCATCGTCGACGTTGCTTTCCTCGCCCCAGTTGTAAACCATCATTTCCAGTTGGAGTCCACCAAGGCCGGAACCGTCCAAGCCCATGGCAAGGCCAGCAACCACGATGTTGCCGCCACTCCAAGCTGGGTCTCCACCCATTTCAAGCATCGCGGTTCCCGAATTAGCGGGACCGACGAACGCTCCACGCTGTCCGATGTTGCACCAGGCTTCGGGGCTAGGTGCACGGCTCACGAATTCCATCTCGTTGATGGCGTAGTGAGGAGGAACAGTGCCTCCGTGGGATTCAAAATCGTCCGCGAATCCGCTTCCAATGGCCACAAAGGTGGTGGGAAGGTTGCCCCAATCCGGTGGCGGGGGCGGAGGAGTTCCGGACGGGTCGTAGCATTTGACGACTCCGTTTCCGGGACCCAAGGGGTCGTACTGCTGACCACCGGCAACGCATTCGTCAAGACCGTCGCCGTTTGTATCGCCAATGTTGTCAACCGCATTGCCCAGCATGTCGTGGTCGTTATCACCGGCAACAGTCCAAAGGACAGCCCCCGTTGCACCCGAGAAGGCCCAAACGAGCCCGCGGCCGGCGCCAGCCTGAGAAGCATTACCCATACCAACGAGAACATCGTCAAAACCGTCACCATCCAAGTCGCCTCCGCCTCCGACGGAACGACCAAAACTGTCGTTCTGAGCGGTGCCGTAGAAGGTGTGGATAGTGGAGCCATCAACTCCCGAAAGAACTCGAGCCATTCCGGCATTGACACCGTTCGTGTCATGAAGGGTGGCTGAAGCAATGACGTCGCCAATTCCGTCACCGTCTACATCACCAGCAGCATCGGCAACAGAACCAAATTGGTCGCCCTGGGCATCTCCATCAGCTGTCCAGATAACAGAAGCATCAGCACCCGAAAGGCACACGACGCTCCCGGTCTTGTTGAAGTTTGCATCGGTGCCACGCGCACCAACGACGAAGTCAGCAAATCCGTCACCGTTGACGTCGCCAACGCGAGCAGCAGAACAACCAAAGAAGTCATTCGCGGCCACGCCCACAACATGGTGAATAATCGCACCAGTCGCCCCGGAGATGACATTGACGTAGCCTGCCCCGACAGTTGACCCGCCATTGGCAGCCGGCTCCGATCCAATGAGGAAGTCATCGTTCCCATCACCGTCGACATCTCCAAGATCGCTTAACGAGCGACCCAGGAAGTCCTTGCTCATATCACCAATAAACTCGTAGAGCAAAGTGTGGGTACTCCCTGACCAAACACGTACCGTCCCTGATCCAGGAGTGTTTGTTCCAGCACCCAGTGGATCGTTGTCGTCCAAAGGAGCCGAAATCATGTAATCGTTGACTCCGTCGCCGTCAACATCTCCGGCCCCACTTACTCTTTGCCCCATCTCGTCAAGTGCACTGTCGCCGAAGTGGGTGGAGATGGGGACACCAGTAGCACCATCGCGAATACGACCATATCCGGCGGTGTTGCCATTGCCATTGTCCCACTCAGCACCCGTGAGAACATCAGGGACACCGTCACCGTTCAAGTCGCCAACTCCGGAAAGGGCACGGCCTTCCCCGGTGTAGGCGGCGTCGCCGTAGACAGTCCAGTGAGTGCCTTGGGCGAAGCCAGGAGAAGCAAGACCAAGGCTCAGAAGCCCGGCCAAAGCGGAAAGAAACAAGGGGGATGCGTGCATGGGGGCAAATCTCCGATTACAGAGGTCCAACAAGAGGATGTACCCTCGCGCCGAAGGGAGTCAACGCAAAGGGTCTTTCCACCATCATGCCACCAAATTTCACCTGAAAACCTGAAATCTTGCGAGATTTCAAGAGGGGCATGAATTTCAAGGAATGTGCAACCTGAATTATTGTTGACATGGGCCCGCCTATCGGGCAATCAGTCGACCAGGGCTCGTGCGGCAAGAAGGCCGGATACTGCGAGCGTTCCTGCTGGATGATGCCCCCGTCCAGCGGAAAGAAGTCCCTGAATGGGAGATTGATACCCAGAAAGGAGGCGCCCCGGCCTCATGAGGTGCCACTGGTCGGGGACCACCTCACCGTGGAAAAGGTGGCCACCGGTGATTCCGAACCGGATTCCAATGTCTTCCGGGGTCAGGAGAGTGGGAGGGCCCGCCTTCACACCGGCGGGGAGGTGCATTTCGAGCTCCACCTTCACGGTTGCACGCAGACTCCCCCGAGCCTCCTCATTCCAAGTAAAGGTCCCCGGCGCCGGCAGGTGGAGGATTTCCGCCACCCCGGTCGGGGAGGCTCCGTCCCTCCCCTGCCACAAGCGCCCCATCAGGACCGGGGAATCCGGAACTCGCCCCGCGGACGCGGCATCCGCCGCCCTTTCCAAGGCGTCAAGATGGCTGGCGGAACAGAATTCCATCGTGGCCCCCTTCTCGGCGGGCCCCTCCGCCTGAAAAAGAGCCAGGCCCACGGTTCCGCGACTTCGAAAAGTCCGGGCTTCCCGTTCCACCGCCGGAGGGACCGTTCCCGCCGGCATCAGGCAGAGAAAAGTGGAAGCCGGGTCGAGAGTGGAAAGGACCTGGTCAGCCTGAAGCCTTTCCCCGTCGTCGAGAACGGCTCCCACCACGGCGCCATCTTCCACCACGAAGGATGCCACCCCCACCCCGGTTAGGAACCTCGCGCCGGCCTCGACGGCTTCCCGTTCCAGGGCCTTGGCCAATGCCGCAGGACCAGCCGCCGGAATGGGAAAGGAGCAAGCTTCCTTGAGGAAGAGCATTCCCGCAGTTCCCGGCGCACTTGGACCGTGAGGCGACAGTCCCGAGGTCGAAGCCGCCGCGGCCGCCCGTCCTTCAGGGTCGAGGGGGAGTTCAGCGAGCCAGTCCGTCGCAGCCATCCCCAGAATCCGGGCCAACTGGTGAACGGAGGCCGCCCCCTGAAGCCTCACTCCAAGGGCCGCACCCAGAAGACCCGTTCCAGCCCCCGCCGGGGGCCGAGAAAAGAGTCTGCGCAAGGGGGCTCCCAGCTTGCGCACTTCTGCCTGAATTTTGGGAGGAAGAAAGGACGGGGAATCCACCCATTCAAGGTTCTCCACATGCGGTCCCAGTTCCCTCGCCATGTCTCCGGGCATTCCCCATCCACAGGGAACGATTCCGGGGACCGCCCTTCCCCCGTCCAATGGGAATTCTCCAGCCAAGCCCCCCAGGGAAGGAAGCCGCTCCACGAGGTCCACTTCCAACCCCGCCCTGGCGAGAATCACGGCGGCCGCCAAGCCATCCAGACCTCCCCCGAGGACGAGGACCCGGTTCACGAAACCGCCCCCGCCGCAAGGATTTCACGAGCGGCCAACCCGCCGCTGGCCCCCATCACACCGCCACCCGGGTGAGTTCCCGATGCGCACATCCAAAGCCCGTGAATCGGAGATTTCCACCGAGCCCACCCCGGCACAGGGCGCATGAATCCGAGCTGGTCGAGGCCGAGTTCCCCGTGAAAGATATTTCCCTCGGTGAGGCCGTATTCCTTCTCGAGGTCCCAGGGAGTCAGAATGTGACGATGCAGAATCAGGGATGAAATCCCCGGGCAATACTCCTCCAGGACGCGGATCACCGCGTCGCCGAAAGCCTCCCTCTGGCTCGGCCAAGTTTCGGGCCCCTCAGCCAGCGCGTAGGGCGCGTATTGGACGAAGCAGGACATCACATGTTTTCCGGGAGGGGCCAGGGTGGGGTCGGTCAACGAGGGGATGACGATGTCGAGGAAGGGTTTCCTCGACCAGCGGCCTTCCTTGGCATCCTGGTAGGCGGTCTCGAGATATTGGAAGGAGGGGGCGATGGTGATGTCGCCCTTGAGATGCGCCCCGGCGCCTGGCCGGCAGGCGAATTCAGGTAATCCGTCCAGAGCGAGGTTCACCTTGCCGGAGGAACCCCGAAGCCGGAACCTTCGAATCCCCGCCGCGAATTCCGGGTCAAGATTCTCCTCCCCCACCAGGCCGAAGAATGTGCGTCGGGGGTCCACCGCGGAGACCACCGTGGAAGCGGAGATTTCTTCACCGTCCTCGAGCACCACGCCGGAGGTCCTCCCGTTCTCGACCAGAATCCTGCTCACCCCGGCCCGGAA
>DCAK01000020.1:4799-5131 GCA_002311925.1 Planctomycetes bacterium UBA1135
ATCCTGCTCACCCCGGCCCGGGTTCGAATGTCCGCCCCGGCTTCCCGGGCGGCGGAGGCGATGGCTTCGCTGACGCTTCCCATGCCTCCCCGGGCCAGACCCCATGCCCTGTGGACCCCGTCCACCTCGCCCATGTAATGGTGAAGCAGGACATAAGCGGTTCCGGGGGAACGGACCCCGAGAAAGGTGCCGATGATTCCGCTCACCGACATGGAAGCTAGAAGCGCTTCCGATTCGAACCATTCGCCCAGGAAATCCGCCGCGCTCATGGTCATCATCCCGGCGAGGCGCTCGGCATCCTCTGGTGCGAGGGACTGCAGCCTCCCCCCGGC
>DCAK01000020.1:5205-5471 GCA_002311925.1 Planctomycetes bacterium UBA1135
CGAGCGAGATCCATCAAGCCTCCCGGCCCGATGGATGCAGGGTCGGGAGAGGGACCATCGATCATCCCCTTGACGAAACGGGAAAGAGCCACCATGGATTTCCCGAATCGGGGGAGAGTTTCAGCGTCCCGAGGGCTGAATCGGGCGACCTCCTCACGGGTCCTGCCCGCATCTCCCCAGCGCGCGATTCCCGGCCCCTCCGCGTGCGGGGTGAAGGTGCAATCCAAGGGAAGAATGTGAAGACCGTGCCGAGCCAGTTCCAAGTC
>DCAK01000125.1:0-482 GCA_002311925.1 Planctomycetes bacterium UBA1135
CCCCGAAAGCCCCGACACCCTGCCGGCAGTGGTGGACACCGATTTCAGTTCGCCGACGGCTGTCTTGGCCACCCGACATCTCGCCCAGCCCGAGGCGTTCGGGGGGGACCTTCTTCTGGGAGACTGGGCTTACGGGAGGATTTTGGCGGTCGACCTCCACAAGGAGGGGGCCTCCTTTGGCGGGTCGGTGAGGGTCTTTGCCGAGGGGCGCCCTTGGAACATCACCGACCTCGTATCCGGCCCTGAGGGGAATCTTTGGGTTTTGACGGGCGGGCGAGGCACCCCCTCGACTCTTTACCGAATCGGACCCGTGGGCCGCGAGCCTAGGCAATCAGCCCTGGAAAACCGGAGCCCTCCCAAGACATGGCGGGGGGAAGGATTGCATGCCAGCGATTCGATGTGGGGGGACCTGGATTCTCCCGACAGATTCGTTCGCTGGGGTGCGCGCCTGACGCTCGAGCGAACCCCTCTCTCCGACTGGG
>DCAK01000125.1:545-3369 GCA_002311925.1 Planctomycetes bacterium UBA1135
AGGGCGTTGAGGGGCGATGGCCTTCCCGCCCTTGCCCGGGCTGAAGCGAGACTTGCCCTTGCCAGAACGGCCCCACACCGAGCCGCCGAGATTTGGAGAGGCCTTCTTGGGCAGGGGTGGGTGCGGCGCGAAGCTGTCCTCTTGCTTGAACTTCGGACAGCCCAGGTTCTTCTGGCCCGGCACGAAGAGTCCATTTCCGTGACCGACCAGGGGGTCTTTTCTGAAAATCTCTTCGAATCTCTGCCCACCCTGAAAGGATTGCCCCGGCGCTTCGCCCTTGAATTGTTGGTGGCTTTGAAATACCCCGGAATGCCAGGCGTTCTTCTTCCCTCCTTGCATTCCTCCCAGTCTCAGGAGAAACAAATTCATGCCGCCTACCTGCTTCGGCTCGTGGGTGAGGGCTGGACAGCCGCTTTCCAAAAGAGGGCGATTGACTGGACCCGGACGGTTCGAAGTCAGCCCGGCGGCGCCAGCCTGGAGGGCTTCCTCGATCAAATTGCGCTTGGATTGCGGGATGTGAGCGGGCCGGATGAATGGGATCGAGTCGTGGCTGGCCTTCCTCCGCCTCCACCGCCGGATTGGGAAGTCGGCGTGAAGAAGAGGAATTTCGTTCGAAAATGGAGCACGGCTTCCGCCCTGAAGGCGGTGGAACGGTTCGAACCCCATGCTTCCGCTGACAAAGGATTCAAAGTGCTCGGCGAAGCCGGCTGCTTGGCATGCCACCGATTCAATGCCAACGGGCACGGAATTGGACCGGACCTGACGGGCGCAGGAAGGCGGTTCGACCGACGCACTCTGCTGGAAGCCATCCTGGAACCGTCCAAGGTGGTGTCCGACCAGTATCGGGATATTCCAATGCCTCCTGGATTGCTGGACACTTTCGGACCCGCGGAAATCGCGAATCTTCTTCTCTTCCTTGAGTTGGGGGCCCGGTGACCCCCCTGCCCGATTGAATCGAAATGGATTCCATGACCCCACTCGAACTGCAAAGGCGACTTGCAGAAGGCCAAAGTCTCCGCCTGCTGGATGTTCGGGAACGGGAGGAATGGGATTTCTGCCGCATTCCGGAGGGTGTCCTGCGTCCGCTGTCGGAAGCGGACGCATGGTTGATGAAGGAAGCCAAGGGCGAACTTCCCGTCGTGGTCTATTGCCACCACGGCATTAGAAGTGCCCGAGTTTGTGCGGCTCTCCTGCACCTCGGGCACGAAGATGTCCGCAACCTGGCCGGGGGAATCGAGGCGTGGCGCCTGGAAGTCGACCCCGCAATGCCGTCCTATTCCGGCTAGAGCGGGTCGGCGTGAACCGTCACCCGGCACCGGGGAACGACTTCTTCCAGGGCTTGGCCGACCTCTTCACTGAGATCATGGGCCTCGACGAAGGTCATGGAGCGGTCGATGTCGAGGTGAATTTCCACGAAGACTTCGGCTCCCGACCGCCGGGTTCGGAGGTCGTGGAATCCTGACACCCGGGGGCTGAAACTGGAAACTGTCTTCAAGATTGCGGCGGCCTCCTGGGGAAGAAGTCCACGGTCCATCAGGGAATCCAACGCTTGCAGGAAGACTTCCCTAGCGGTGTTGAGAATCCAGAGAGCGATGGCGAGGCCGACCGCGAGGTCGGGCCATGCCCTGCCGCCGAACAACTCGGTGAGGGCGAGGCCGGCGATGACCCCGATGTTGAGGAAGACATCGCTGGCGTAGTGCTGGCTGTCCGCGGCCAGCGCCGGAGAACCGGTTTTTGCGGCGGCCCGACGAAGGCGTCTCACTTGCCACACCGTTACTCCGATGGAAGCTGCGATTACGCCGATGCCAATCCACGGAAAGTCCACCGATGTTGGCTCGGGGGCCAGGAATCTCTGGGCCGTGTGAATCGCGAGGCCGAGCCCGGAAAAGAGGATGAAGAGGGACTGAAAGAGGGCTGCAAGGCCCTCCGCCTTTCCGTGGCCCCAGGGGTGGTCGGCGTCGGCCGGCTTGCCCGAGGCGATGACCGCCCATAAGACGATGATGGAGGCGAGGACGTCCAGGAGGGAATCGAGCGACGAGCCCAGGACGCCCGACGACCCGGTCAGGAGAAAGGTGGCCCCTTTGACCAGGACGAGGGCCGCCGCCACCTTGACGGTAGTGCGCGCGGCTTCGCGTGTTTGGGAAGCGGTCTCCATGCCAATCCACCGGGAAGGAAACCCGGGTACGGGACGACCATACTCTAGGACGATGGGTTCGAATTTTCGCCAGCGCGGGTACGCCTCCCTGCGGGGCGGGGTGTGGTTGGGCGTCGGCTTTCTTTTCCTAGCCATTCTTTTCCTCCTGCAAGATTCCACTTCGGAGGAGGATGTTTCTTCCGGAGAACCAGTACCGAATCTGGCCGTGGGGGAGGATGATTCCGGTTCCGCTCCGGAATACCTGGAGGCGGGTCCCCAACCCCTTCGGGGAACCGGTCCTCTGGTCGTGGAGATGCGCTGGTTGGGTGCCTTCGGCGCCGCCAAGGAGGAACGCGAAGGGACGGCGACCCTCCTGGGGCATGTGGTGGACGAGCGGGGAAACCCGCTTCCCGGAGCGGCATTGAGGATTCTCGGCGGACCCCAGGACGGGAAGATCACCCTGTCCTCGAGAAACGGCGCCTACCGCTTCCCAGGCCTGGTTCCCGGTTCACAATTCCTGGAAATCAAGGTTCCGGGCCGCCTGCCCGTGGTCCGGATTCAACGGGCCGGTGCACTGCGCCCCTTTTCGCGGGAATTCGTCGTCGGCGGCCCCGTGGCCATTGATGTGACCATCCTGGACCATGAAGGCAAACCGCTGGAGGGGGCCAAGGTGGAAACCGACCTGGGCAC
>DCAK01000125.1:3401-8772 GCA_002311925.1 Planctomycetes bacterium UBA1135
GCCTCTCCGAGAACTCCTCTGGATATCCGAGCTGAGGGCCATGTTCCCATTCGCTATGAACTCGACCTCGTGGGCCCGGCCCAAGGGGGGCCCATCAAGGTTGCCCTGCCGGCCCTCACGAAAAGTTCCTCCATCCAGGGGCGCGTGAAATCCTGGCCTGGCGGGAATCTGCCGAGGGTGACCGTGGTCCCCCGCGCCCGCAAACCGGGTCCCATCCAGCCGATATGGGAAACCTGGCAGGGGGTCGAGGTGGATTCCTCCGGGCGATTCCTTCTGGAGGGCCTCCCCTTTCAGGTGGTGGATGTCCGCGTTTTCCACGCGTCGGGCGTCGCCGACCCCAGGGTGAGGACCGTGCGGCCATCACCTGAATTCCCGACGACCGTGGATTTCGTCATCCGGCCCGGAAAGGGCAGGGTGCACGGCAAGGTGGTGGATGGGGCCGGGAAACCCCTCGGCGGGATTCACCTTTCGCTGGAAGCCCAGAACCCGGCCGCGGTTCTTGCTCGGCTCTATCCCGGCTTGGAGCAGACCCCTGGCCTCGTTCGATTGCCGGTTCCCGCCGCAATCCGCAGGACGATGGTGACCACGAAAAACGGGGCCTTTGATTTCGCCGTGGGGGACCATCCCAAGGGAAGCGGGCAGCTGTTGTTAAAGGCGGAGGGCCCCGGGTGGGCGCCCTTGCGCCAACCGGTGAAGGCGGCCCAGGATGGTTTGTCCCTGAGAATGAGGCCCGAATCCCGGAACGGGGCCATCAGCTTGGAGGCGAGAAGCGGGGTCCAGATTCCTCCGTCGGATTGGTACCTGGACGGAGAGGTCATGGCCTCGCAGGCGGGCCTGCAGGAAGGGACCTACGCCATCGTGGTGTTCCGAGGGGAGGAACTGCTCCTCAGCCGCGAGGCCTTCGAGATTCGCGGGGAAACCCGGCTGAAAATAGATCGCTAAAGGGTCACGTCGAAAGCCAGACGCTAGAAGGTCACCTGGAAAACCTGCGAGACGAGCCAGCCCAGAGGCTGGACCGCCTGAACCAGGAAGGTCCGGCCGAATGCCCCGGAGGGCAGGTTCTTGGAAAAGGAAGCGTTTCCGAGGGCGTCGGCGTCGCTGGAGCCGGCAATCTTGGGTTGATGGATGCCGACCTCGACCCCGGGAAAACCCGGGACCTGGGTGGTTCCGGCGGAAGTCCCGTAGACCACGAAGACCGGCAGGAGAGGCTCCGCTCCTGCAGTCGTGGCGGTCGCGACTCCCGCGGAGGATGTTTGGACATCCAGGCGAACCGGGACCAGGAGGCAGGCTCTCTGAACCCCCTGGAACAAGCCGTCCGCCACGATTAGTCCGTCATCGGTGATGGCCGTGGCGTCGGTCAGCTCCCAGCCGGTCCCGACCTGAAGGCGGTCGTTCAAATCCATCGCGCCCTGGGCCTCGGTCCAGAGAAATGCATGGTTGGGATTCCCGCCCGATGCCATGCCCTGGGCCGTGCCCACCACATCGCCGTTCGCGTTCACATCCCTTGCTCGCGAGTTGGCAGAACCTTGGTTGATTTCAGCCCCCAGGTCGAGCCATCCTCCGATAGCCATGTCATGACGGAAAGCCCGAGTCGTGCAGGTCGTGCAGTCACCCATGTTTCCAGCGACCCAATTCCCGTCATCGGAAATCGAGGTCGCCATGCCGACGGCCCAGGGGAATCCCGCGAGGGGGGTCATCCCAACGGCCGGGGTGAAACGCGTGGGGACCCCGCTCTCGCCGCCCACGGAAACTCCGCTCGCCGCGACATCGGTCAATACGCTGACCCCGGCTCCGGGGGTGCCCGCGTCGATGAACATCCCTTGATGCCAATAGAAGCCGTGGACATCCACCCCGTTGGCGGCCTTGGACCAGCCGACCACGATGAATCCGTCCGGTGAAATCGCGTTGGCCACGCTGGGGTCGTGCCCGAGGGTGCCCAGATCAGTCATGCCGGTCGCCGCCGTCCAGCGAAAGGCGTGATTGGGGCTGCCGGGCGCGTATTGGGAGGCTCCCACCACGACCGAGCCGTCGGCCGAAACTCCGTAGGCCTCGCTTTCTTCGCCCCCCAGGGTGCCGAGGTCCATCTGCCCCAGGTTTTCAAGCCAGAGACAGGCGTGCTTCTGCTGGGCCGGAGTTCTGGACTTGCCTGCGATGGCGTAACCGCCCGCGAAGGATGCGGCTTCCACCACTGCGTTGACCTTGGCGGAATAGCCGCCGAGGGTCCCCAGGTCGTGGTGGTGGAAATCCTGGAAGGGAAGAAGGAGGAAGGGAAGGAGGAGGGGATGCATGAGGAAATCTCCAGTCCTCTAGAATACTCCCATGGCTGGAATCTCACTGGGAGAGGGTCTCGCGCCCGAAACCCTGCTTGCCGCCGTCGGGAAGGCTCCCGCGGTCAAGCTGGGTCGGGAGGCTCGTTCCCGCATGAAGACTTCTCGGGCCATCGTTGACCGGTTGGCGGCCGGGAAGGATGCGGTTTACGGGGTGAACACCGGATTTGGCGCATTGGCGCGCACCCGCATCCCCCCGGACGATGTCCATCGCCTCCAGCGGAATCTTCTTCTTTCCCACGCCGTCGGCACCGGGCCTGATTTGCCCGCGGTCGAGAAGAGACTGGCCCTTCTGCTCAAGATGGAGGCTCTCGCCAAGGGGTCTTCCGGGGTTCGCATCGGGGTCGTCGAATGGCTGATGAAGCTGTACCGCTCGGGATGGCTGCCCCGGGTTCCGGCCCAGGGCAGTGTCGGAGCCAGTGGCGATCTCGCCCCTCTGGCCCACCTCTTCCTGCCGGTCATCGGCGCTGGGGAATTGGTTTCTCCCGAGGGCCGCTCCACCAGCGCGCGCCGGGCTCTCGCTCGCATCGGCCTCAAGCCCCTCGAACTGGAAGCCAAGGATGGCCTCGCCCTGGTCAACGGAATGGAGGTCACCAACGCGATGGGAATCCACGCATGGGCGCGTCTCCGCAACTTGTCCCGCGTGGCCGACGCCGCCGGGGCCCTTTCGGTGGAGGGTCTACTGGCGAGTCATCGCCCCTTCGACGCGCGAATTTTTCGGCTGCGGGCCCACCCGGGCGCGGGGCGAACCGGCGCCAATCTTCGCAAGCTCCTGGCTGGTTCGGGGGTGGCTCAAGCCCACGCCGACTGCGACCGGGTCCAGGATCCTTATTCCTTCCGCTGCATGCCCCAGGTGCATGGAGCCGCGAAGGACGCGGTGGCCCACCTCGGCGCAATTCTCGTTCGCGAGGCCGACAGCGTGACCGACAACCCTCTCGTCCTTGGGGGGAGAGACCCGGTGGTTTCGGCCGGCAACTTTCACGGGCAACCCTTGGCCATTCCTCTCGACCAGGCCGCCATCGCGGTCTGCGCCTGGGGAAATATTTCCGAACGGCGAACCGCCACCCTGGTGAATCCCGCGATGTCCGGGCTTCCCGCCTTCCTGACCCCGAAACCGGGATTGAATTCTGGCCTGATGATGGCCCAGGTCACCGCCGCCGCCCTTGCCAGCGAAAACAAGGGATTGGCCCATCCGGCCAGCGCCGACTCGATTCCCACCGACAACGACCAGGAGGACCATGTCTCGATGGCCCCGATTGCCGCCCGCAAGCTTCACCGGGCCCTAGACAACCTCGAGGGCATCCTGGCCATCGAGATTCACACCGCCGCCCAGGCCCGGGAATTCCATCGCGACCTGCGGGCGGGCAAGGGCGCCGAGGCCGTTTATCGGCTGGTTCGCCGCCACCTTCCCCCGCTGGGGAACGACCGCTACATGGCCCCTGAAATCGACCGTCTGCGCGAACTGGTGGGCTCGGGCGCCGTGGCCGACGCCGCCGAAAAGGCCGCCGGCAGCCTGGAAGCCTAGAAGGAGTCCGATTCGCGGTAGGCCTGGACCACCGCCATTTCCCCCGCGGCTCCCCCTTGGGAATTCCCGTGCTCCATGCCGAGCACTCCCTTGAACCCCTTGTCGTGGATGTTCTTGAACACGTTTCGGTAGTTGATTTCACCCGTCCCGGGTTCATTGCGGCCCGGGTTGTCGCCGATTTGGAAGTAGGCGATTTCGTCCCAGAATCGGTTGATGTTGGGGATGAGGTTTCCCTCGGCAATCTGCTGGTGATAGATGTCGAACAGAATCTTCACGGCGGGTGAACCTACCGCCTTGCACAGCATGTAGGCGTGGTCGCTCCGCTCGAGATACATTCCGGGGTGATTCAGGAAATTGAGGGGTTCCATGACCATGACTAGGCCGTGGGGCTCGAAGATTTCGGCCCCCCGCTTGAGCATTTCGATGGCGGTGGCGTCCTGGGTTCCTTGCCGGGCCCGGGGGTTCTGGTCCCCCAGCACGATGGTCATCCATTTCGCGCCGACCCTCTTGGCCACCTCAACCGATTTCTCGAGGTCCTTAACGAAGGATTCCACATGCTTGGCATCGCCGGTCGAGAAGGATTTCTTGCCGAAGGCGGTTCCGAAATTGGCCACGAACACGCCCATCTGCATGCCCAGCCTCTGCAGCGCCGCGCCCACCCTTTCCTGGTCGGCCACCGACCGGCGGGTCATCGTGTTGTCTTCCCAGGCGGTGAATCCCTGTTCCCGTGCCCATTCCAATTGGGCGACGAGGTCAGCTCCGCCGCTGTGCTTGAACATCCCGAAGCTGGGGGCGTAGGCCATCTGGAAATCCTTGCGAGGTTTTCCGCCTACTGGCCCGCTTGGGGAGTTGATGGCGGCCATTGCACGGTTTCCGGAAAAAAAGGATGCAGCGCCGACGGCAAGTCCGGACTTGAGAAGGGTGCGTCGATTCATGTCTCCCATTAAAGCGGAGCCGCCCAATCCCGCCGAATTTGCTGGAGCTATTCGTTCTCGCCGAAGAATTCGAGCCAGCCGGGTTCGCACCACCCCACCAGCAGGGTGTCGCCCACCTTGAGGGTCGGGGCGCGAAGGTTGCCGGAGGGGCCCAGGAGAGCCCGGGCCAATTCCTCTTCGTCCATCGGGCCCTTCATGTCGAACATCCGGGACTTTTGGCCTCGGCCGGTGAGGACCTTGCCGCTTGCCCGGGCCATTTCCAGGGCCGTCTCCCCTTCGAATCTCTCTTTCTTTGCATCGACCGTCTCACGGACGGTGGCGCCGATTCTTTCAAGGAAAGCATCGGCCTTCTTGCAAGAGGTTCAGCCGCGTCGGTGGTAGTACCAGGAAACTTCTCGGGTCATGGGGGCAAGGTATCAGAAAACCTGGAATCTTCCTCACGGGAGAGAGCCCGCTTCCGAGGGGCCTAAAATAGGCCGCCCATGACGGCCACTCCATCCCCCCTGGTCATCGAACCCGGCCCCCAGCGCGCCCCGCGAGGGACCGACCTCCATTGCCAGGACTGGCATGCCGAGGCGGCGTTG
>DCAK01000125.1:9048-9785 GCA_002311925.1 Planctomycetes bacterium UBA1135
AAGGGGCTGATGATGTATGGCCAGATGACGGCCGGTTCGTGGATCTACATCGGTACCCAGGGAATCCTGCAGGGCACCTACGAGACTTTCGCCGCTGTGGCCGCTAAACGGTTCGGTGGCAGCCTGAAAGGCACTCTCTCGGTTACTGCTGGTTTAGGAGGTATGGGCGGGGCCCAGCCGCTTTCGGTGACCATGAACGAGGGAGTTTGCTTGGTTTGCGACGTCGATTCGGAGCGCATCGCGGCCCGCCTCCGCACCAAGTACCTGGACGAGGAGGCTGTGAATCTTGATGCCGCCATCGAACGGGCCCTTGGGGCCAAGGAGAAGGCCGAGGCCGTCAGCATCGGGGTCCGCGCCAACGCAACCGAACTCCTCGCCGCCTTGGTAGAGCGGAACATCACGCCGGACACTCTTACCGACCAGACCAGCGCCCACGACCCTCTCAACGGCTACGTGCCGGATGGAATGACCCTGGCCGAGGCCCTGGAGTTGCGCGAGCGGGATTCCGCCGAGTACGAAAAGCGGTCCTTCGACACCATGGGACGACATGTGCGGTTGATGCTGGAACTGCAGGAACGCGGAGCCGAGACCTTCGACTACGGCAACAATCTCCGGGCCTTCGCCCAGGAGGAGGCCGGGGTCGAAAACGCTTTCGACTTCCCCGGATTCGTCCCCGCCTACATCCGGCCGCTGTTCTGCGAGGGCAAGGGCCCCTTCCGCTGGGTGGCCCTGTCCGG
>DCAK01000043.1:0-2975 GCA_002311925.1 Planctomycetes bacterium UBA1135
CCTTCCGCAAGCCCAGCGCCGACCACCCTCTGCCGCCCCTCACCGTGGACTTTCCGCCCCTGGGCGCCTTGCCGTCCCTGATTCCTCCGCCGCTCCCTGATTCCGGGCCCGCGGGATGGAACGACGCCCTGTTCACCTTTCCCGTCCGCCCCTTGGGGGAGTTGGACGACCTGGTCGACACGGGCGAGGGCGGCGCTCCGGATTCGGAAAGTTTGGGGTCCGCATTCGAGGGGGTCTTCGACGGCGAGGAGGACTACAAGGAGGCCTATGACTGGGTCCAAATCAACATCCACCAGACCCTTTACGGCAGCCTGCTGGGCGACGACCGCTACGACAAGAAGAAGGGGGATTCACTCATTCTCCAGGAAGTCGATCCCCGCACCGGCAACCCTCGCTTCGGGGAACAAACCCTTGAGGCGGATACCTACGAAAGTTTCGGATTCGCCGACACCCTGAGAAACAAGGTCGAGCTCCAGATTCGCAAGGACCGGGTCACCGGGGCGGGTCGCATCGAGGACCTCCGGGCCGCCGTTCTCTGGTATCTCGAAAAGGGAATGTACGAACCGGTGGCCTTTTCCTTCGCCGAGGAACTCGCCCGGAAATCGGTGGAGCTTGCCCCCGACGAACTCACCAACTGGATGCTCCTGGGCAAGGTCTGGGAGAGGACCTTCCGCTTCGACGAGGCCTTCCTCCTTTACGCCCAACTTTCCGGGCAGCCCATAGCGGAGTCCGAAGCCAATGGGGAGTTGCCCGTGGAACCGGGTCGTTTCGCCCGTCGCGCCGCTCCTCGAGTGGGAATGGCCATCATTCTCAAGCGCCTGGGTCTTGCATCTGAAGCCGAGGCTCAACTTCGCACCGCCACCGCCCTGCAGGACGGGGACGCTTCCGCCCCCCTGGAACTGGGCGCTCTCCTCCTTGAAACCAATCGCGCGGACGAGGCCCTTCCGTTCCTGGTCCGGGCACGGAGCATGCATGCGCGCCGGAGTTCGCCGGAGGCGCTGCGCAACGGGGTCGCCCTCGGCGCCGCTTCCTTGGCCAGGGCGGATTGGACCGCCGCCGAGGCTGCATTCCGCGATACCGTCAGCGCCGCCGCGGGCGGCGATGGAGCCCTTGGCGCTCGCATGGGCGAAGCCGCTTCCGCCTATCTTTCCGGTGATTTCGACCGCGCCGTTTCCTTGGCGAGCGATGCCGTGGATGCTCACGGCGCCATTTCCGAGCTTCTTTTGATGAGAGCTCTTTCCACGGCCGCCTCGGGCGGAGTAGCCGCCGAAGCCGTCCGGGATTTCCGCGCCGCAGCCGAGGCCGCCCCACTGGACGCGGCTCCCGCCCTCGCCGCCCTTGCTGCCTGGCTGAAGATACTGGGCGAGGACTCGGATGCCCAAAAAGCTCTGGATGACGCCCTTGACCTTCAACCAAGGAACTTTTTCGGGCGCTGGCTGAGGGCCCGGTGGGCTGCGGATTCGGGCGACCTCCCCGGAGCCCGCGAGGAACTCCGCTCACTGGTTGCCCAGGCGCCACGATGCGCCGCCGTCCTTGTCGACCTTGGATGGCTGCTCCACCAGGAAGGAAGCCTGTCCGCCGCCGAAGTCGCCCTGCGCCGGGCCGAACAGGAATTCCCGCCGGCTCTTCGCGGAGCAGGCCCCGCGCCCGCGTGGGCTGAAATCGCCTACCGGCGGGGTCTCAACCTGATGGCGATGAACCGGGCTGCGGACGCCCTCGAGGCTTTCGACCGGGCTCTTTCCCTCGACCCCTCCCTCCACGCCGCTCGTAACGGCCAAGCCTGGGCCCACTATTCCATGGGGGACATCCCCTCCGCCGTGGCTGAATATGGCTATCTCCAGGATCTTCTTCGCGACTCCAAGACCCACCCCCAAGCGGTTCACGCGGCTCTTTGGCAGGGCCGCATCGAGGCCCACTCCAAGCTTCGCCTTTGGGTGGATGAATTCGACGGCCGCCGGCTGCGGCCCGGCTGGGATGCGCAGACCAAGGCTCGACTCGGGGTCGAACCCCGCGTCCTGGATGGAGGCCTCCGGATTCGCGGAAACCACCGAGCCAAGGGGCGCACCCGCGCCTCGCGGACCCTCACCGCGACCACCTTCCGTTCCTTCTCGGGCGACCTGTGGGTGGGGGACGACCACATCGGCTCGGCCGGGCTTCTTCTCGCCCTGGAAAATCGCAATCGCCAGACCTGGATATTCGAAGTTTTCCGCGACCGGGAGGGTCGGGTGAATTGGCACTGGAAGCAGGGGGCCCGCGAGGACCAGGGGCGCACCGGAATGGTGGTGGTCCCCGGTTCACCGATGCGAATCGAATTCCTTCTCGACCGGGAACCCGTCCCCCCCGTCCTGTCGGTCTTTCTGGATGGCTCGCTTCTCTGGTCCGGCTCCACCCCCGCCCTCCGCTCCGCCGCGGGTTCCCTGGTGGCCGGGGCCTTCGCCGAAACCTCCAACGCCCTTCCCGTCGACCTATTCCTCGACCGGATCACCCTCCAATACTCCATTCCATGAGCCGACGCGGCTTCACCCTGCTGGAATTGATGGTCGTCCTGGTCATCGTCGGAATCCTGAGCGGGGTCTTCCTCGCCGCCGGGGGGTCGGTCTTTCGGAGGACCGCCGAGAAGTTGACCAAGGTGAGGCTTCAGCAAATCGCCGGGATGCTCGAAGAACACCGGACCATCGAGGGCGAATATCCCGACGACCGGCTGACCTCGAACGCCTCGCTGACCCGCATCAACGACGGTCCCGAGGCTCTTTTTCTCGCCCTCTTCGATTCGGGGTACACCGGAGGGCGTCCCAATCAGGATTGGCTCGGCAATTCCGATGGCGACAGCAGCACCAAGGCCCTCACCATGCTGGCGAGTCGGGAACTGTTCGAAATCATGGACGGCTGGGACAACCCCGTCGTGTACATCCACAGCCTCCACTATGCCGACCCGGTCCAGGTCATGGCGGGTCAGGACGGGTTTTACGAGGAGC
>DCAK01000043.1:3032-3361 GCA_002311925.1 Planctomycetes bacterium UBA1135
CATGCGCTGCGCAACGCGAGAACGGGGGGTTGGGAAGAGCCCGGCGGATTTCAATTGATCTCCGCCGGGGAAGACGGGATTTTCGGCAACGAAGACGACATCGCCCATTTCCAGGGCCGGTGATGCCGGACCGCGGATTCACTCTCGCCGAGCTTCTCCTGGTTCTCGCCCTTCTGGGGCTCATCATGGGCATCGGGGCCGTCAGCCTCGACAAGATGGACCCCGGCTCCAGGGGATTGAGGGCCGCCACCCTCACCTTCATTCAATCTTCGCGCGACCGGGCCCGGGGTTCGGGTAAACCCGTCACCCTCGAAGTCCTCCCTCCGGTC
>DCAK01000043.1:3406-5674 GCA_002311925.1 Planctomycetes bacterium UBA1135
TGGACGAAATTCCCGCTCGCCTGGTGCGCTACGCCTATCGGCGCTCACTTGAGGCCACCTTTGAAACTTCCGCCCGCCAGCGGGAAAACCTTGCGCCGGTGGCGCCCGCCGTCCTTGGCAAGCCGGGAAGGATGGGGGCCGGCCTCGACCTTGCCCAGGGAGGCGGAGCCCTGGTGGTGGGCAGGGGGGGAGTGGTGCGCGCGCCCCACGGAATCCAGGTTGAGATGGATGTCTACCGCGCCAAGACCGAAGGTTCCGGCTCCCTCATCGTATGGGAGGGTTTGATGACCCTGCGGGTCCGCAACGACGGCAGTCTCGACTTTGCCGTTCGGGCGGGTGACGGGAAGACCTTCGCCCGCTTCACCCTTTCGTCCCCCCGGGGTTCGATGCCGGAGGGCCGTTGGCACCATCTCGTCCTCGCCGCCGCCGCCGGCCGCATGAGCATCAAGGTGAACGGCAAGGAAGTCGCCGCCGGCAATCTCGACCCGGTCCTGGCTCAACCCGACGGGTCCCCCTACCTCGGCGATTCCGACGGGAAATTCCACGGTTTCCTGGACGAATTCACGGTCTGGACCCGCTTCCGCGAAAACGGTCCGGAGCTCCGGGAGGATGTTCTCCTGGTTCTCGACCCTCCCACCATTCGCTTCGACCGTCACGGCCTTCTCGACCACGCGGTCCACGATATGGAAGTGGGTGTGGCCCTGGTTGAATACGGAGAGTTGGTGGACTCCTTCTGGGTGGGGCGCTTCACCGAGGAAATGGGCCCATGACCGACCGCCGCGAAAATGGGGCCGGTACCGACCTCAGCCGGGGTTCGGCCATGATCGTGGTGATGCTGGCCATCGCCCTGCTGTTTTCCCTGGGCGTTCCATTCCTCATGGCCGGCCGCCTGCGCAGCGAAGCCTCCCGGGAAACCTTCGACCGCTCCCGGGTGCGGATGGCGGCGGTTTCCGCCTCCGCCTTCTCAAGCGCCCAAGCCTCGCTCACCCACCCTTCCTTCGACCCCACCCCTCTCTGGGACGCCGCGGCGGAATGGGACCTCTCCACCTGGGGCCCGCTCCCCGAATCCCTCGGCGATTCATTTCTGGACACGCGCCAATCCTGGGGTTTGGAAGTCGAGGCCGCCCAATCCCGCATTTCGCTTGCCACGGCGCCTCCCATGCTCCTCCAGAACCTGGTCCATCCCTGCTTCATCACGCGGGACGCCGACCACCAGGAACAGGAGTTCTTCGTGACTTCGACCTCCGGATTCCCCGAGGAGGGGCTCCTCTTCATCTCGGGCAATTGGATTCAATACGGAGGTCTTACGCCGAATTCCTTCGTCCAGGTCCTCCCTGACCCCGACCCTCCGGACGACCTCGACCAGAATCGCTTCTTCGAAGGGACCCTGGTCCTCGACCCGCGGGTCTACGCCCTGGCCCTTTCCCGATTTCAACGAGGCAGCCACCAGGCGCCTGAATTCCTCACCGACATGCTCGATTTCAGGTTCGACGGAGGCATGGCGCTTCTTGCCGAAGTCGACCGTCAGAGCCTGAAGGACCGAACCTGGATTCGTTCCGGGTCCTTCGGGTCGGGGGAATGGGAACCTGCCGTCTGGCAGACCCGACCCATCTCCGACCAGCGCCCGGACCTCATCCGTGTTTCGGATGGCTACGCATTTTCGCCGGGAACGGTGGTCCGCATCGAGCCGGAGGACGGCGACCCCTTCGAATCCCTCGTTCTGGGGGTCAACCCGGGACAGGGAGTCCTGATGATGGCCAACGACCTGCCCGGCAGCCTGGCCCCTCTCACCACCCGGCTGCGCCCCCTCCGCCGCGAACCCGTCGACCTCAATTCGGCCAGCGTCCAAACCCTGGAGGCCCTGGTTCTGGGTCTTCGCCTCCGCACCAACCCCGTCTCCTACTCGAGCCCCCCCCAGGGTGGCTCGACCAGACGGAATTGGATTGGCCCGGCCGATGCCCGCCGTTTCGCCGCCGCCGTTCTCTCGGCTCGCCCTCTCCACGGGCCGGAAGACCTCTGGGCCCGGGTGTTGCGGCCGAGAATCGACCAGGGCAATTGGACATGGGCCGAGGCCCTGATGATTCATCTCAACGGCCTCGACCCCAACGACGGCAGCCTCAGCCAGTCGACCACCTCCTTCGCCTACCGCACCGGCAACCGTTACCTGCACCGGGTGGACGTCGCCCTGCGCTCGCGAACCGGCCGCACCCTGGCCCGGACTTCCCGTTTCGAAGAATTCCAGGCCGTCCCGGATGGCCATCTCCTCCG
>DCAK01000013.1:0-3158 GCA_002311925.1 Planctomycetes bacterium UBA1135
AAGGGACTTCCACGCATCGAGGGGCAGGAGCCGGCAGCCACGGGGATTGCCGATTCCATCGGCCCGGAAGTTCGAACTCGGGACAACCATTTCCTCCTCCGCTTCCAGGCTGAACTCTTGATACCGACAGAAGGGGAATGGATCTTTCACTTGAGGTCCGATGACTCCTCCTGGCTGTGGATAGATGGCGAGAAAATCATCGCCAACGAAGCCCTTGCCCCGGAGCGCACCGTCACTCAATCGATTGCCTTGACCCAGGGGAGTCATCTTCTTGAAGTCCGTATGACTGAGGCTGCAGGCGGCGAAATTTTGGAGTTGGAATGGGAGGGCCCGGGGTTTCCCGAGCCCAGAGAAATCCCAACGGAAAACTTCCGCATTCAGCGCGAAGCGCTAATCCCACCACCATCTCCGTTCGAGCGCGGATTCAATATCCCTGCTCCCAAATACCGAGGATTAAAAACAACCGATGACTTTGTCGGCGACCGAATGGAGCGCGACGGCTGTCTCTCCTGTCACACTCGAGGCAATAGAGGTGGGCTTGCCGAATCCGCACGCATCAACTTTGTGGGCGATGAGGATTTGGGCTTTGAAGGTCGTCTCCCCCCTTCGCTTGACAAGGTCGGCCATCGCCTGAGGGAACAGTGGATTCTTGACCACCTCACGGGCGAGCGTCGAGCACGGCCCTATCTCCATGCGAAGTGCGTCGTGCTGGGGGAGGCAGATGCAGCCAAATGGGCGGAAATTTTGGCAACCACTGATTCAATTCCTGGCGATGAAATCGAGCCCGACTTCTTCGATTCGGCCGTCGAGGAAGGCCGGCTCCTGGCTGGAATTCAGGGAAAAAACTGCATCGAGTGCCACCGGGTGGCGGGCCACGATGGCCCCAGCATCCAAGCCATGGATTTGGCCATTCAGTATGACCGCGTAAAACCGGACTGGTTCTTGGAGTGGCTCCAAGCACCAGTCAAGCATCGTCCGGGAACTCGTATGCCCAGGTTTTGGCCCATGGCCAATACTCGCTCACAAAGAGAGCAGGAAGCCCTGCGGGCGTGGTCCTCGTTGGGGGCGGCGATGCCCCTTCCCTCGGGCCTGGTTCCAAAGGCCGAAACCTATTTATTGGAACCGGGTGATCGCCCCCTTCTTCACGGGTGCTCTCTGAATGGACTCTCGGCGCGGTGCCTTGCAGTCGGCACTCCCTTGCGCACCCACTACGCCTACGACCTGGAACACCTCCAACTTCGATGGCTTTGGCGCGGCGCTTTTCTCAATGCAGAAGGCACTTGGCGCGGACGCAATCTGGTGGAACTTAACCCAGTTGGGGTCGACCACGTCGTGCTTGATGCAAAATTCCCCTTCGCATTGCTGGACGGGATAACCCCGGAGCCCAAGTTCCTTGGATGGCGGCTCGACCCCGAAGGCTGGCCCACCTTCCGGATTCAACTGGGAAATGTCGAGATTCAGGATGCAATGCGACCCCGATGGGTGGAGGGAGGCTCGGAATTGGTTCGCACCCTTCGCGTTCTCGGGGGCCCGGTCAAGGTGGACTTGCCGCATGGAGACGGCGTGGAGCTGATACCGGACTCTTCCTTCCTTGTACGAGACGGGGAGTCCATGGAGGTGGTTTATCGATGGTAGTGCTCCCGATTTTTCTCCTGGCGCTTCAGAATTCTGAGGCCGATTACTTTGAAATCATCGACTTCATCCCGCCCGAGGGGGTGCTCCTAGAGGTAAGCGGTTTGCTTTCTCAGGAGGAAGCCCTTTACATCGCCACCCGCCGCGGAGAAGTCTGGCGAGTGGAAGAGCCGCTCGGCGGTTCCCCAAATTTTTCTCTCTGGGCGGAAGGTCTCCAGGAACCCCTGGGTCTTCTTGCCCATGATGGTTGGATTTATTCGGTTCAGCGGGGCGAGCTTTCGCGTATGCGTGACTCCAACGGAGACGGGCATATGGACGACCTGGAAACGATTGCCGACGGATGGCACCTTTCCGGGAACTATCACGAATACGCTTTTGGACCGGCTTTGGCCCCCGACGGGTCCTTTTTCCTGACTCTCAACAAGCCCTTCGGAGGGGAGCCGTTTGGGCGAGCGCCTTGGCGGGGCTGGACGCTCAAGATTGGAGAAGATGGCAGTTGGGAAGGGGTGGCGGCGGGTTTGCGTTCACCTGCCGGGGTGGAAGCTTCCCCTTGGGGAGAAATCTTCTTCACCGACAACCAGGGCGAATGGTGCGCAACCGGCAAGTTCACCGCGGTTGGTGAAGGCCGGTTCCACGGGCATCCCTGGGGCATCGAATCCTGCAAGCTCCCCGAAAGCCGGGTGGTGCATCCGGGGGAGGTCCCGGACGGAATTACGGTCAATGAAGCCGCCCGCCAAATCCCCGGCTACGAGTTACCTGCGGTATGGATTCCATGGGATCTGTTGGGCCGCTCCCCAAGCGGATTTGTATGGGATGATTCTGGGAATTTCGGCCCCTATCGAGACCAGATTTTCGTCGGGGACCAATACTCTGCCGAAGTCTTTCGCGTCTCCCTCCAAAAGGTGGCGGGCCGATGGCAGGGCGGCTGCTATCCCTTGAGAAGCGGGCTCAAGGCTGGCATCACGCGTCTTGCCTGGGCGGAGGACGGGTCTCTCTGGTGCGGAATGACCACGCGTGGTTGGCCGAGCTTGGGCACGGCAACGGAAGGGCTTCAGCGCGTGCGTTGGACTGGGAAAATTCCTTTCGACCTTCTTAGCCTCGCAGTTGTCGAGGACGGCCTCGTGGCGGCCTTCACTCTGCCCGTCGACCCGGATTCATTTTCTGCGGACAGTTTCCACGTGCGTTCGTGGACCTACCAACATTGGTCCACCTATGGCTCGGACCTAGTTGACGAAGCTGAACACGAGGTGAGTTCCGCGGTCGCGTCCGAGGATGGAATGTCGGTGCGTCTAGTCATCGAGGACTTGCGGCCTGGCTATGTGTACGAAGTGGAGGTCTCTTCCCTGCAATCAACTTCCGCCCAACCCCTGCTCCATGACATCGGCTGGTACACCCTGCTCGCAATCCCTCGGTAGGGGGCTTCGCCTTGCTCCAGAGAAAGAAAAAGGTAACCGAGAGGAGGCACTTGACCACCTGCGTGGTTTAGTGGAAAAAGGGCTGAGCAATTCTCCTAATTGAAAACGGTC
>DCAK01000013.1:3234-5185 GCA_002311925.1 Planctomycetes bacterium UBA1135
ACTGCCAGTGTTGCGCTCTCCCAACTGAGCTATGGCCCCACTTTCCGGGTGCGCCCGAGGCGCTGACGGCCGAACATTCTAGGCCTTTCCCTAGCTTCTTCAATCGGGGAAACCCTTCCCGGCCCGGCTACGATATCGCGCTTCCGCCCGTCTCTAGGCCCGGAAGCCACCCCATGGACCCCTACGATTTCGCCCGCATCGAGGCCCGCTGGCAAAGCCACTGGCTAGAAAAGGAGGTGTTTCGGTCCCCGGGACCCGGCGACGAGGGCTTCGACCCCGAAAAGCCGAAGTTCTACGCCCTGGACATGTTCCCCTATCCCTCGGGCGCGGGCCTTCATGTGGGGCACCCCAAGGGGTACACGGCCACCGATATCGTGGCCCGCTACAAGCGCCACCGGGGATTCCAGGTTCTCCACCCCATGGGATGGGACGCTTTCGGCCTGCCCGCCGAACAGTACGCGGTCCAGACCGGCACCCATCCCCGCGAAACTACGGCCAAGAACATCGATGTTTTTCGCGAGCAACTTCAGGGGCTGGGCTTCTCCTACGACTGGAGCCGAGAGGTCGACACGACCGACCCCGGCTACTACCGCTGGACCCAGTGGATATTTCGCACCCTGCACGAGAAGGGCCTCGCCTACCAGGCGGAAGTTCCCGTCTGGTGGTGCCAGGAATTGGGAACGGTTCTGGCCAACGAGGAGGTCATCGACGGGCGAAGCGAGCGGGGCGACCACCCCTGCGAAAGGCGGCCTCTTCGCCAATGGATGCTGCGCATCACCGAATACGCCGACCGCCTTTTGGAGGACCTGGAAGGCCTCGATTGGCCCGATTCGGTCAAGGCCATGCAGAGGGAGTGGATCGGCCGCTCGGAGGGGGCCCGGATTCGCTTCGCCCTGGATTCCGCAGAAGGGAAAGGCGACGGCAGTGGAGTGGAGGCCCCCGGCTTCAATGTCTTCACCACCCGGCCCGACACCCTGTTCGGGGCCACCTTCTGCGTGCTTGCCCCCGAACATCCCCTGGTGGGGGAGGTGACCACTGAAGAACAAAGCGGCGAGGTCGAGGGCTATGTCCGGGCCGCCTCCAGCAAGTCTGAATTGGAACGGACCGAGCTCCAGAAGGACAAGACGGGGGTGTTCACCGGCGCTTTCGCAGTGAACCCGGTCTTCGACCCGGGAAGTCCGCGCCGCCTCATCCCCATCTGGGTGGCCGATTACGTGCTCATGAGCTACGGAACCGGGGCCATCATGTGCGTGCCCGGGGGCGACGAGCGGGACCACGAGTTCGCCGTCAAGTACGGTCTGCCCGTCGTCCAGGTGGTGCAGCCCGAACCCCTGGCTCGCAATGCCCCGCACATTGATTCGGGATTCGACATCACCCACGGGTTCACCGACCCGGAATTGGTGACCGAATGCTGGTCGGATGAAGGGGTCGCGACGAATTCAGGTTTCCTGGACGGCATGGAAACCCCCGAGGCCAAGGCGCGGATGATTTCCTGGCTTGAGGAACAGGGGGCGGGCGAGGCCCAGGTCCAGTACCGGTTGCGGGACTGGCTCTTCAGCCGCCAGCGCTACTGGGGTGAGCCCTTCCCCATCCTTCATGGGGAGGACGGCGAGGTGGCCCTGGTTGCCGAAGAGGACTTGCCGGTAACCCTGCCCGAACTCGAGGACTACGCCCCCGACCCTGAAGGAAATCCCCCGCTGGCCCGGGCTGAGGCCTGGGTGGAGGTCGTGGACGCCGCCGGCCGGAAATGGAAGCGGGAAACCAACTCCATGCCCCAATGGGCGGGCTCGTGCTGGTACTACCTGCGCTTCATCGACCCGCACAACGACGAGGTCGCCTGGGATTCCGAGAAGGAGAAGTACTGGATGCCTGTGGACCTCTATGTGGGGGGGGCCGAGCACGCGGTTCTTCACCTCCTCTATTCCCGCTTCTGGCACAAGGTGCTGTTCGA
>DCAK01000118.1:0-323 GCA_002311925.1 Planctomycetes bacterium UBA1135
GGAAGGAGGCGCCTTCCTGGGCCGCCTTGCCGGCGAGGAAACCCCCTGGCCTGGCGCCACTCGGCTCGTTCTCCTTCCAGCCTGGGTCGACGGGGAAGATTCCCCCAGGATTCCCGAGGAACCCATGCCAGGTGAACATCGCCTTCTAGCACCGGCGGATACCGGATTGACCCTTCGCATCCGGGCCGAGGGGCGTCCTCCCGATTCGGTGAAAGTCGACCAGGATGGGAAGAGCAGGACCATGAGAAACCTCGGCGGCGGGGAATTCTCCTTCAAGGTGGCCCCCCTGTCCGCTACCACGGTCTTCACTTTTCGAGGGGGGG
>DCAK01000118.1:402-7240 GCA_002311925.1 Planctomycetes bacterium UBA1135
CCACTTTTCGAGGGGGGGACGACCAGGATGGCCTTCCCACGCTGCGGCTGGTCCCGGGCGCCATCCCCTCCATCCTGGACTGGACGGTTCGGGTGCGCCCCCCCCGCTACACCGGCAGGGAGGAGGAACTTTCCACCATGAACGAGTTCCGGATTCCCAAGGGGACGCGGATGGAGGCCCGCTTTCGTTTCGCCTCCCCCCCGAAGAGAGTCCACGCCCATCGTTCCGGAGGGGAAATCCAACTTGAGCGACAGGGCGATGGGTGGACCTTCACCGTGGAGGGCCTCGAGGACGGCGTCGCCTTTATTGAGGTGGAGGCTCAGGACGGTTTCCTCGATTCCGAGGCGACTTCCCTTCGATGGTGGGTGGAACCCGACCGCCCTCCCCGGGTTTCCGTTCGTCTTCCGGCGACACGATGGACCACCGTTTCCGGAGGCGCGGTGCCCCTGCTGGTGGAGGTCGAGGATGATTACGGAGTGGCCGACCTGAGGCTTCTTCCCAATCCCCTCGGCCCCCTGCGAGCCCTCCCCTCCGGGCCAACCCAGGTTTTTCTGGTTCTTCCCGTTCCTCCTCCCCGGCCGGAGGAAGGCCTCCCTTCTCCCTTCCACCTGGAAATCCAAGCCAGGGATGAGGGACCCGGCCCCGGCATCGCGTCAGCTCTCAGTCCGAGAATCGAAATCGTTGAAAGAGAGGTCATGGAGGAGAGGCTGGCGGGAAAAATGGTCCGTACACGGGAGGACCTCGAAACCATTCTTTCCCTGTTGACGCGCCGGGAATCCTCGAACGTCAGCCCGAGACGCATCCGAAGGAAGATGGAGACCATTCTGGGTCAGGTGGAAGAAGCCTTGCTGGAGAGAATCTATGCGGGAATGGACCCCGGGACGCTTCATTGGCAGGAAACCTTTTCCCGGGTTTTCCAGGAATCCGGATCCCTTCCCCGCGGGGCGGTCACCCTTCTGCTCGGCGCCCATGAGGGTCCTCCCCTTCTCGACCGGGCCGGGCTCCTCGCCGACCTTGCCCTGGCCGGTCGCCAATGCCTGGAAGGACCCGCCCGTGCCTGGGAAAACGCCCTCCAAGCCGGTGTCAAACCCGAACCCATCCGCCAGGAACTCGAGATCCAGGTCCGCGCCATGCTCGAAATCCTGGTGGCCTGGGAGGATTTCCGTAGCGCCGTCAACCTCCTCCGCAATCTGCTCGACCGCCAGCGGGCGGTTCACCTGAGAACCCGGGAGGCGTCGGAGGGTTGAATCCCCGGGCCATGAGCATCTTCCTTCTTCTCCTTCCGAGCCTCTTGGGTTCACCCACCATCCTCCAGGACCCGGTGGAACTCAAGAGGCTGGCCGACGACCAGCATCGTTTGGCCGACCAGGCTCTGAGACTGGAAAATCTTCTCCTGGCCCTCGAAGAAAGGGAGCGGCAGGAGGGGAACGACACCATGGCGAATCTCCTGCAGAAGGCGGGGTCCCGCATCCGCGAGGCCAACGGAGCCGAAAGCCTGGCCGCCGCTCTCGAAGGGGCCGCCGTGGACCTGGGCGGGCTGAGGAGTGGGCCGGCGCTGGCCATCCAGGCCGAGGCCATCGCGCTGTTGGAAGAGGTCCTTGACCTTCTGTTGGAAACCGAAAGAACGCGGCGGCTGGAAATTCTTCAGGGACAAGCCCAGGCGCGACAAGAGGCCCTGAAGGGTTGGGCGCGGGAACAGAGGGCTCTGCTGGAAAAAACTCACGCCTTGCAACACCAGGAAGAAAGCGAGGGGGTCACCGATTCGGAGGCTCGAGAGGGCTTGGCCGAGGAACAGGCCAAACTGAACGAAGCCCTGAGCAAGGCGGCCGAGAATCCGAAAAATCCAGTCCATGTGGAAGATGTTCTCGAGGCGGCCTCCCGAGCCGAAAAGGAACTCGAAAAAGTGGAAGGGGACCTGGGGAAGGCGGCCGAAGCTCAACGCCAGGCTCTCGAAAAGCTTCAATCCAAGGCCGGCCAAGCGGGCGAGGAAAGCAAGAAGCTCGAGGCCGCCCGCAAGGTCCAGGACCTCCTCCAGTTTCTGGCTGAAGCGGAGGCCCTCCTGGCCCGCCACCGGGCGGTGGATTCCATCCTGGTCAAGCTTGGCGACAGGGGGCGGCCTCTTCCCAGGAGCGCCCGCCTGGAATTGAGGAAACTCGCGGAGGAAGAAATGGACATCGCCCGCGCCACAGCCGACCTGGGTTTGGAGCTGCGGGAATCCAGGACGGGAAGTTTTTCATTCCTGGTTGGGGCCCTCGAAGAAGACCATCGCCTTCTGGGCCGCAGGATGGGCCCCCCCCGCTTTTTGGCGGGAGATGTCCAGGAATCCCTTTCCAAGCGCATCCTTTCGGGATGGACGGCCCTGATTGACGCGGTGCAGTTGGAAGCCCAGCGGGAAAGACGCAAGTTGGAGAATTCCCTTCCCGGGAATCCGTCGGGCGCCCAATCCCTGGTTTCCTTCGCAGCCGAAATCCATCTCCTGGCCACCTTGGAAGAAGACATTCGAAATTCTTTGGATTCCCTGGCTCGCCGCCGGGAACTTCTTGCCGAGGCGGGGCTCCCCTGGGACGAGGACGACACCCTGGAACTCGACATGTTGATGGAAAGGCAGGGCCGCCTCCGCCGGCTGTTCGATTCCCTCCTCGAAGAGCTCCAAGCAGAAACCCCGGAAACGGAGGAGGACCTGTGATTCTTCTTTTGCTCCTCCTCTCCTTCCAGGAACCCGCCCCTGAGCAGGACCTGATGGAGGAGGTGATGGAGGCCGTGGATCAGGTGAAGCAGGGGTTCTTGGACCTCGACCGCCAATTGCACGCCTCCATGAAGGAAGTGGACGCTTCGCCCGAGGGCGGTTCGGCATTGAGGGGCCACCTCCAGGAAGCGGCAACCCAAGCTGGAATCCTCCTTCAGAAGATGGAAGCCCTCCTCGGGATTCTCCCCGAGCGTGAAGGGCCGTCGGGAGGGTCCGGGAATCCCTCGCCTGGAGACCCGCAGGATTCCCGGAAAAAACCGGGGGAAGGCGATCCAGACTCCTCGGTTCCTCGACCCAGCGAGGAGGATGGAGAGGGTTCCGGCCAACCCGGGCATTCGTTTTCCCCGGGTCTCTTGCTCGATCCCCGCCCCGGAGCTTGGGGAAGCCTGCCGCCGCGCCTCCAGGACGCTCTCCGCCAAGCCTCCACCGAACGCCTTCCCCTGAAATATCGAAGATGGCTGAAGGCCTACCATCGGAGACAGGGCGGTCTTCGGTGAATTTTTCCTGAAATCTTCTTCAGAGCAGGCTCGTAAGGGCCGCGAAGGGGGCGACCCCGACCAAAAGGGTCCATCATGCGCCTCCTCCTCGCCACCATGGCGGCTTTCGCCGCTCTGGCGTGCCTGGCAGACCCCTTGCTCGCCCTCGAGCGGCAGGAACTGCCTGCCGCCCCCGTACCCCGCACGCTCGGGATTCTTCGCCCCGAAACCGGCCTGCTGGCGGGACACCTCGAATCCAGGATGGCCCCCTTTCCCATATTCGAGACAGGAGAACCCACCGGGAAATGGGCCCCCAGCGGCAGTCGCGATGAATTTTGGAATCGAGGACGCCTCGGCCCCCAGGGGCCATCCCAAATCACGGCCTTCGAATTGATCTGGGTATCCACGGCCCTGGAGAGCGAAGGCCCGATGGTGCTCCGCTTTCATGAACAAAACGCTGACGGAACCTTGGGACCCCTGGCCCGGGAGGTTTCCCTGGCGGGGCTTCCCAGGGGCGGACCCGCGGGCGAAGCTCGCGCCTGGAAGGTTCTGGTGGACCTTTCCGGCGGCCAGGAATTCCTTTTGAAGAACCCGGCCGGATTCTTCTATTGGAGCTTTGCCTGCCCCGAGACTGAAACGGGACCCTACCTTGCCTTTCCGGGCCCCGGCGCGGGAACGCTTCAACCCGAGGGAATGAGCCTGGTCCTCCACGGCTCGCCCCCTGGAGTCACCGCCTTCCACCCCTGCAATCCAGGGGAGGGAGATTCCCTGGTGCTCATCGCCAGCGCGCCGGACCCTGATGGTTGGGTCCACTGGGAGCTTCCGGGAACTCCGGATGGAGGCCTTCACCACCTGCTGCTCGCCTCAGCCCGGCTCGAAATGCCACACGGGCAGGGGACCCTGCTGGTGGACGAATTTTCCCTTCTGAATCCCCCCATTCCCATGGAGGGCGGGCGCCTGTCCCTGCGCATTCCCGATGACGGTTCCAGGGAAGTTTTCGCCCAGGCCGTCGACAGCCTGGGCCGGGCCTGGTCCAACGGGATTCGCCTCCGCTGGTGACGGAGGCGCATGAGGCTGCCCTGTCGGGTTTCGGCCCGGCAGGGTAGCTTTCTTTCCGTCCGCCGCATCCTCTTTGGCGTAGGATTGAGATAGACAAGGCATGCCAGAACATTCAGAACCCCGCGCCAACCGATCCAAGTGGATTCGGCTCTTCCTCTTCCTTGCCGTGGCCACGACATACCTCGTCTGGCGAGCCACCCAGCCCCCGGAACCCGAACCCTTCGTGTTCGTGGAACCCGGACTTCTGCGCAGCATTCCTCCTCCGGGCGGGGGTCGGGCCATCGAGCTCGTCCGCTCTCCCGTTCCCCGCCACCTGGGCATCTACCGACCCGGCATCGGATTCCTTGCCCAGGGAACCCCCGCCCGCGTGGGCCCCGACACCCGCCTGGAATTGGAATCCGCCCTCGCCCAATGGGCTCCGGTGGGAGCCGGAGTCGAGTGGGTGGGCCAGGAAGACCTCGGCAAGACTCCCGATAGCATCCTTCAAGTGGATGGATTCGACCTCGCCTGGGTCTCCTCGGCTTCGGCCGACGAAGGTTCGCTCGAAGTGAGCTTCTACGCCGGAGATTCGCTGAATGGCCCGCCGGCCGACCACGCCTCTCCACTGGCCCGCTTCACGATGGACGGCCTTCCCATGGGAGGCCCTGACGGAGAAACCCGCGCCTGGATGATGACGGTGGACCTGTCCGGAGGAATGGAATTCCTGCTCGAAGCCCCCCAGGGCCGTTTTTCCTGGGGTTTCGCCGCCAGCGAGGAGGCCACCGGCCCCTATCTCCTCGACCGCGGGGAGGACCACGACCCGCGTGTGGTGGCGATGGACCCGCGCACCTCCACCCAGCTGGAGGCCCTGGGCCTCCAAGTTCCGGGTGCCGGCATGGCCCTGGCCCTGCACACCGAGACCCCGGGAACGCGGCGCATCTACCCGGAAGAAGGTCTTCCCTCCCCCACTCTGCGGCTGGTTTCCTCTCCGGTGGGACCCTCAGCCCGAGCCTGGTGGCGCATCCTCGGGGCCCGGCCCCAGGCCCATTATTTCCTCTGGGTTTCGGATGGCGCCGGTGACGGACAGATGGACGGGCTTCCGGTCCTGGTCGACACCAGTCTTCTCCTTTACGACCCCATCGCCATGCCCGAGGGCGAGCTGGCTCTCATGGTTCCGGCCACCCTTTCCGATTCGGTCTGGGTGCAGGCCGCCGAGGTGAGCCTGGACGGGAGCATCCTGGCCGTATCCAACGGGCTTCGACACGCCCTGGCAACCGCGGGGACCGGTTTCTGATTCAGGATTCGTCTTCGGCGAGATAGCTGCGGGCCGCTTTCACATAGTGGGGGACCGAATCCTTGATGAAGGCTGCTTCCCGTTCGTTGACCTCGCGAATCATCTTGGCCGGGACCCCCGCAACGACCATGCCCGGCGGAACCTCGAATCCTTCCCGAACCAGGGCGCCGGCGGCGATGACCGCCCCGTCTCCGATTTTCGCCCCTCCGAGAATCGTGGCTCCCATGCCGATGAGAACTCGGTCTCCCATTTCCACCCCGTGGAGGATGGCGCCATGGCCAACCGTGCAGTCCTCCCCGATGACCTGGGCATGTCCGGTGTCGCAATGCACCACGCAGTTGTCCTGGATGTTGCTGCGAGCCCCGATGCGAATGGAAGCGTCGTCGCCGCGCACGGTGCAACCGAACCAAATGCTGGCGTCCTCTCCAAGCTCGACATCGCCGGTGACCATAGCGGTGGACGCCACCATTCCGCCACCGGGAACCCGTCGCATCAGGCCGTGAGGCGGGGTGGGGAAGGGCGCGGAATCGGTCACGGCGAGGAATCCTGGGTGAGGGCGAGAAGACTGCCCACCCCGTTGTACAGGACGTGAAGCAGGATGACATGGCGGAGTTTTCCGCTCTGCCATCGCATCCACCCCAACACGCCCCCAAGAAAGAAAATCGGGAGCCAGGCCACCGGCTCGTGGGCGAGGGTGAAGGCCAGGGTGGTAATCAGGAGGGCGCGCCGCGGACCGAAATCCTTGCGACTGGTGAGGAATCCCCAGAGCCAACCCCGAAAGAGAACCTCCTCGAGGATTGGAAGAACCAGGACGGCGAGAAGAAAGGAGGGGATGGGAAGGGGCCAGGGGAGTTCACGAAGGCCGGCCACCACTTCCTGCTGAACGGGGCCCCCGGCCCACCATTCCCCCGCCACCGAGGCGCAATAGGCCATGCTGAAAAATCCGGGAGCGCTGGCGAGGGCGCAACGGATTCCCCAGGACAAGGGGGCGGGGGGGCCCTCGGCAACCGGCCAGAGCGCCCCACTCCTGAATCCAAACCATGCCCAGGCCAGGACCGCGCCCAAGGCGATTACCAGAAGGGCCACGGGATGGGCCAGGTTTTCCTCCATCCCCACCGCCGCCATCCAAAAGACGGGGGTACCCAGCCAGAGGACCGCCGCGACCAGAAAATCCCAGCCCCGGAGCGTCAGGGGAGGAGCGGTTTCCTTGCGGCCGCGGAGATGGGTCAGAAGCAGGACCGAGGTCCCCACCCCGGTCAAGGCCAACAGAACCGCGAGAATCAA
>DCAK01000118.1:7411-13874 GCA_002311925.1 Planctomycetes bacterium UBA1135
GGTCGTCGGCGCCGGCCACGGCGGTGTTGAGGAGAACTCCGTCGGCTCCCAATTCCATGGCCACCGCGACGTCACTGGCTCCCCCCACCCCGGCATCCACGAGAACGGGAACCTCGGCCTGTTCGCAGATGAGGCGGATGTTCAAGGGGTTGAGGATTCCCTGGCCGCTTCCGATGGGCGAACCGGCGGGCATGACGGCGGCAGCCCCGGCTTCCTCCAGGCGCTTCGCCAGGCGGACATCGTCACTGGTGTAGACCATGACGGTGAAGCCTTCGTCGGCAAGAACGGCGGTGGCGGCGAGGGTGTCGACCGGGTCGGGAAGCAGGGTGCGCTCGTCGCCCAGGACCTCGAGCTTGATGAGATTGGTTTCCAGCATTTCCCGAGCCAGGCGGGAAGTCCGCAGAGCGCTTTCGGCATCGAAGCAGCCGGCGGTGTTCGGAAGGAGAATCAACCGATCCCTGTCGATGAAATCCAGGAAGGCTTCCCCCTGAGGTTCGTCGGCTGGGAGGCGTCGAACGGCAACGGTGACGCATTCGGTCCCCGAAATTTCCAGGGCATCACGCATGCATGAATAATCGGGATATTTGCCGGTTCCCAGGAAGAGGCGGGAGCGGAAAGAAAGGGGGCCGATTCTGAGGGGTTCATCTTCGGGGAGGAAAGGGGACACGGGGATAGCCTAGCCCCCGCCGACCAGGCGAACGATTTCCAGTTTGTCCCCGGGCTCGACCAAGGTCGCGCCATGAAGAGACCGGGGCACGACCTGACTGTTTTTTTCCACCGCGACACCGGGCCCGACTGCGCCGAGCTCCTCCAAAAGGTCCTCCACCCGCAGGTCGGGCCTCCATTCGAGGGGTTCCCCGTTGACTTCAATGAGGGCGGGCGTTTCGGGGTCGACATCCTGCATGGGACCATCCTAAATCCTTCTCACGGGGAATCGTGCCGGGTTTGGGATGGTTGCTAAGATGTGTCCGCCATGGGGTGTCTTCGGACGCCCTTTGGTGGTGGCGGAATCGTCCGTCGCCGAGCCTCATCGATTGGCGAACTCGCCGAATCGGGGTGTGGAGGGGTGACTCCCTCGCACCCTTTTTTCGTCGAGAGATTCAGTAAATGCGGCCTTTTTTGAGGAAAAAACCATGCGCAAGGACGACCTTCTGAGAATGATTGACGCCATCCACCGCGAACGCGGAGTGGAATTGGACATTCTTTTCGAAGCCCTGGAAGAGGCTCTCTCCATGGCCGCCCGCAAAAGAGTGGGCGTTGAAGAGGGCTATGACGTCAAAATCAACCGCCGCAACGGCGAAATTTCCCTCAAGGGGCCCGACGGTTCGGTCACTCTTCCCTCCGCCGAAGAACTGGGACGAATCGCCGCGCAGAACACCAAGCAGGCCTTCATGCAGAAGATTCGAGAGGCCGAGAGGGACAAGGTCTACGAACAGTTCGAGGACCAGATTGGGACCGTGGTTTCCGCCATCGTCCACAAGCTCGAGGGCCCGAACATTCTGGTCGCGCTTTCGGGAAGCAAGACCGAAGCCCTTTTGCCAAGGTCCGAGAGGGTCCTGTCGGAAAGGCTGCATGCCGGCGACAGGATTCGCGTTCTCATCAAGGAAGTGCGCAAGGAAGGGTCGAGGGTGGTCATCATTGTTTCGAGGCGGGACGAGGAATATGTAAGGAAGCTCTTCGAAGTGGAAATTCCAGAAATCCGGGACGGCCTGATTCGGGTCATGAAGGTCGCCCGGGATGCCGGCTACCGCTCCAAGGTCGCCGTTTATTCGATGGACCCGAGGGTCGATTGCATCGGCGCCTGCCTGGGCGTTCGGGGCACCCGGATTCGCAACATCAACGATGAACTGGGGCAGGAAAAAATCGACATCATCGAGTGGAGCGATTCCCTAGAGGAGTTGGTGCAGAACGCCCTGAAGCCCGCCAAGGACATTCTTCTCGAGCACATCTTCGCCGACGAGGAAAACATGTCCGTCTTCGTTCTGGTCAGCGAGGACCAAAAGCCTCTGGCCATCGGGATGGGCGGCCGCAACGTGAGGCTGGCCTCGCAGATTTGCGGTTGGGACATCGACATTAAGACTCCCGAGGAGTACGAAGCCGAACTCCTGGCTTCCGAGAAGGGGGTGGCCCCTCCGGAGCCTGCTGCGGATGAAACTCCAGAGGCCACTGCCGAGGAAAAGGCCCCCACTGAGGAGGAGGCTCCCGCGGAGGAAACTCCAAAAGCTCCCGTTGAGGAGGAGGCTCCTGTAGAGGAAACTCCAGAGGCCCCTGCCGAGGAAGAGACTCCCGCTGAAGAGGAGGCTCCTGCCGAGGAGAAAGAGGCTCCCGTTGAAGAGGAGGCTCCTGCCGCTGAAGAGGAAGAAGAGCAGCCGGTCGCGGAGGGCCAGGAGAACAAGGGGTGAGCGACAAGGTCAAGGTCTTCACGATTGCCAAGCGGTACGGCTTCAAGTCGGGCGACTTCGTGACAGTCCTTCGAGATATTGGTTTCCCGGTCACCTCCTACCAGGCGTCGATGGACGACTGGGATGTCCCCGTCATTGAAGAACGGCTCCTCAAAGCCGGCCTGATCGACATTTCCCAAACTGAAGGGAGAGACGATGCCAACGGAGGAGACGGACCGTCCACTTCATGGGACGAGCTGGAGGCCAATCAAGAAGCTCGGGAAGACGAGGAGCCCGAGACCGATGAAGAAGAAGAACCCGAGGAGGAAGCCGCTCCCGAGGCCGAGGAACAAGACACCACTGAAGATGAGGCTCCCCCCGAGTCGGACAAGAAGGAGGATTCCCCGACCGAAGAAATCCCCGCGCCGACTCCGAAGCCAAGGGCGAAAGAGGAGAGCGAGGAGGATTCCCCTCCCCCTCCCGAGGTTGCGGAAACCACCGCCGCCTCAACACCCACGCCTTCCCCCGCCCCTTCCCCCACTCCCAAGCCCAAATCGGGGGCGTCGAAGGTGGGAAAAATTGACCTTGCCGCCCTGGGCCTCATCAAGAGCCGTCAGCAGGCGAGTAAGAAATCCGCGACCTTCACCGACATCCGGGACCATCAATCCAGCCGAAGGCGGGATCAAAGGGCGCGCCAGCGCGACAAGATGAAGGCCCGCCGGGCCGGCACCCTTCCCCCCAAGCATATCTCGACGGTCGAAAGGAAGAAGGATGTCGTTCTCGATTTCCCTGTCACCGTGCGGTCCTTTTCCATCGCCACCGGGATTCCTGTCAATGAGCTTCTCCGCAAACTCATCACCCTTGGAGTCGCGACCAGCCAGAACGCCAACCTGGATTCCGATGCTGTGGAAATTCTCGCCACGGAAACCGGAGTCAACGTGGTCATCAAGGAGGAGGCCGACATCGAAGGAGGCCTCATGGAGAAAATCGAGGCGGCTCGCAGCAAGGTCGACCCCGATTCCCTGGGTCCCCGACCTCCCGTCGTCACTTTCCTCGGCCATGTGGACCACGGAAAGACCTCGCTCATCGACGCCATCCGCGAAACCCGGATCGCCCAAAAGGAATCGGGGGGCATCACCCAGCACATCGGGGCCTACACCACTGAATTGGAGGACGGCCGAAAAATCACGGTCCTCGACACCCCCGGCCACGAAGCTTTCACTGCCATGAGAGCCCGCGGGGCCCATTCAACCGATGTGGCCGTGCTGGTGGTCGCCGGAAACGAGGGTGTCATGGCCCAGACCGAGGAGGCTGCCAACCACGCGAAAGCGGCGGGAACTCCCATCGTGATTGCCATCAACAAGATGGATGTCCCGGGGGCCAACCCCGACCAGGTGAAATCCCAGCTTTCGGGCATCGGCATCCAGACCGAGGGCTGGGGAGGCGAGGTCGGCACCGTCGAAGTTTCCGCCCTGCAAAAGAAGGGCATCGACGAGCTTCTGGCGCGGGTACTCCTCGAGGCCGAGGTCCTCGACCTCAAGGCGCATTTCAAGGGAGACGCCATGGGGGTCATCCTGGAGGCCAAGGTCGAGAAGGGAAGGGGCAAGGTGGCCCATGTTCTCGTTCAGGATGGAACCCTCAAGGTGAAGGACGCCGTTCTGGCCGGGCCCACCTTCGGGAAGATTCGCCTGATGTTCGATTCCGAAGGGAAACCGATGAAGGAAGCTGGGCCCTCCACCCCGGTTGAAATCCTCGGATTGGAGGACCTCCCCATCGTCGGCGAGAAATTCTACGTAGTCAAGGATCTCAAGGTGGCCAAGGAGGTCGCCGAAAAGCGGGCCCAGATTCGCCAGGACAAGGAAAGGGCCCGTCAAAGCGGGACCACCGCCAAGGCTCTCATCGAGCAAATCGACGAAAGCCTCGCCGCCCGCCTCCGCTATGTGCTCAAAGGAGATGTGCAGGGTTCCGTCGAAGTCCTGAGCCAGACCCTGACCAGCATGAGCACGGACGAGGTCAAGGTGGATGTGATTCACAGCGGCGTCGGAGCCGTCACCGAGACCGATGTGAACCTGGCCGAAGCCGCCGGCGCGGTGGTGATCGGTTTCCATGTGGTCCCCGACAGCAAGACCCGCAAGGTCGCCGAAAGGGCCCATGTCGAGGTTCGCCGCTATGACGTCATCTACGACATGGTCGAGGATGTGGAAAAGGAAATGCTGGGCAGCTTGGCTCCCAAGGAAGAAGAGGAAATCGTCGGCCACGCCGAGGTTTTGCAGGTCTTCCGGTCCTCTCGCTGGGGGATCATCGCCGGTTCCAAGGTCACCGACGGCTTTCTCTCGCGTAATTGCCAGGCCCGCCTGATTCGGGACGGTTCGGTCATCTACGAAGCTCCGTTCGCCTCCCTTCGCCACTTCAAGGACGATGTCAAGGAAGTCAAGGAAGGCAACGAATGCGGCATCAAGATTCAGGATTACGAGGATGTAAAGGCCGGGGACATCATCGAGGCCTTCATCATGGTCGAGAAGGAGCGGACCCTGGAGGAGCTTCAAGCCCTCCAAAAGAAGTCCGAAGCCGAGGCTAAAGAGGAACAAGAAACCTCCGAGGCCTGATTCGTCATGGCGACCGAACGACGCCGCAAGCAGATTGCGCGCAGGATTCAGGAAAAGCTTGCCCGCATCCTGATTTCCGACATGAAGGACCCCAGGGCATCCTTCATCACCATCACAGGGGTCGAGGTGAACCATGACCTCGCCGTCGCGACCATCCAATGGTCCACCATCGAGACGCGACACCGGAGCAAGGTGGAACACATGCTCGAGCACGCTCGCGGATTCCTGAGGACGGAAGTCGCCCGCGACCTGAATATTCGGACAGCCCCGCGTTTGGATTTCGAGTTCGACCAAGGATTGGAGAGGGCCGACCGCATCGAGACCCTTCTGCGAGGAGTCCTGCCGGCGACCCCGCCCGAAGGAGATTCAACCGGGAATGAATAGGGAAGCTCCGAGGCGCTTGAGGCGAGCCGAAGCGGTTCTTGCCAGGCGCACCGGCCGCTTTCTTCTGGTTCTGGAACGCTGCACCGACCGCCACAACGCCGACGCGGTTCTCCGGACGGCCGAAGGCTTCGGGATCCAAAAGGTTTGGATGGTCGAGCAGGACCCCCCTTCTCCAAAGGCTTGGTCGCCCGGGACGGTTTCCAAGGGAGCCGATCGGTGGCTCGACATCGAGGTCTTCCCCCATGTCGACGCCTGCATCGCCGCCCTCAGGGAACAAGATTGGGAAATCTGGGCGACGGACCTGACGGAGGACGCCGATGAATTGGATGGTACCCGGCTGCCCGAGGTCCCCACCCAGGTCGCACTCGTGTTGGGGCGCGAAAGCGACGGCGTATCGAAGAAGCTTCTCGCAGCCGCCGATCGCAGACTCCGCCTCCCCATGCAGGGGTTTGCGGAATCTCTCAATCTATCCGTGGCGGCGGGGCTCTTCCTGGCCGCACTTTTTCAGGCCTGCCCCCAAGCCAGGGGCGACCTGACGGATTCCGAAAAGGATTCAATTCGAAGGCGCTGGTACGGCGTCCTGGCGACTTCGGACGCACAAAGGGAGGAATTCATGGCCTGGGCGGACCATCCCCCCGACCCACTGGACACCCCCCGCCCCGCGCCTGAATTTCGTCGCCCTCGCGTGCCCAAGAGCGCCGCCAGGCGGTACGGAATCGACAGGGATTAGCCTCGGTGCCAGCGAGCACCGCCGGCGCCGTCTTCCAGCACGATTCCGGCCTCCGCCAATTGCTCCCTCAATGCGTCGGCCCGGGCGAAATCCTTGTTTTCCCGAGCATTTTCCCGCTCGTCCACCATGGATTCGACCTCCTCGTCTGAAAGGGGCCCGGAATCCTTTTCCTTCCCCAGAAAACCGAAAACCTCGTCGGTCTTGCCCAGGAATTCGAGGGCGGCGGCGGCGTCCTCCGGGCTTTCCAGTTCGCCCTGGAGAAAGGCCGACCTCAACTCGAAGAGAGCGGCGATTGCAGCCGAACCATTGAGGTCGTCGGAAAGAGCAGCCTCGAAAGCGCCGCGAGCTTCTTCAACCCTTGG
>DCAK01000030.1:0-6890 GCA_002311925.1 Planctomycetes bacterium UBA1135
CCAACAATAATACCAAACCCCCAAGTCCCCCCCCAGGGAATCTGCCCCCTTGGGTGGGTCACATGGGAGCCAAACGGACCGACGGCAGAGAAAACACCCTCCACCGAAGCAGTTCCTGCCTGCTCCACCGCCGATCCACCACCCCCAATGCCATCGCCGGTGTAGCGCCCGGTGCCCGTACCGTGATTCCCCGCACATAGTTTCGCCAGGCCATCCAAATCGATATGTGCCGGTCCAAACTCTCCCGCTTTTTCGCCGCCCCCCAGCTCCGTCGCACAAGTCTGCTCACCCCGTCCCGCATCTGAGCGAGAGTGTGGTTGATGGGAAAGAGGACGTTTCCATAAGTCCTCGCCGTCATTGAACTTTCTCGCGCGATACTCCCAAAATACTCCCCAAAGACCTGGTGAGCCAAACTCCTATAGGTCTTCTTCCTGTCCGTCACCAGGTGAATGAGACCCTCGACATTCTTGTGAAGCACCTCGAAAGTCCGCAGCACCGCATCACGACTTCCACTTTTCCTTTTCCCTTCCCTTTTCTCCAATTCCACCTTTCTCTTCTTGTACTTCTCCCCCAAATTTCCCCTCGAGGCCAATGACGCGGTTTCCACATGGACCACGAAATAACTAAGCCGCTCAATCAAGACCGGTACCGTGACCGGCTTGAGTCTCCGATCACTTTCAAAGGTCTCCATCTCATCTATGGTGAAGGTGCCCGGAAGGCCTCCATTCCCCCGAGTCTTCGCCAGGTGCATGCGGTGGAAATCTCGGCACTGGTGGGACAGCCGAACAAGGGATTTTTCGACCGTCTTGCGGTCGCAGCCAGCGATTCGAGCGGCCTGGCGCTGCGAGACCTTGGAGGTCAAGAGGGAAAAGAGAAGGGGCTGAAGCCGGGGTCGGCGAAGTCGGTAGTCGTAGCGAAAGGTCTGGGTGGAAAAGCTTCGGTTGCAGGCCCGCCAGAAGAAACGCTGGACGCGGCGACCGTCACAAAGTCGGGGGAAGAAGCCCTTGCGGCGATAGCGAAAGGGGACGGACCGCAGGCTGGGGCAGGACGGGAGGGGGCAGAAGGGCGGAGCGAAGCGCACGGGCAGGCTTTCCGGCCGAGGGTGGGAAGCCGGGGTGCTTGAAAGACCAAGGGCCAAGGGGATAGTTACCCCTCTTTTTCCAGAAGTGGCACACCCAAGGGGGGAAGATTCCGTCAGTTTCCTAGTTCTCTATGGATTACTGCGGCAGCCACAGATGGCTCCACCCCATGCACCACCAGGCACTCCCCCGGCACCCGGGGAAGAATGACATCCAGCTTCCCCGCCTCCGCCTTCTTGTCCCTCCTCAGAAGCTGGGCCAGCTCACTCCGTGAGGGGGGCCTCCCCGGGTAATTCACCGGCAGGCCGCACTTGCGGAGGAGGGCATGGATGCGACTCCGGTAACCAGGCTCGGAAATGGACAATTCCTCCGACATTCTCAACGCGCACAGGAGACCCAGACCCACCGCCTCACCATGCGCCAGCTTCCTCGGCCCGGCCGCCGTTTCGAGTGCGTGGCCAAAGGTATGACCCAAATTGAGCAGCTTCCGCAACCCATTCTCCAATGGGTCCGCCTCCACAATCCTGAGCTTCACCTCTCCCGATTCCAGGGCCAGCCGCAGGGCCGCGTCCCCCGGTCGCCGAATTTTGGTCGCCGGAACCTCCTCAAGAAAGGAGAGAAGATCCCCATGCCCCACCATCCCCGTCTTCACCACCTCGCCCAGCCCGCAGTTCCACTCCCGGTCCGCCAATCCCTTGAGAAGGGCCACATCGCACAGCACAAATTCCGGCATGTGGAAAGCTCCTCCAAGATTCTTCCCCTCCGGCAGATTGACAGCAGTCTTCCCCCCGATGGCCGCATCCGCCATCCCAAGCAAGGTGGTCGGAACCGCCCCCCAGCGGATTCCCCTCAGGACGCAGGCCGCCGCGAATCCGCCCAAATCGGTGGTGATGCCCCCTCCAACGGCCAACAGGAGCGAACCTCGGTCCACACCACCCCGAACCATCCACCTCATGAGGGCCTCCGCCCCCTGGAGCGTTTTATTCTCTTCGGAGGGCCACCATCGCCGAACCTGTGTCGGGACCCCGAATCGGTCCAGAGCCCTTTCCATGGGTGCGACCGCCGCCTTGGCCCGTCGGTCCATCAACACGAAAATGGAGGTGGGCCGCGCTTCCAAACTCTCCAGAGCTCCGTGAAGAATCGGAGCCAGGACCCCTCGACCATAGGAGGGCCGGATCATGGGGACTCCTCCCGTCGCCGCCGCCGCCGCTCGGCCAACCTTCTGGCAGCCAATCCGGCCCGCGCCTGATCCCGCCTGGCCAGCAACGCGATGGCTCCCCCAAGAACGACGGCAATGGCAAGAAAAGAGATCACGATCTGACCCACGAAGGCGGGCGTTTCCAAGTTCAATTCCCTCTCCCCTGCCACGACGAAAACGGGTCCCAACCGGAGGCCACCCTCCCCGTCCTCCCAGGCTTCAAGCTGGACGAACCAGGCCAGGAGCGCCCGCGGCCCCTCGTCATCGAGAGGGAATTCCTCCGTGGAATAGAGGTGAAGAGGGTTTCGCCCCAGATTGGTGCTGCCCAGGAATCCATCGCCCACGAAGGCCATCCGCAGAGGATTCTCCCCCTTGCGGATGAACCGGGCCTTGAGCACCCTCCCATGCAGGACGAAGGGCTGACCTCGAAAGAGCGGAGGCCGCAACGCGATTTCCTTGAGCAGGGCCATGTCGATTTCCCGCGCCCCCTCGAAGGCCTCCTCCAGCAAGGCCTCATCCTTCCCCGCCTCCCGCGCCACATTGAGCATGTGCCAAAGGGCCTCCTGGTCGGGGGCCGCCTCCTCCTTCCACTCCCAAGTCCCGTCCGCCCGCCGCCGCCCGGACTGATGGTTGGCATCCCGCACCTTCGCCAACAAATGAAGGTCCACCGTCCGCGCAGGCGCCGCCGTTCGGCGCGAGGGGCTGAGCTTCTTTCCGATGATGAGCGGGGCCACCAGCCGCTTCCCCTCAACGGTCTGCGAATAGAGCTTGAGGTACAGGCCGTCCGCCAGCACGAAATTTTCGGAGAGAAAGAGTTCCTCAGGCACCCTGAGGGAAGCGAAGAAGAACAGGTTTCCATCCTCGGTCCGAATGGAGCACCAGTATTCGGGGCTCCCCCCCGGGAAGCGGATGATTTCCCGTGCATCCACGATTTCGCCTCGCAAGCGCACCGGTTTTCCCCGAAATTCCCCGGATTGACTTTCCATCTCCGCGAAGGGAAGACCCGGCTCGCCCAGCGCTTCGAGGTGGTCAGGAAAGAGGGTCTGGGCATGAAGCGCGAGGCTCTTGAAGGCGTCGGGCTCAAGAATGACCCTCTCCCCAGAGGTGGAATCCTTCACCCCCTCCAAGGCGGCGGGGTCGAGCCGGGGAAGCGAAAGCAGGGCATCCTGATGGGTTGGCCGCGCTTCCCTTTCCCCGGGAAGATTCCCGCCGGAAAAGAGGCGAATCCAGAGAACGATGGCCATCACGAGGACTGCGCCCATCCATCCCATTCGAATGCGCTCGGCCCGGGTCAGCCCAAGCCGCGCCTGCCGAAGTTCTCTTCTTTTTTCCCCGCTCATTCCCTTCCACGGTAGGCGCGCGCCGCCTCCACGAAACCGGAAAAGAGGGCTCGAGTGGCCGCGGAATCAGGCGCCCGTTCCGGATGCCACTGCACCCCGACCGAAAAAGGATGCTCCGGGTCCTCCACCCCCTCCAGGATTCCATCCTCGGACCATGCCGAAGCCCGCAGGGTTTCCCCCGGGGCCTCCAGCGCCTGGTGATGGAAGGAAGGAACCGAAAAGGGTTCCTCCCCGAGGAGAGAGGCGAGAAGGGTTCCCGAGACCGGCCGAACCTCGTGCTCGACCCCGGCCCGATGGCGGTCCGCGTCCTCCAAATGCTGGATGAAGGGGGCGCCGGCCCCGACCCCCATTACCTGCATACCGAGGCAGACCCCCAGGGTAGGCATTTTTCGGCGGCCGGCCTCCTCGACCAGCGCCAGATTGAGAGCTTGCTGCAGTGGGGGAACCGGTTTGCTGGTTTCCAGGGGGGCGGGCCCCCCGAGCGGCCGCAGGTCGAGGTCGTCGCCGCCCGTCAGGAGAATCCCATCAAGCGCCCCGAGGATGGGACCCAAATCGCCCGGCGGAGTGTCTCCCGGAATCAGGATTCCCACGCCACCGGCGTCTCGAAGGCAGCCCTCCAAGTAGTCGGTGAAGAGCTGATAACGCCGCCGACCCTCGTAAACGGGAGGCTCCAGCACCTCCACCGTAAGGCCGATGAGCGGCCTCCCATCCCCGAGTTCGTTCCCCATGCCTGCCTATACTAGGCGGCTCCTTGGCCCTCCTTGAACCCATCTTCGCCCTGGCCGGCGGCCTCCTGGGCCTCCTGTTCGTGTCTCGCTTCGCGGTCGGCGGGTCGTTGGAAATCGCCCGACGTTTGGGTTGGCCACCCTGGGTTGCAGGCGTTCTTCTCCTGGCCTTGGGGACTTCCCTGCCGGAACTCTTTGTGATTGCCGAGGCCGCTTCCGCCTACCCCGGCCTCGCCCTGGCCACCGTCATGGGCTCCAACGCCTTCAATGTGGGAATCGTTTTGGGCCTTCTGCTTCTGCTTTTCGGAGACCCGCAACTCGGCGGAGAGAGGGTCCGCAAGATCCTCTTGTCCATTCTTCTTGTCGGCAGTGTCGTCGCCTGCCTCTGCTTTACGGGTTCCGAGATTCCTACCTGGTCGAGCCCCTTGTTCTTCATTCTCTACGGCGCAGCAGTTCTTCGTCTCGTTCTCTCAAATCGCGGAAATCCCCCCCTGGCCCAGGAGGAAGAGGATCCTTCCCTGAACCCGTTTTATTTGGGGTGGAGAGTCTGGCCCGTGACCCTGGCTTCTTTTGCCCTCCTGGCAGTTTCCGCCCACTTTTTCCTGGATGGCTCCCTCGTCATGGCCGGCCGATTGGGCTGGACGGAGGGCTTGGCCGGATTCCTGATTGTGGCGGTGGGAACTTCCGCACCGGAGCTATTCACGAGTTTTCAGGCAATTCGTGAAGGCGAACCGGGGGCCGTTTACGGGAACATTCTTGGCTCCAACTTGTTCAACCTCCTTCTTGCCGGGGGCCTGGTGGGAATCTTGCAGGGGCCCAGGGCAATGATTGAACCCGGTTCTCTGGATGACATCTTGACGGTCAACCTTGTGGCCACATTGGCCCTGGGGCTCCTTGCTCTTCTTGTCGGCTTCAAGGTCTTCAGAACGCAACTGCCTCGCTTGATTGGCGCCCTCCTTCTCCTTGGCTACTTCCTCGCCGCCACCCAGGCGCTGAGCGGATAGGCTGAACCCCCATGCCCGAGGAATCCGTCCCCGTTTCGCCCTGCGAACCCCTGACCCCGGCCCAAGCCGCCGAGGTGGTGGGAGGGTCGCTCGAGGGCGAGGGTCCCGCCCAAATTCGCGGAATCGCGGACTTGGCATCCGCGGGCCCCGAGGATGCGTCCTTCGTCCGCTCGGCTCCCGACCTGGGTGGCCGCGACACTGGTCCCGACCCCGATGCCCTGGGGGATACAAAGGCCGGAATCCTGCTCGTCTCCCCCGACTTCGCGACAGAGGGCCGCCCCTGCATCAGGGTGGAGGACCCGATTCTCGCCGGCGCCGCCCTGGCCGCACATTTCGAAACTCCGCCTCCCCGCACCCCCGGAATTCACCCCTCGGCCGTCGTCGAAAACGGGGCGGATGTGGATGCCACGGCGAGCGTCGGCCCCAATTGCGTGGTCCGCGCCGGCGCCTCGGTCGGCCCCGAAGCGGTTCTGGAGGCCGGAGTCGTGGTCGGCGAAGACTGCAGTGTCGGGCCTGGCAGCCGCCTCCACCCGGGGGTGGTCCTCTACCCGGGCGTAAGCCTGGGAAAGGCCTGCGTCCTGCATGCCGGCACCGTCGTGGGCTCCGATGGCTTCGGCTTTCACTGGGACGGGACCTCCCACCGAAAATTTCCCCACCTCGGGACAGTGGAAATCGGCGAAGGCGTCGAAATTGGCGCCGGCTGCACCATCGACCGGGGAACCTTTCAGGCGACGGTCATCGGGGATGGCTGCATTCTCGACAATCAGGTCCAGATCGGCCACAATTGCCGCCTGGGTAAATGGGTCGTCCTTTGCGGCCAGGTCGGTCTAGGCGGTTCCACCGAGGTGGGGGACGGCGTCGTCTTCGGCGGCCAGTCGGGTTCAGGCGGCCATGTCCGCATCGGGGCCGGGGTCAAGGTCGCGGGCGGCTCGGCCGTTCTCAATGATGTCGAGGATGGCGCCACCGTCGGAGGTCACCCGGCCACCGACCTTCGCCTCGACCAGCGGGCCAAGGCTCTCCTGCGAAGAATGGCGCGGAAGAAGGAAGCCGCCCTCGATTAGGCCGCGGTCAAGCGATCGTGAATCCTGAGCAGGTTTTGCCGGTGCACTCGACTGTCGAGGGCCAGGAGGGCCATCTCGAAGGAATCCCAGGAATAGTCGGCGATGGATGGCCGGGGCGCCGGTTCCTGGGAAGCGCCGGCGTGGAAATAGCCGAAGGGCCACCCCACCAGGCGAAGGTCGCCGATGTCCTCGATGCCGGCCCCCCTGGGAGCCACCAGGTCAGGGGCCCCATGGAGTCCGGTTTCTTTCCGAACTCCGCGCAGGGCCGCGGCGCTGAAATCTTCGTTGAGAAAAATGGGTTGGATGACGGGCCGCCACAATCCCTCGTGCTTGGGCTCGGGTTTCACCAGCAGGTACTGGGGGACAGCGTTTTCCCACCGAAAGACGAAGACGTTCACCTCGTGACGGATTCCTCCGTCTCCGAGATCGGCAGGTTCGAATGGATTGGCCATGGTGGACTCTGGTCTAGACTACCCCGATGAG
>DCAK01000030.1:6902-10354 GCA_002311925.1 Planctomycetes bacterium UBA1135
GAGCGGGCTCACGACGCTCTGGGAAGAAATCGTCCAAAGGACTGATTACGAGCGGTGCGAGCGCCCCCGTGCCGCGCGGCTGAGTCTGGATGAAATCGGGTCCCTGTTGCAAGCGCTCGGCAGCCCGCACACGGGACCGAAGATACTGCATGTGGGAGGGTCCAAGGGAAAGGGGACCGTATGTCATTACCTGGAAAAGGGTTTACGCGCATCTGGTTTGAGGACCGGCCTCTACACCAGCCCCCATTTTCAGGATTGGAGGGAACGCATTCAGGTGGATGGGCAATGGGTGGGGGATGTGATTCTTGAGGCCGCCCTTCGAGATGTGCTCGAAGCCTCTTCCGGGGAGGAGACCTTTTTCGATTTATTGACTGCCGCGGCATTTCTCGTCTTTTCACGGGCGGAGGTCGATTTCTGGGTGGTGGAGGTCGGTCTTGGCGGGCGGCTGGACTCGACCAATGTCGTTCAACCTCTCGCATCGGTGGTGACTTCGGTGGAATTGGAACACGAAGATGTGCTCGGACCAGGGCTCGCCAACATCGCCCGGGAAAAGGCGGGAATCTTCAAGCCCGGCGTCCCAGCCTGGGCCGGGGAGGGGATTCCCTCCGAAGCCCTTGCGGTCCTGGTGGAAGCGTCGCCCGGACTCCGCATTTCATCCGGACCGGGGGGAGAATTCCTTCCCCATGCTCCAGCCCGGGCCAACTGGATATTGGCCCGTTGCGTCCTGGAGGCTCTCCCCGAGGTCGGGGCTCAAGCAGCCAAGGCATTCGAGGCCCTTTCCGCCGAGGACCTTGTCCTTCCCGGCCGCTGGGATGTCCGGACCCTGCCGGATGGACGCATCGTCGTTCTGGACAATGCCCATTCGGTGGCCTCCCTGGTCCAGGTTCTGCACACCTTTCGGGCAAGCTTTCCCGAAAAACAAAGAGGCTTGGTCCTGGGGTTGAGGGATGACAAGGATGCGGAGGCGATTGCCGCCGCGCTCGGAAGTCCTCTCGAGGGGGAGAGTTGGTTCTGCGCCCCCGCGGGGGAGCACCCGCGTTCAGCCAACCCGAATACAATTGCATCGGGATTCGGAGCGACGGCCCTCTCGAGCCCGACTCTTCCCGAGGGGCCCGAGGTTCTTCTCGTTACAGGTTCCACCTACCTGGTGGGGGCCGTTCTCGATTCCCTCGCCCAATCAGAATGACCACTTTCGACGCCACCGAGGTTCGACTCAGTTACGCCAATCCCCTGGTGGAAAAACTGCGCGATGAGGGCGAGCTGGTCGTCGGGGAATTGACCTTTCTCATGCCGACAAGCTTCGGATTCTGCTGGGGAGTGGACCGGGCGCTGGCCATGGTGGAGGAGGCCCGCAAGGAATATGAAGGGCGTCCCATGTGGCTGCTCAGCTCCATCATTCACAACCCCCGCGTGAACCAGGATTTGCGCGACAAGGGGATTCGATTTCTCAAGGGTCCTCTGGCGGATGAGGCCCCGGAAGACGCGCCGGCGGAGAAGCTCGGCCCCAGCGACGTGGTCTTCATCCCGGCATTTTCCGCGGAAATCGAAGACATGAAACGGCTGGAGGAAAAGGGGGTGCAAATCGTGGACACCACCTGCCCCTGGGTCATCAAGCCGCACAAGCGAACCCAGAAATACATCAGGGAGGGCTTCACCGTGGTCATCCACGGAACCGTGGGCCACGACGAAACCCGGGCCACATGCTCGCTGGTCGAAGCTTCAGAGGGGAGATTCGTCGTGGTTCACGACCTTGAGGAAACCGAAATCCTGTCCGCCGCCGTCGAGGGAGAACTCGATGAAGAAGCCCTCCGGGGGGGGCTCCACGAGGAGGCTTTTTCCTCCGTCTTCGAGTTTCCCGGCGATTTGGCGCGCATCGGAATCATCAATCAGACCACGATGCTGGCCACCGAATCCAGGGCCATCGGAAATCGGCTCAAGACCGCCATCGCCCTCCGCGACGGTGACGAAGGGTTGGCCGAGTCCTTCCGGGATTTCGACACCATCTGCAGGGCCACCCAGGACAACCAGGATGCGGCCGACAAGGTGGCGCAGAGAAATCCCGATTTGTTCGTGGTCGTCGGGGGTTTTGATTCCTCCAACACGAGGAATCTTGCCAGGGTTGGCGACGCCGCCGGGGTCCCCGCTTTTCACATTGAAGGTCCTGAATGCGTCGGCGAATCCATCCGCCATCGCGAGAGGAATTCGGGCGCCATCATCGAAACCCGAGATTGGTTGCCCATGGAGGGCCCGGTCACGGTCGCCTTCACCGCCGGCGCAAGCACTCCCGACACCATCCTCGGGCAGGTCGTGAAAAAAATCGCGGAAAGGAGAGGGGAGAATCTCCCCTCAAATCTCGGTGGGAGCGGTTCCCCCGTAGACCTCCTCTAACTCCGCCAGGACCTCCAGGTAGGACCGATAGCGGGACTCGGGGAATTCCCCCTCCTCCCGGGCGGCCTCCACCGCGCATGCCGGCTCCTTCCTGTGGAGGCAGGCCGGGTAGCGGCACTCCCTCCCAAGGCGGGCCATTTCGGGGAAATGAAGGCGGAGTTCACTGGGCGGAACCCCCCAAGGGCGAAATACCCGCACCCCCGGGGTGTCGATGACCGCGCCCCCGCAATCCAGCGGCCATCTACGGGCAAAGGCCGTGGTGTGGCGGCCCGAGTTGAGGGCTTCCGAAACTTCCCGAGTCTTGAGGCCGAGGCCGGGCTGGATGAGGTTGAGAAGAGAGGACTTGCCGACTCCTGAAAGACCGTAGAGGACCGATTCACAATCTTTGAGGAGTTCCGTCAATGCGCCGATTCCTTCCTCCCGAGTCGCCGAGGTCGGGATGACCTTGAATCCCGCCCTCAGATAGGTGGAGGAAATGCGGGCGCATTCGTCCCCCTTGGCGAGGTCGGTCTTGTTGAGGACCACGGCGGATTCGATGCCGCCGAAACTGCAGGCCACCAGGATGCGGTCCACCGTGATGCTGGAAAAGGGGGGATTCCCGAACGAAGCGACCACCACCACTCGGTCCACATTGGCGGCAAGGAGTTGCCTCCTGGAATCCTGGCCAGCGGCGCGGCGGGCGAAGACATTGCGGCGTTCCAGGACCGCCTCCACTCCCAATTCTCCGTCCCGCTTGCGGAGGAGGACCCTGTCGCCCACCGCGACGGGCACCTTGTCCTCGCCCTTGTTGTCGAAAACCCGGCCAAGCATGGGGAGGGCAAGCGTTTCTTCGCCCACCACCACCTCGAGTTGGCGGGCGTCCACCCTCGCCACGCGCCCCTCCAATCCTTCGGGTTCTCCCATGTGGCGGCCATTCTAGGCCTAGAATGCTTCCGTGGAGCCCATCCAATCGAAGGGAAACGCGCGCCTCAAGGAAGTTCGAGCTTTGAGGGCGGGCAGGGACAAGGAAACTTGCCTTCTTGAGGGGCCTCGTCTGTTGGGTGAGGCCCTGGAATCCGGGGTCC
>DCAK01000030.1:10426-20089 GCA_002311925.1 Planctomycetes bacterium UBA1135
CAGGGATTCATCCCTCTCCTCGCCAAGGCGGAGCAGGCGGGCGCGGAAATTCTCCCCTGCGCAAGGAAGCTCCTGAGGGAGGGAAGCGATTTGGACAGTCCAAGGGGAATTCTCGCCGTTGCCGAGCGGTCCTCCGCAAGCCTGGAGGATGTGCTGGATACCGGCGGGCTTGTCGTGGTGTCCGCGGGAATCCAGGACCCCGGCAATCTCGGCTCCATCCTTCGTTCCGCCGCCGGGCTGGGCGCTTCGGGATTGGTCGTCCTGCAAGGGGGCTCCTCCCCTTGGCATCCCAGGGCGATTCGAGGATCCGCCGGCATGGTGTTCCGACTGCCCGTGACCGAGGGGGTTTCCCCAGAGGCCTTCTTCTCGGAAGCGGATGGAAAGGGCTATGAAATCGTGGCTACCGGAAATGCTGGGGAACCACCCGGGTCCTTCGCTCCTTTCGGCTCCTTGGCTCTTCTCCTGGGTGAGGAGGGGGGAGGGCTCGACCCGAATATCGCGCAAAGGTGCTCCCGGACCCTGACCATCCCCCTCGGGAAGGGGGTGGAATCCTTGAATGTGGGGGCGGCCGCCGCCGTCATGATCCACGCCCTGGTGGGCGACCCGTCGGCCTCAGGCTAGGCGGTCAACTTGGGGGCGCCCTCGAGCGACCCCGAAAGGAAGACGAGGTCTCCCGCTCTCCCGCTCGCCCTCAGGGACATGCCGCTGGAGGCCAAATCCCCGAAGACCTGTTCCTGGGAACCCCGCGGGAAGCCGAAGACCACCAACTGCCCTTCATGGCGGAGCCTGGCGACGAGCGGGTCCCAATCCGCCCGGCTCGGGACTTCACCATCCATTCCCAGAAGGGCCCGATGGTGGCGGGCGTCTCGCGGAAGGTCCTCCACCCGGCCGACCAGATTGGATTCCGCGAGGGTGTCAAGCGGACCTCGGCAGGCCTCCTGGTCGTTGGGATGAAGGGCGGCATCCACCCTCCCGAAGCCAAGCGCCACGGCCGTCAACACCGCCAACGCAGACCCGGGCCCCGCGGCCACCAGGGACAAGCGCGCGCGCTTTTCGGAGGCGAGGGCGGAAAGAGGTGAAAGCGCCTGGACGGCGAGCAGCCCTCCCTCTCGGTTCCAATCCTCCAATGAATCCCGATTCTCGCCCAGGTCCAACTCCAGGTGGCCCAACCGAATCGGCGAGGAGGTCATGCTTTCAGCCTACACGGCCCCGACATTCCGAGAATCGGCCCACGAGCCCTCTTTCTTCGAGTTCCTTCGCCAGCCCCATGTGGGCGAAGACCTCTTCCAGGCAACGGTCGCTGTCGGCGACCAGGAAGTCGGGCTCCTCCCACTCCTCCATGCCCCCGGGCAACTCGCGAAGAAAGTTCCCATGTCGTTTTTCCAGGGCCCGGCGGTCCAGGATGAAAATGGCCCCCCTGTCGTCCTCCTTGCGCAACAGCCGACCGCATCCCTGCCGAAACATGGCCAACGCCTTCGGCATGTAGATGCGATTGCGCCAGGGGCCGCGGCCCATGCGCGCCATCTGGGCGTGGGCGTAATCATCCAGTGGGCCATAGGGGAGCTTGGTCATCACCACGTATTGGCAGGTATCGCCGGGAAGGTCGACTCCGTACCAGAATGTGTCCACGCCCAGGAGGATGCTCTCCTTGGTGGACCGAAACCTGTCGAGGAGGTCCTCCTTTCCGACGCCGGGCATGCCCTGCCAAAGAAGGGGGATTCCCTTGGCTCTGAACGCCGGCTCGAGGCGGCGCCCCACTTGCCCGAGGACTTGCCGATTGGTGAAGAGCCCCAGAATGCGACCTTGGGTCCTTTCGCCCAGGAAGACGAGAAGGTCCTCGACATAGTCGATCCAGGCCTCGGCTTCGGGGCCCCGGTATCCGTAGGGCGGCGCGTCTTCGGGGATGCAGACCAGGGCCGCCTTGGGGTCGAAGGTGGGGGGGCCGGTGAATGTTTCCACTGCTCGCCCCTCCTTGGCCAGGGTGTCCTCCTCCACCCGGTCCAAACCCAGATAGCTCTTCATCGACTCGAATCCGCCCTGCAGCCTGGCGGTCGCGCTGACGAGGATGGCGTTCTTGAGCGAGGGGAGATAGGTTTCTCCCAACCATTCCTGGGGAAGAATCCACTGAAGGGCGAGCAGAGGGCGTCGCCGCCCCTCAAAGACGGTGTGGTAATGAAACTGCTCGCTGAAATCGCCGTCCTCGCTTTCCCCTCCCAGCCAGAGACCGAGCCCCTCCCGCCAATGGGCGACGACCTCGAGGGGTCGGCGCAGTAGGCCGCACAGCCTCTTGGCGCTTCGCTGGGGGCGGTCGCCCAATTCCTCGATAATCGTTCTCAGGCTTCCGTCGAGTTGGTCGATGCTGCGGCGCAATGCGTGCAGGGAGGTGACGAGAGCGTCTCCCCTTCCGTCGTGGAGCCAGTCGTGGAGCAGAAATGCCCGCTCCTCCGGGGACCGGTCGCCCGCCTCCTTGTCTCGCCAAGCCTGAAAGGCCTTGAGGCCCCGGGCGCAAGCGTGGCCGGAAGCGTCGAGCTTGGCGACTCCGTCGAGAGCGCGTTTTATTTCCTGGCGCAGGCTGGAGGAACTTCCCGAGGGTCCCCGCTCCACAAGGTGCTGCAGTCTTTCAAGTGGCGACCTGTCCCGTCCCCTTCCGGTGCGCAGGTTGCGCGCCAGCTCGGCCACTTCGTCCAGTTCGATGTCGTAGGACCGCACGGAAAGGGTGACTTCGTGGAGGTGATCGCATTCGTCGAAAACCAGGTGGGCGAAGGCTTCCGGACGGGAAAGGACATAGGCGTGATTCGTGAACACCAGGTGGGCGCGGTCGGCCTTCATGGTGCGCACGGCGGCCGCGCATCGGCCTCCGGCGGTGCCGAAACAGCAGGCTGGCATGGCCCGGGCTTGGGCTAGGCGGGCCCCGGCCGCCCGGTCGGCGCGGGCAGGCTGAGGAAAAGGAAGACCCGGGGGAAGGCCGAATCCGTCGAGGTCGCCGGAAGGGTCTTCGGCCCAGAAGAGAGCGAGCCTCAGCCAGGTGGCGGATGCGGCGGCCGATGTCGAACCCGCTTCGGGAACTGAATCGGCGAGCGCGCGCCCGCAGATGTAATTGGCCCGGCCCTTGAGCATGCAGATTCTCGGGAGGTCCTCCTCTTCGACCCCGGATTGGCGCAGGATTTCCAGGGCGCGGGGAACCTCGCGAAAGAAGGCCTGCTCCTGGAGAGCTCGGGTGTAGGTGCTGACCCCCACCCGGACTTCGTGGCGGACCGACCAGAGGAGCATGGGGGCGAGGTAGGCGAGGGTCTTTCCGGTTCCCGTGGGAGCGTCGGCAAGGAGAAAACCCTTGCCGGCAAGGGTGGCCTCGACCGCGTGGGCGAAGGCCCGCTGGCCGGGGCGCTCCGTGGCGCCACCCTTCTGACCCGTTTGGAAATGCGATGGAAGGTGGTCGAAAAAGGCCTCCAGGGTCTCCAAGTCTCCCTGGGGAAGGCCCTCCGAGGGTTCGAGGGCCAACTTGGTTTCCGGAAAGGGTTCGAATTCCTTTTTGTAGGCGGAATGGAAGCGGGGTTCGATTTCGCTCAGCGGCCGCTCCATTTCCAGGGGGGAATCGTCGAGGTCCTGGCCGAACATGCCATCCCGCAGAGGGGTTCCTTGACTGTCCTCGAGGTCTCCCGTCCAGCGGGATGGGCGGTCCAGAAGGCGTCGAGCAATTTCCAGCCAGCCTTCCGGCCCTGCCTCCTCGACCGAGCATGAGGCCTGGGTTTCCTCCAATCCGCGTGCGAACAGTTGGCGGAGAGGGGTGGCCCTCTGGAAATGGCGAACAACCAGGGCGTGCGCGAAGTCGCGGAGGTCCTTGGCGTCGGGCTGAGCGGTGGGAGGGGAGCCGATGAAACGTTCCCAAAGAGCGGCGAAGGCGTTGGACCCGCGGGCCGGGTGCAGGAAGGCGGTGAACCCTTGAAGGTCGAGGACCAGGGGAGGCTCGAGGTCGGGCAGGGCTCTGGTGAAGGTGCTCAGGAATGCACGGCCATTCGACTCGACAATCACCGCCCGTCCCGCCAGCGGGGCGAGTTGCTCGCCGGCGGCATCTTCCGGGGAGGGGTCCGCGCCGGAATCCACATGGGTTGGGGGGATGAGGGACAGGCCTTCCTCCTCGCAGGGAAAGGTCCGAGCCTCCACGAACCAGGCGCCGTCCTTTTCGGAATCCTGGCCCATGGTTCGAAGAACGGCGAAGACAGGATCGGTAGCTTCTGGCATGGACGGTTCCCGGGGGGGCGGCGATAATACCGGCCCAATTCCTTTTTCCCTCCTCCAGAGCATGCTTCAAATCACCGAAATTCCCGTCGAAGGTTACGAGAAGGTCTGTCGCGGGATTGACACCGCTTCAGGCCTTCACGCCATCATTGCCGTTCACAGCACCGCCCTGGGCCCCGCCCTGGGAGGGATGCGCTTGTGGCCCTACGAGTCCCTGGACCAGGCCCTCACGGATGTTCTTCGCTTGGCCCGAGGGATGACCTACAAGGCGGCGTGTAGCGGCTTGGATTTGGGCGGCGGCAAGTCGGTGATTCTTGGCGACAACTCCATCAAGTCGGATGATCTTTTCGAAGCAATGGGGGATTTCGTGGACTCCTTTGGTGGCGACTACATCACCGCCGAGGATGTGAACACCAAGGTCGAGGACATGGGGGTGGTGGCCACCCGTAGCAAGCATGTGGTGGGCTTGGCTGGCAAGTCGGGGAATCCCTCTCCGGTGACGGCCATGGGCACCTTTCTCGGGCTCCAGGCAACCCTTGAGGATGTCTTCGGCGATTCCAGCCTCGTGGGCAAGACCGTCGCGATTGAGGGGGTCGGGGCCGTGGGCTCCATCTATTCCAAGCTTGTCACCGAGGCCGGCGGCACCGTCGTGGTGGCCGACATTCGCGGGGATGCCGCGCGCAAGGTTGCCGAGGAGACGGGCGGGTCGATGGTGGACCCGGACGCGATCCATTCGGTGGATTGCGATGTCTTCGCCCCCTGCGCGTTGGGGGGGTCCTTGAACGACGAGACCATTCCCAGGCTCAAGGCCAAGGTCGTCTGCGGGGCCGCCAACAACCAACTTTTGGAACCCCGCCACGGGGAGCAACTTCGGGAACGGGGAATCAAGTACGCCCCCGACTATGTCGTGAACGCCGGCGGCCTCATCAATGTCTACAACGAGCTGGTTCCGGGCGGATACAGCGAGGAACGCGCCATGAAGCGGGTGGAAAGCATCCGCGTCAACATGAAAGCCATTCTGGGCATGGCGAGGGCCGAGGACATCTGCACTTCCGTGGCCGCCGACCGATTCGCCGAGACTCGGATTCAGGAAGCCTTGGCCCCCAACCGAACCTGAAGCCTCAGGCTGTCAGGACCTCGACGCCGTCCTCGGTGATGAGGAGGGAGTGTTCGGTTTGGGCGATGCGGACTTCCGGATTGGGGTCCACCAGGGGCGGGTAGGCGGAGATGCAGCCGGTGCGCAGAAGGCGCATCAATGAAGATTCAAGGTCGTCCCCTGAAACTCGGTCCGTGAAACTGCGCCGCGCGAAGGGGAGTCCGTTGAGGTCCTCGATGACCGCCCAGGCCTCAGGGTGAATCCCCTTCATTTTCCGGGGTTCACGGGAGAGCATGAAGACCTCGGCCTTGCCCTGGTCGTGGACATGGCCCTCGCCGTCGGTGGCGAAGGGTTCGACCGCGATGACCATGCCGGCGCGAAGCACATCCTTTTGGCCCGGGTCCGGAGAGGCCGGCACCGAGGGTGGAGTGTGGACCCGCCACCGGGCGATGCCGTGACCGGTCAGGTTGTAGACGGGGCGGAAGCCTCGTTCGAGGATGGTTTCCTCAATGACCGTGCTGAGGTCCTTGATGGGAACCCCGGGGCCCGCGACTTCGATGGCGGCGGCGAGAGCGGAGGCCGAGGCGTCGATGAGTCGCTTGAGGCGCGGGTCGTCCCCCAGGTGGACGGTCTGGGCGGTGTCGGCGAGATAACCGTCCACCACGACCCCCACATCCAGCTTGGCGACATCGTTCTCACAGTAGACGGTGGGGTCGCCAGGGCGGGGGCAATAGTGGGCCGCGACATGGTTGCGGCTGGTCTGGGCGGGAAAGCCGATGCCGGCACCCTGGCTTCGGATGAAGGCCTCCACCTCGAGAATGACCTCCTCGAGCCGGATTCCGGGCTGAATCATGGCGGCGCCCAACTTGCGGGCTTCGCCTGCGATTTTTCCGGCAGCCCGGAAGGCGTCCGCCTCTTCGGGGCGGGCGGCAGGAAGTTGTATTTCGCTCATGGGCATGTCCATTGGATATGGCCGCACAGTCTAGGAAAGCGGGCCAAAAACACCCATCGGGCCTTCAGTTTCGGCCTTCATTTGGTCGAAGTAAATCCGGAGGTCAATCAACGATGCTCGAAATCAAAAATGGACAACAGATCGGTCACTGGGAAGTGGTCGACTTTCTCGGACGAGGGGCTTTCGCCCAAGTCTTTCTCGCCGTCGACTCCGCGGGGAATCACGCCGCCTTGAAGGTGGGAGACGAGAGTGGCGGCGGAAGTTTCGTCCCCCGCTTCGGCGAAGTCACCGGTGAGCGCGACCCGGCCCGGGTCAGCCCCGACGAGACTCCCGCCGAGGCCCTCTTCCTGGACCCCGCCGAGGGAGCCCGCCCCGAAGTTCTGAACGCCCACGAAGTGGACGAACTTCTCCTCGCCGAATCCGAGTTGCTTGAAGCCGGATGTGGTCGAGGGATTCCGACCCTGCGCGAAGTCGCCGAAAAGGAAGGCCGCCCCGTGCTGGTGATGGACGCAGTGGACGGCAGCACCTTGCGGAACCGGATTCGCAACCAGGAAGGCGTGAAGCTGGGTTGGTTGCTGGAAACCGCCCGCACCCTGGAGCGGTTGAATCGATTGGGTTGGGAATGTCACGGCGATGTGAAGCCGGAGAACATCCTGGTGACCCCGACCGAGAAGGTCGTCCTCATTGACCCCGCCCCTGCGACCGGCCGCCCCGACGAAGTCGTCGCCACTCCCTGGTACAACCCCTTCCTGCGCCGAGATTCCAAGGGAGACGCTCAGGGCCTCGCCATCATTCTGTACGAACTCCTCTGCGGGGCCATGCCCTTCGACAAGGTCCCCTTCCATTGGGCCGGAATCGAATGCCAGCCCATCGACGAGGAGTCCCGCGACCTCGATCACTCTCTCTTCCTCGCCTACCCCCGCCCGAGGGAACTCAACCCCAAGGCGCCTCGAGAAATCGAGCGCATGATCTACCTCACCCTGTGCGATGAGGCCTACGGCCTCCCTGATTTCCGCATGGACCTCGAGGATTTCCTCCTCAAGTCCTGACCCCCTTTTCGAGTTTCACCCTCCCTTGGGTCGGCGTCATCCAGGCGTCGGCCCTTTCCCTATCCTGGGTGGCATGCAGGACGACCCCGGCCAAGGCATTCCCCTCGAGCTCAAACTCTTCGGGATGGAGAAATGGGAAATCATTCTTCCTTCCTGGTTCGGATACGCCTGGGTCCAGGTGGCTCTTGTTCTCGCCGGGGCCTATGTGGTTGCCAAGGTGGCCGATTGGGTGGTCACCGTCATCCTCAAGAGGCTGACGGCGAAGACCCGGACCGACCTCGACGACAAGGTTGTGGCCCTTCTCCATGGCCCCATCGTGAAGACGATCCTGCTGATCGGCTTGGGAATCGCCGTCCAAAGGTTGGCAATTGGCGAGGAGGGTTGGCTGACGACCTTGCGCTTTCTCCAGACCTTCGCGGTCTTCGTCTGGACGATCTTCCTGTTGAAATTCTCGGGCGTGATGATGAAGGCGGCGAGCAACGACAGTTCGAGGATGAAGATGGTCGAGCCGACCACCTACCCCTTGTTCGACAACCTGGCCAAGCTGGTTCTTGTCGCCCTGGCCCTCTACGTTCTCATCGGAATTTGGGATTGGGACGCCACCGGCTGGGTGGCATCCGCCGGAATTCTCGGACTGGCGGTCAGTTTCGCGGCCAAGGATTCTCTGGCGAACCTGTTCAGCGGTGTCTTCATCATCGCCGATGCTCCTTTTCGGGTGGGGGATTACATCCTGCTCGACACCGGGGAACGGGGCGAGGTGGTGCACATCGGTCTGCGCAGCACCCGCATCCTGACCCGGGACGATGTCGAGGTCTCCATCCCCAATGGAATTCTGGGCAACACCAAGATCGTGAATGAAACCGGCGGTCCTGCTCCGCGCCAGCGGGTTCGGGTCAAGGTTGGAGTTTCCTACGACTCGGACCTGGACCAGGTTCGCGAGGTTCTCATGAAGGTGGCTGAGGCCGTGGACCTGGTTCTTGACACGCCGGAACCACGCGTCCGCTTCCGGGCCTTCGGCGATTCGAGCCTCGCTTTCGAGCTCCTGGTCTGGGTGGCCGAACCCTCGGTCCGGGGCATGGCACTCGACGCCCTCAATACTGCGGTTCACAGGGCTTTTTCCGAGGCCGGCGTTCAAATCCCCTTTCCCCAGAGGGACTTGCGCATTTTGGAGCGAAGCTAGCGGAATCGGACTGGAAACAGTACTCTTTCGGTCCTATTTCAAGGAAGGCTCCCGAACGGGGAATTCCTGAAATCTTCCATGTTTCGCCTGACTCGCCAAGCCGACTACGGACTCGTGGTGCTGTCCTGTTTCGCCAGGGCGGCCGGTGGGACGGTGCTCTCGGCCCGTGAAATTGCGGAAACCACAGGACTGACCCATCCCACCGTGAGCAAGGTCCTCAAGCTCCTGGCTCGAGAAGGCTTGCTGAAGTCCCGTCGCGGGGTGCATGGTGGCTACACTCTTCATCGTTCCGCTTCCCGCATCTCAGTGGTCGAAATCATCACTGCACTGGAGGGCCCCATCGGATTCACCGAATGCTCCGACGCGGTCGATTCCGAATGCGACCTGGAAGATTCCTGCCCTGTCCGCACCCCCGCCCGTCGCCTCGACCGCATCGTGCGCAAGGCGCTGGATGAGGTCAGCCTCGAAGAGATGGCCGGCCCGGCCATCGCCGTCTGACCATGGCCCAAGATCGCATCCAGGACTTCGTCTCGCGCGAATACAAGGAGGGCTTCGTCACCGAAATCGAGACGGAAACCATTCCTCCCGGTCTCGACGAGTCGGTGGTGAAGGAAATTTCCTCCCGCAAGGACGAACCCGGTTGGCTTCTGGAATGGCGGCTCAAGGCCTTCCGACGCTGGCAAAAAATGAAGGAGCCCCACTGGGCGTCGGTGGACTACAAACCCATCGATTACCAGGCCATCTCCTACTGGTCGGCCCCCAAGAGCGCCAGCGATGGCCCCAAGAGCCTGGACGAGGTTGACCCCGAGATTCTCGCGACTTACGAAAAGCTGGGCATCCCGCTCGCCGAGCAACAGGTCCTGGCCGGGGTGGCGGTGGACGCTGTCTTTGACAGCGTTTCGGTCGCCACCACTTTCAAGGGCAAGCTCTCCGAATTGGGGATCGTGTTCTGCTCGTTTTCAGAGGCCGTCCGCGAGCATCCCGAGCTGGTGCGGAAATGGCTCGGCTCGGTGGTCCCCGCGGCCGACAACTTCTACGCTGCCCTCAATTCGGCCGTCTTCAGCGACGGCTCCTTCGTCTACATCCCCGAGGGAGTCCGTTGCCCGATGGACCTCTCCACCTACTTCCGCATCAATGCCGCCAACACCGG
>DCAK01000034.1:0-2686 GCA_002311925.1 Planctomycetes bacterium UBA1135
GGCCTCCTGCAAGCCAGCCGAGCAGGAGCTTGCGTTCGGAGGCATCGGGAAGGAACTCTTTTCCGTGGGACCCTTCCAGGGCCACCTGGAGCGGGGCCTCTCTGTCGACCCCATGGTAGGCGCCGACGAGGTCGTCCATGGAAAGGCCGGGCTCCTCGTCCTTCTTGGAGTGGTGATCCTGAATGTAGACCACCGAGGCCGCGTATCCCCCGAGAAGGGTGAGGGCGAGGCCCGTCAAACCCGCGCGCACCCCGGCTGGAAGCTCGCGGAGCCTGGAATTCATCTACCCGGCCACCTCGACCCAGCCGTCGGTCGCCAGGGCCTGGTTAGCGGCCACCCCGGCGGCCACGGCTGAAAGACCCTCGGAGGCCCCGGCGGCGGGAGGTTTCCCCGATTGGGCAGCGGAAAGAAACGACTCGAGGGCGTAATGAACCGAGGGATGAGGCAGGCCGATGCCCTNNGGTGATGCCCTCGTCGTTGTGGAATCGCTGGCGCGAAGCGTAGACCTCCCAGCCCTGGGTCGGAGCATCCGCCTCCTTGAACATCCAGCCGAACCCTTCGGCCATCTTGACCGAGGCGTGGGAACCCCGGAAAAGCTCGTGGCGGCCCTCAAAGGAGCTGGCCAGCGAGGCGTCCCAGAGAAGCTGGAGGCCGCCCTCGTATTCCATCTCGAGTTGGACGGTGTCGGGAACGGTGCGGCCGTCCTGGTAGAAGCGGACCGAGCCTGCCCCGCGAACCCGAAGGGGCTTCTTCTTCAGGTACCAGGCGAAGACATCGAACTGGTGCGAGCCTTCCTCCCCGGGAAGTCCCATCGAGACGGCCGGGTCGAGGCGCCAGTTGTGGGCCTCGGTGGTTCCGAAGCGCCAGGAGGTCTTGCGGTGCCATTGGCCGCGCAGGGCGATGGTTTCACGAAGGGCTCCGGCCCGCACGAAGGAGCGGGCGAGGTTGTAGATGGGATTGGTGCGCGCCTCGAGCCCCACGGCGAAGATTCCTTTCCCTGCGGCGGAAGCCGAGGCGAGGGCTTCGGCATCTTCGAGGGTGGAACACATCGGGGCCTCGCAATAGACGTGCAGACCGGCGTCCAGCGCGGTTTCGGCGGGGGCGCGATGAAGATGGGTGGGGGTGGCGACCACGACCGCCTGCAGGCCCTCGGTTCCTGAAATCATTTCCTCCACCGAGGAAAACGCCATCGCCCCCTCGGCCCGGCGGAGCCCCGCCTTGACCCTGCGTTCATCCGGGTCGGCGATGGCGACCACCTGGGAGGCGGGGAGCTTGGCCAGTTCGGCCAGGATGGCCCGGCCTTGTCGGCCCACGCCCACCACCCCCGTTTGGAGGGGTTCCTCGGAGGCGGCAAGGGGAGTCATCCCCTCGAGCACCGGCGAAAAGGCGAAGGCGACGGCTCCGCCCCCGGTGCGCACGAGGAATCCTCTCCGGTCGATTACTTTCATGGTTTCTTCTCTTCCCGAGGGGGGGAGGATACCCGTGCCCGATGGAGGGGCGTATGCGTCGGTACCTCGCCCAGAACCAGCAGCGCGGTGGCCCAGGCGTCGGCCAGGGCGGCCGAATCGGCGACTGCCAGGGCCGAGCGCGGCCCTGGGACGGGTTCGCCGGTGCGGGGGTCGAGGACATGGCCGATGGATTTTCCGTCTCGCTTGATGGTGCGGCCGTGGCAGCTTGAAACGGAAAGGGCCGCGTCTCTCAGGAAAACGGTTTCCCCCTCTCCGTCAACCCATTCAACGGTTCGGATTCCCCAACCCTCGGGGCTTTCGGGAGGATGGCCTAGGGCCACCACAGTGGAAGTTCCTCCATGCAGAAGGGCGGTTTCGACGCCTTCTTCCTTCAAGATTTCCACCGCCCGGTCCAGGGCCCAGCCCTTGCCCACGGCACCAAGGTCGAGTTGGATTGGGTCGTCTTCGTCCCGGGTGGCCTCCCCCCTGAAACCCAATACGGCCATCCGATGTCCAAGCATGGGGTCGAAGGCGCCGTCGCTGGCTTCGTGCACCTCCCGGCACAAGTCCAGAAGCTCCAGGAACTCGGCGTCCAGGGCTACCGGGCCTTTCCTCCCTTCCCGGTTGACCAGCGAAACGAGACTGTCGTTCCGGAAGGCGGAAAGCCGGGCGTCCTCCTCGGCGATGCGTTCGAGGGCCATTTCGCCCGCTCCCTGGTGGGCCGGGTTGGCGAGAACCAACTCGAAGCGGGTCCCCATGGCCTCGAGGGCGAGACGAAGGGGCTTCCTGGCTCCGGGCTCGGGTCCTAGGCGGGCCGAGCCCACATCCGGTCCTTGTCGAACCAGTAGGCGCGACCGTCCCACATGGAGCGAGTGGCCAGGTCGACGGCGACGATGACCTTGGTGGCCAACTCGATGTTGCCCAGCGGCTCCTCACGGGTGCGGATGCAGTTCAACCAGTTCAGCCGCATTTCGTCGTGGTCGGCCACGGCCTCGCATTGAATGACCTGCTCGTCGATTTCATCCGACCAGATGCGCTCGGGGCGCAGGACGCAGTTGCCGGAGTTGAGGAAGATGTTCCCCTTGTAGCCGCGAATCATCTTTTCGAGGCCGTACTCGTTGCAGGTGGAACCGAGGATATGCATGTGGTGCTTGTCCTCGAATTCCAGGGCCATGTGGACCTGGTCGTGGTTTTCCATCGCCATGTCGACCATGTGCTCGCCCTGGGCGACCACTCGC
>DCAK01000034.1:2755-3152 GCA_002311925.1 Planctomycetes bacterium UBA1135
TGCTCGCCCTGGGCGACCACTCGCGTGGGCCAACCCAGTTCCATGGTGAAGAACATAGGCGTCATCTGGTGGACCAGGAGGTCGCCGATGATTCCGGTGGACCAGTGGCGGTAACGGCGCCAGCGGTGGTAGACGAGGGTGTCGAACGGGGCCTTGCCGGCGGGGCCGCACCAGGCGTCCCAGTCGAGGTTGGGCCCGGGCACCACTGACGGGTCGATCCCGTAGTAGTTCCACTCGCCGTCCTTGGAGTTCCTGCAGTAGGAAGTCTGGCTGGAGACCGGCTTGCCGATGGCGCCGGCGCGAATGAGGTCGCGGGCGGCGTGGTACTTCTTCTGGGTGATGTGCTGGGTGCCGACGGTGAAGACCCGGTCCGAATCCTTCACGATTTTGCGAAGGC
>DCAK01000034.1:3269-3394 GCA_002311925.1 Planctomycetes bacterium UBA1135
ATAGACATCCTTGCCGGCTTGGATGGCGTCCACGGCGTGCTGGGCATGCCAATGTTCGGGAGAAGCGATGAGGACCCCGTGAATGTCCTGGCGGGCCAGCAGGTCCTTGTAGTTGCGGTAGGCGG
>DCAK01000034.1:3561-5182 GCA_002311925.1 Planctomycetes bacterium UBA1135
CTTGTGGGCGTTGTCCAGCCTGGGCTTGCAGACATCGGCCAGGGCGACGATCTGGACCTTTTCGCGGCCGTTCTTGTTCAAGCCCATGATGGCGTGGCAGTGGGCGGTTCCCATGCCCCCGGGGCCGATGAGGCCCATGCGGATGGGTTCGTCGGGGCCGGGGGGGTCGGCAGGCCTGCCTGCGGGAATCGAGGGGCAGAGGGGTGGCTCGATTGCGGGCAGATTTCCGGCGGTGGCTATCCCGGCGGCGGCGGCCGTGGTTTTCAGGAAATGGCGTCGGGTGGAGTCTGACATGACAAGCGGAGTCTAGCGGGGGTCAGGAAAAGGGGGCGTAGCTTTCGAGGGAGGGGTCGGAAGGGTCGATGGTCCGGCCTTCGGCCGAGGATTGGTAGGCGGCCATGAGCAGCCGCATGACTTCCACCCCGTCATCGAAGGTGAGGGAGGATTCGGTCCGGCCTAGAAAGGCGTCCACGAAGTGACGGTTTTCCCCGGAGTAGCCGTAGTGGGCGGGTTCGTCGGGAATCAGGGGCATCTGGCCCTGCTCGGCGTTCTGCTTTTCGACGAGGTCCTCGCCGGCGTCGCCGGTCACTTCGCGTGAAAAGAAAACCTGCACCCCGGCGTCGGCCATGTCGACCTCCATGGAGTACTCGGGGCCGAGAAGTTGGAAAGCGTGGCGGAGGCCCGCGCCCACGTAGCTCCACGAGGATGAGGTCTCGGTCAGAAGGATTTGGCCGTCTTCCGTTCTCCACTTGACCGTGGCTCGGGCGAAATCCTCGGTCGGGTCGGCGGCCCAGTCCACTTCGCCACCGAATTTCTCCGAGAGTTGGGCAGAGTATTTGGGTTGAATCCACTTGAGGTTCGCGCAGGTTGCGGAAACCTCAATGGGGGTGAGGGAATCTCGAGGTGCCCCCGGCTCGGTGAGCATCCAGCGGGCGGCCTCGATGCTGTGGCACATCATGTCGAGCAGGACCCCGCCGCCGGCGGTTTCCTTCTTCCAAAACCAGGCCGAGTGGGGGCCGCCGTGTTCCTCCGAGGCTCGCGCCAGGTAGGGCCGCCCAGCGTTGGCCGCCCCGCGCCGCCAGAGGACCTCTCGGCCGCGCACGAGGGAAGGGGCGAAGAGCATGTCCTCGAGGTAACCGGTGGGCGCGCCGATTTCCTTGCCGAGGGCTTGAACCTCGAGAGCCTCGGCCAGGGTCCGGGCCAGGGGCTTCTCGGCGCAGATTCCCTTGAGAGGTTCGGCGCGGTTCATTGCCCCGTCACGAATGCCTTCCAAGACCGGAATGCGGGCGTGATTGGGGGCGCAAACCCAAAGGGCATCCACTTCCGGGTCGGCTGCAATGGCCTCGGCGGATTCGAACGCGCGGGCTTCGGGTCCCACCCCGATGGATTGGGCGAGGGCCGCAGCGGATTCGGCCGCGTCCATGGACATGTCGGCGACTCCAGCGACCACGCAGTCGCGAACCTGAACCAGGGACTGGATGTGGAAGCGGGTGATGAAGCCCCCGCCAATGAAACCGATTCGAAGGGGGTTGTTCATCTTCTAGGAGTTGATTTTTTCGCGCCCGGGCCCTCCAGGATAGGCCAGGAGGAGCCATCCCAGGCAAACCAGCGAGGCCCACAT
>DCAK01000034.1:5257-5753 GCA_002311925.1 Planctomycetes bacterium UBA1135
TTGGCATTTTCGGAAGTCTCTTCATCCACAATCATGAAAGCCAGGAAGATGAATAAGCCGAAGCAGGGGCCGTGAAGAGCGACTCCGGTGAGGACTCCGCCGAGTCCGACTTCGTCAGCGTAGGCGAAGAGAGCCATTCTGGTTGCGTAGGCCACCAGGCCCAGGGCGAGAAGGGTCTTGCGGTTGACTCGCTTCACGAAAAGAGGAATGAGGGAAAGGACCACGATTTCCGACATTTGGCCGATGGTCATGAGGCCGATGCCTCCCACTCCGAACACCTTGTTCACGGTCTCGACGAAATCTCCAGCTTGGGCTTGGATTCCGCCGAGGAATTTAGCGGTATGGAAGAAATAGAACTGGTGGATGCAGGAAATCGGGACTGCCAGTAGGAACAGGGTTACGAGGGGTTGCTTCTTGATTTCTCCGAGCGCTTCTCCCGTAGCGCTGGCTGTTTCCCCCTGGCTGGGAGGGGTGTGGGGCAGGGTCAGACAGAACA
>DCAK01000034.1:5836-14692 GCA_002311925.1 Planctomycetes bacterium UBA1135
CCCCCAAGCCTCCCGATAGTTTGAAAGCATCTGCCATTCCCGCGGATTGGGCGGCAAGTACGGAAGCTTCGTTCACGCCGACCGGGGTGTGTCGATACAGCAACCACTGGCCGATGGCGATGCCGGCGGCAATCCACCCCACCGTCCCCCAGACCCGCACCTGGCCGAAATCCCGGTCCCTATCGGGAAGGTGGTGAAAGGCCAGCGAGTTGGTCAACGGCATCGTCGGGGAATACAGCAGGGAGTAGGCCAGGGAAAATCCCATGAATCCCGCGTAGCTGTCGATGCTCGCCAATTGCCAGACCAGGATTCCTCCGGCGAGGTGGGAGAAGGCCAGGAACTTCTCGGTGGAGAACCAGCGGTCGGCGATTTGGCCGGCGATGAAGGGGGCGACGATTGCTCCGACCGCTCCGAACGCGAAGATGTTGCCAATCTGGGCTGGTTCCATCTCCCGGTGGTCCCGGAGAAATTGCAAAAGGATGGGAAGCCAGGCCCCCCAGATTGCGTACTGAAGGAACATCATCCCCGAAAGCCTGGTCCGAAGGCCGGGAGCGAGCTGAGGGGCGAAGGACTGCAAGACCGTTGGGCGGGTCAGCCGATTTCCCGTGCCCGGATGTTCCGGTAGCGGACGGGAGATTCGTCGTCGTGATTCTGGAGGCCCACGAAGCCCTCGGTGGACCGGTCCCCGGTGAAGCGGGTCACTTCGGCCCCGTTCACGGTCACCGTGTAGTCCTGCCCGACCACCCGGATGACCATGGTGTTCCATTCACCAGCGGGTTTCGTGGGAACGGAGGTCGGAGCCTGGAAGGAATAGACCGAGCCCGTGTTGTGTTTTTCGAGGGCGGTGTCGCAGATTTGAATTTCGTAACCCTCGTGGACCGCGACCCACGGGTCGTCGCCGGGGTCGGGAAAGCGGACGAAGGCCCCGGAATTGTTGGCGGGGTCGGCGACCTTCCATTCGAAGGAAAGCTCGAAATCCTTGAAGGAGGCCTCAGAAAACCAGAGAAGACCCATGCCCCCGGTAGCTTTCAGAGAGCCGTCTTCGACCACGAATGCGCCGGGCCCCGCCATTTGCCAGCCCTCCAGGGAACTGCCGTCCGTCAGGAGGGTCCAGCCCTGCGAATCAGGGGGTGGGACGGAACAGGCGGTCGCAAAAAGCGAACCCAGGATGATTGCGAGGGGCTTCATGGGGCCGCCCATCCTATGAGGGCGACCCCTTGGGCTCAGAAATATCAGTTGGTGTAATTTCCAGACACGTTAGTCGTGGCTCCGGGCATGGCTGCTTGGATCCACACGCTCTTCCACATGGGGAGATGGGGCGGAATGTAAAGCGACCAAGTTGCGGTCCCGTTGGGGTCGGCAAGGAGAATGTTCCCTACCTGGAAGGCGCTGTCGATGTCCAAGGCGACCCCCCATGGAGGGACGGGAGTCGACCCCATTCCCGTAAGGCTGACGCCGAGGCCAACAGGTCCGCCCGGATTCGCGTTGCGAACCGTGAAGTTATCCCAAATCCCCAGAGCCAAGCCCAGCGGGGTCTCCAGAGTGGGAATGTTGGGGAGATTCGAGTCTGCAACGGCGTAAATGGTTCCCCAAAGCCTGCCATTGATTCCTAGTGGAAAGGGAATCGATGCGTCGAAGGGCAATTCCATGATGATGTTGCTGCCATTCCGAATCAGCTTCCCATTCGAGAGAATAGGGCCCGAGGAAGATCCCGCCATCAGGGAGTTCCCGGAGCCAAGAATCCCGCTCCAAGTGGCGATTCCAGCGAACGGGACCATTTCAATGAAGGCGGTAAAGTTGCCGGTTGTCGGATCCACGCTGAATGGATCGCTTTGAATTCTGATCTCCATCCCAATCACACTTCCATTGGCCAAGTCGGGCAGAAAGGGAATCGGGTTGGGGATATGAAAGAACAAATCCGGGCAGCGCAAAACCCCGCCACCGGTTAGGACTCCGGAGACTAGGGCACCACTTGCAGATTCCCCGAGCATCCCGGTTGCTGCTCCGTCGACGGTGAAAGTAGGGGGAGTTTCGACGATGTTCCCTATCGCAGCCGTCAAATCCCAATTGAACAGGGTTGCTTGGCTATCAACGGGGAAGAGGTAATCCGTATCTTGGGCAAAGATTGATAGAGAGGTCCCAAGGAGAAGCAGGGGGGTGAGGATGAGTAAACGCATGCTAATGGGTGGGGAAACGGAAGGAGATGAGACCCCTCCAGGCTACCACTACTTTTCGTAAACGATATCAGCTTCCCAGAGGCTGCCTTCGGCCATGGCAATGATGCTGTCCACCATTTCGGGGGGGCCGCAGAGGACGATGGCGGTATTGCCAGCCGGCAGGAGGGCCTCCAGGGAGGGATCTTTTGGGGGCTCGCCAATCATTCCCAAGTCTGCCGCAAGGGCCAAGTCCACCCTTTCTGGATTGGCGCCCTCAGCTCCGCTGAGTTCGGTTTGGCTGATGCACGGCCGGTAGGCGAAGGAGAAGGGGGCGCGACCCTCCATTTCTTCGAATTCCTGGCGACAGGCGAGCTCTTTGGGCGTGCGCGCGCCGTGCCAGAGCACGATGGAACGAGGCCCCGGTTCGCCAGCTTGCCCGCGGGCGAGCAATTCAAGAAGCATGGAGCGCAGTGGTGCTAGGCCGGCTCCGCCAGCGACCAAGGCGACATGGGGCTGCTGAATACGGTCGAGGGTGAAGGTTCCCTGGGGCCGGTCCACCCGGAGGTGGGCACCATCGGGAAGGGCGAGGAAGGCGCGGGTGGGGCCATCGGACCCCGGGTCGGCCACCAGGAAATCCCATGTCGGGTTCCCCGGCCCGGATGCGATGGAAAGGATTTGGGAAAGCTCCTCCCCCCCGGCAGTAAAGAATAGCCGAGCATGTTGACCGGCTTGGAACCCGGGGAGGGGGGCGTCCTCGAGACCCCGGACCACGCAATGGAAGAGGCGCTCCTGGCCGGGGAGGGGGCGCAGGCTCTCCAGGATGGCCGGGTATTCTCCTGCAGTTGAACTTTCGGAAGTCATGGGGAAGGATTGTAGAATCCTCATCCGATTGCCATGGAAACCGCCATTCGCACCCTTCAACTCGGCCATAGCCCCGACCCCGACGATGCATTCATGCACTGGGCCCTTGCTGAAAACCTCATTGAAACCGGGGACCTCGCCTTCGAACACAAATTGGAGGACATCGAATCCCTGAATCTCAGGGCTCGGTCGGGGGAGTATGAAATCACGGCCCTTTCCATCCATGCCTATGCCCATCTTTCCGACCGATATGCCCTTCTGGATCACGGGGCGTCCATGGGCGAGGGGTACGGGCCTCGCATCGTGGCCCGTGAAGCATTTTCGGTCGAGGACCTGGCCCGCGGCAAGGGTCGGCGGCTCGCGGTGCCGGGCGAGTGGACCTCCGCCTTTCTGGCGACACAGCTTCGCATAGGGGAATTTGCCTGGGAGGTGGTTCCCTTCGACGAGATCGGGGACGCGGTCGCGCGGGGCGAATTCGATGCCGGGGTCCTGATTCACGAGGGCCAATTGACCTATGGCGACCAGGGGCTGGTCCTTCTTGAGGACTTGGGCGTTTGGTGGGCCGAAGAGACGGGCGGGCTTCCCCTTCCGCTGGGAGGGAACGCCATTCGCCGGGATTTGGGCGACCTGATTCCCCGCGTTTCAAGGCTGCTTCGGGAATCCATTCAATATGGCCTCGACCATCGCGAGGACGCGGTGGCCTATTCCCTCCAATTTGGCCGCGACCTGAATTTGGCCCAGGCGGACGAATTCATCGGGATGTATGTGAACGAGAGGACCCTCGCCTATGGCGAGGATGGCCACGAGGCTGTTCGGCTCTTCTTGAATCGGGCCTGGGAGGCGGGATTCCTGCCGGAGGCCCCGTCGGTTGATTTCGTCCGCTGACGAATACTGAGACCCCTCATTCCCAAGACAAAGGGAGCTGGCCCCCTTCAGTGGGCCACTTCCCAAAATGAGGCCTTCAAGTCCTTTGAGAGAAAGGAGTTGGGGCCAATCCCCATCCTCACCCTCGGGTGGGGAATCCTCTTTTCCTTAAATCCTTGGGGGAAAACCCCTTGGAAACCAAGGTGACCCACTGAAGGGGGCCAGCTTCCGTTGGGTGGGGGTTAGTCGAGGTTAATCCAGACTGATTTGGTCTCGGTGTAGGCCGCAAGCGCGTCCTTTCCCAAATCGCGGCCAAAACCGGACTCTCCGAAACCGCCAAAGGGAAGGCCAGGGTCGTAGAGGTTGTAGGCATTCACCCACACGGTTCCGGCCCGGAGGTCCCGCGCCATGGACAGGGCGCGGCCCACATCGCGGGTCCAGACCGCGGCCGCCAATCCGTAGGGTGTCGAATGCGCAATCTGCAGCGCCTCCTCCGGCTCGTCGAAGGGAATGACCGCCAACACGGGGCCGAAGATCTCCTCCTGGGCGATGGCCGAGGCGGGGTCCACATCCGCGAAAACGGTGGGCGCCACATAGAAGCCCTTGCCGCCGCCAACTTCGTCCCGAAGAGAATTTCCCCCCGCAATCAGGCGGGCGCCTCCTTCGGACCCCCTCTCCATCCAACCGAGCACGCCCTCGTACTGGTCCTGGTTGCAGACGGGCCCCATGCGGGTCCCTTCGCCCTGCGGATGGCCGACGGTGGTCTTGTCGGCGATGGCGGCGACCCCCTCGAGGACCTCGTCATAGACATCCCGGGCCACAAGAAGGCGCGATCCGGCCGCGCAGACCTCCCCCTTGTTGTAGAAGATGCCGGCGGCCGCTCCTCGCAGGGCCGCCTTCAAATTCGCGTCCGCGAAAATGATGTTGGGAGATTTCCCTCCCAATTCAAGCGTGACCCTTTTCAAGGTTTCAGCGGATTCCCGCTGCACCATGCGCCCCACCTCGGTCGAGCCGGTGAAGGAAATCTTGTTCACCCCGGGGTGGCGCACCAGGGGCGTCCCCACCGCCGAGCCCGAACCGGTGACCACATTGAAGACTCCCGCGGGGAGCCCGGCCTCGGTCCCGATTTTCGCCATCCAGAGCGAGGTCAGTGAAGTCTGCTCGCTGGGCTTGAGGATGATGGTGTTGCCACAGGCAAGCGCGGGGGCCACCTTCCAGGAAGCCAGGAGCATGGGGAAGTTCCAGGGAGTGATCATTCCGCAAACCCCGACGGGTTCCCTGAGAGTCAAACCGAGTGAATTTCCGGGCAGGGGAACCACCCCGCCCTCGATCTTGGTCGTCCATCCCGCGTAGTAGCGGAAGATTTCGGCGACGAGAGGGATTTCAACCTTGCCCGCGTCGAAGGCGGTCTTGCCCGTGTCCAAAGATTCGCACAGGGCGAGGTTGGCCCGATTTTCGTCCACGAGCTCGGCCATCCGCCAAAGAATCCTGGCCCTCTTCGCCGGAGGCATCCTGCGCCAACTCTCATCCTGAAAGGCGGCGGATGCTGATTGAACGGCCGCATCCACGTCGGCCTCGTTGCCAGCGGCAATCTGGGCATGAACCTCTTCTGTGGCAGGGTCGATGGAGCCGTTGGTGGAGCCCGAAGCAGGATCCACCCATTCCCCCCCGATGAAGTGCTTGGAGGGCGGAAGGTCGACTTGGACCGCCGGGGATGTTTTTTTGGAGTCGGGGTTTTTTACAGGCATCTCGGTGCCGATTGTAAGAGAAAGGCGGACGCCTCTCGTGCTCCGTTGTCGGAGGACGCCAAAATCGATTCAGGACTTCAAAGGGTCCATCTCCTTGTATCCGAGGAATTTTTCTCGGACAAGGTGGGGGAAGCGTTGCGTGCATGCGGAAAAACTCCCCATACCCCTGATTGGGGTGATGATGACGCGGCCTTCGAGGCCATCGCCTCCACCGAGGACGGCGCCGGAGTCGTGGTCAATCTGGAGGATGAATGCGCGGACATGCTTGCCATCCTGGGCCGCATGAGGAAGGATCCCAGGACCAAGAAACTGCCCATTCTCGGCTTTTGCGGCGATTTGGAGGGAGATTGCGCACTTGCAGCCAACAAGCTCAACATTCGAGTGGTGGCTCGAAGCGCCCTGGCCCGGAACTTGGTCCAGATGGTGATGGAATTGGTCCCTTCGGCGGCCTGATTCCATCTCCTGAAAAGACTCCTAACCCTGTTCCTACGCCCATCTTGCGTTAAACCGCTGATTCGAGTAGAATGAGGGGCCCGAAGAGGCTTTTCCTACCACTGGAGAGCTCTTCGAAAGCCGAAGCCCGGGTCTTTTTGACCCGCGGAGAACTCAAAAAGGAGCAAAATCCAAATGAGCCCAGTCAAGCTCTACGTCAAGTCCGGTTGCAAAGCCTGCGATCGCGCAGCCGCATACCTCACCAAAAAGGAAATTTCTTACGAGCGGGTGGACATTCTCAAGTCCCCTCCAGCAAAGAAGTTGCTGGAAAAGGCCGTCGATGCCTTCGACCCCAAGACTTCCTTCAACGCAAGGGCCAAGGGATTCAAGGATCACGACATTCCCAACGCCACCTTCAAGACCAAGAAGGAAGTTGTTGATTTACTCCGGGCCAACCCGGACATGATTCGCCGCCCCCTTCTGGCTCGTGGCGAAAAGGCCATCCTCGGTTTCGACGAAGCCGACTACGCGACCTTCCTCCGCTAGTCCCGCGCCGGCCTGGCGCGAAATCCGGAGGGAACAAATCGGGCCTCGGGCCGGGGAAACCCGGCCCGACTCCGTAGCCGTCGAAGAACCCCTCGAAGTGAGGGTGCATGGGAACGCCTTGGCGGTCCTGATGCGCACCCCTGGCCGCGAGGAGGACTTGGTCGCCGGCTTCCTGGCATCCGAGGGGGTCATTGCCGGATCTTCCGACCTGGTGGGAGTCGCCCCTTGCGCTCATCTTGAAACCGGCGAACCGGAGGCCCACATCTGGAACGCGGTTCTGGGGGCCGGGGTGGATTTCGATCCGAGGGAACGAAGGTTCGGCGCCGTTTCCGCCTCCTGCGGATTGTGCGGCACCCTCACCCTGGAGGATTTGGAGAGACAGCTGCCACTCTTGGGTCCTCCGCCGGAAATCATTTTCGAGGGTTTGATGGAGAAGGCTTTCCAATCTCTCCGGGAGGTTCAGCCACTCTTCAAGAAAACCGGAGCCACCCACGGAGCCGCTCTCGCGGATTTCGAGACGGGGAAGCTCGTGGAAGCGGCGGAGGATGTTGGCCGCCACAACGCGGTGGACAAGGTTCTCGGTGCTCGATTAAGGGCTGGGGACTATCCAGTTTTGAAGCCTTGCCTGCTCCTTGTGAGCGGAAGGGTTTCTTTTGAAATCATTCAGAAAGCCGCTTTGGGAGCTGTTCCTGCTGTTGTAGGAATCGGCGCTCCGACCACATTGGCGGTGGACGCCGCCCGAAAATCCGGACTGACCCTGGTTGGGATGGTGCGGGAGGGAATCGCCAATCGCTACGCGGGTTCACTCGACCTTACCGGGTCGGCCTCTCTCTAGGTCGAGCCTCCTTAGAGGTCGACCGCGGCAAGGTCATGGATGTTGTAATCCAGGGAGAATTTGCGCTCGACGTCGATGATGCGTCCCGAGCCCAGGCGGGGAACGAAGGTCACGAATCCATGTTCCATCCTCCCGTCCTTGAATCGCAAGGTCACGGAGTCTCGGGTGTGGGCCGTTTGGAGACGGTCGACGAGAAGTTGAAGGTCTTGAAGTTCAGTTTCTGTGGCGCGGCGTACCATCGTCAGGTTTTTGGGTTGAGAGGGGGGGTCGTTTCAGACGAGGGAGGATTCAAGAGCGAGCACTCCCGAGCGTAGAAGAAGAGAGGACCAGGTTTCGAAGGGCGGTTCCGACCGGGTGGCCGATTCTTCGAGGGAGGAGAGGGTTTCGAAGCCTCCGGTCATGGCGGAAGTCTCCCGAATGGAGACTTCCGCGCCGGTGGCGTCCAGGCGAAAGACGACCCCGATGTGGACGGAGCCCACTTCGGTCGAGTCGTCGTTGAGAAGGCCGAGCGGGCGGAGAGGCAGAGGGGCTTCAGGAAGCACCAGTTCCTCTCCAAGTTCCCGGAGGCAGGCGGCCTGAAGGATGTCCCCTTGGCCTTCGGCATCGCAGGGGTTCACATGACCCCCGACCCCGATGCTTTTCTTGCCGTGAAGGCGGGCCTCCCCCTGGGTGTTCAATCGAGTGAGGGCCAGGACCTGATCCCCACGGGTGACGGCCACATAGGGGATGGGTTGCTTGAAATCGGGTTGGGTTTCGGCCCATCGGCGCTCGACGAAGAATCCGGAGGCCCGAGCGGGGGCGAGAAACTCGGCCTCGATGGCTTCGGGGGTCAAGGGGCGAAACCCTTGAAAGGCTTCCGGCCCGAGAATGGCGGCACGGGGAACGACCCAGACAAACTCCATGCGCCTTTTCTAACAGGAATTTGGAGTCTGGCAAGGGTTTGAGGCCAAAATTACCCAACTTGTTGAGTATTTGTGGATAACTACCCCTACATCTTGTGCCCCTATCCCTTGTGTATATCCACGAAAAAGGCCCCAATGCAGGGTCCAATGCCAGAACTCTCCGCCTTGGGAGGTGGAGTGTCGCCCTGTAAGCCGGGTTCTGTCCCCGCCGACCCGAAGGTCGGAGGGGGGCGACCATTCCTCTAGGACCGCCGTTGCCGACGGCCTCGAACGCTCTACCCGGAGGTCAAGCGGCGCGGGCCGCGCCATCCCTCCCTATGTGAACTTTCTCCCGGTGGGGTTTACCTTGCCACGCCTGTCACCAGGCGCGCGGTGAGCTCTTACCTCACCTTTTCAACCTTGCCGTCGGCCGAAGCCGCTTGGGCGGTTTGTTTTCTGTGGCACTTTCCCTGGGGTTGCCCCCGGTGGCCGTTAGCCACCACCGCGCCCTGTGGAGCCCGGACTTTCCTCGA
>DCAK01000032.1:0-1705 GCA_002311925.1 Planctomycetes bacterium UBA1135
GCCAACTCCTGCTCGAAGAACGGCAGCGTCCGCCGGATACCCTCGCGAAGCTCGACTTTCGGCTCCCAGCCAAGATGCCGGCGCGCGACCGTGATGTCGGGCTTTCGCATCTTCGGGTCGTCCTCGGGTAGTGGGAGCGACTCGAGGACGGACTCGCTACCGATTTCCTCCAGCACGATCTGGGCGAGCTCAATAATCGTGAACTCGTTCGGATTTCCGACGTTTGTCGGTTCTGAGCGGTTGGAGTGAAAGAGCCGATAGATCCCCTCGACCTCATCATCGACGTAGCAGAAGGACCTCGTTTGGCTGCCGTCCCCGTATACCGAAAGAGGATCGCCTCGCAGGGCCTGGACGATAAAGTTAGACACGACGCGACCGTCCCCGGGCCTCATGCGGGGCCCGAACGTGTTGAAGATGCGAACGATGCGCGTGTCAAGCCCGTGGTGCCGGTGGTAGGCCATGGTCAGGGCCTCTGAAAACCGTTTCCCTTCGTCATAGCACCCGCGCGGGCCGACCGGATTCACATTTCCCCAGTAGGCCTCGGGCTGAGGGTGGACAAGGGGGTCCCCATAGCACTCCGAGGTGGATGCGAGGAAGAAGGTGGCGTCCTTGGCGAGGGCAAGGCCCAGAGCGTTGAGGGTTCCCAGGGAACCGACTTTGAGGGTTTGAATGGGAATCTTGAGATAGTCAATGGGCGAAGCGGGGCAGGCGAAATGAAAGATTCCGTCCAAATCCCCATCGATTTCCAGGCGCAAGGTCACATCCTGCTCGATGTAGGTGAATGCTTCTACTTCTGCGAGGTGGGCGAGATTTGCCGAGTCGCCAGTCACGAGGTTGTCCATGCCGACCACACCCCAGCCTTCGGCAAGGAGACGGTCGCAAAGATGGGAACCGAGGAAGCCGGCAGCTCCGGTGACGAGGGCGCGTGTCGAGGTCATGAGTCCAAAAAGTGTTCCATGAAGCCCGTGTCGAAGTTACCGCTGGCGAAATCGGCGTTTTCGAGAATCGAGCGGTGGAGAGCGGAGGTTGTCGCAAGACCAGGGCCCGTAATCCTGATTTCCGCCAAGGCGCGCTTGGAACGCCGGATGGCTTCTTTCCGGTCGGCTCCGTGAACCACGAGCTTGGCCAGCATCGAATCATAATGCTTGGGAATGGTGTACCCCGCTTCGACATGGGAATCGATGCGAATTCCTGGACCTCCGGGAAAGAAGAGTTGGTGAATGGTCCCGGGAGTGGGGGCGAACCCCCTCTCCGGGTCCTCGGCGTTGATTCGAAATTCAATGGCGTGCCCCCGCATCTTCACATCAGCTTGGGTCAGGGAGAGGGGTTCGCCGGAAGCCAGGAGAATCTGCCAACGGACCAGGTCCACGCCGGTCACGGCCTCGGTCACGCAGTGTTCAACCTGGATACGGGCGTTGAGCTCGATGAAATAGAACCCCCCATCTTGGTCGAGCAGGAATTCAACGGTGCCCGCATTTTGGTATTCAGCGGCGCGGGCGAATTTAATCGCGGCCTCCCCCATCGCCTTGCGGAGTTCAGGATTCAATGCGGGGGAGGGTGATTCTTCGATGAGTTTTTGATGGCGTCTCTGAATCGAGCAATCCCTTTCTCCCAGGTGGATGATGTTTCCATTCCCGTCGGCGAGGATTTGAATTTCCACATGCCTTGGGTTCTGGAGGAACCTCTCCAGATACACGTCCCCGTT
>DCAK01000032.1:1759-7554 GCA_002311925.1 Planctomycetes bacterium UBA1135
CACGTCCCCGTTTTGAAAGGAGGCCACCGCTTCCTGCCTGGCCTGGAGAAAAGCGGACCTCAAGGAAACCTCATTGCTCGCCACCCTCATGCCCTTGCCTCCCCCACCAGCGGTGGCCTTGATGATGACGGGATAGCCGATGCTGGCGGCGACGACTGCAGCTTCATCCTCGTCTTCGACCAAACCATTCGAACCCGGAACCACGGGAACACCGGCGGAAAGAGCCAGATCTTTGGCCCGGGCCTTGTCTCCGCAATTTTCGATAACTTCAGGAGGAGGTCCGATGAAGTTGATCTTGCATTCCCTGCAAACGGATGCGAAGTGGGCGTTTTCAGCCAGGAAACCGTACCCGGGGTGAATGGCTTCGACATCTGCGATTTCGGCGGCCGCGATAATCTTCGAAATGTCCAGATAGGATTTCGCGCTCTCAGCAGGACCAATGCAAATGGCGTCGTCAGCCTGCCTGAGCCAGGGCCCATCCCGGTCCGCCTGCGAAAAGACTGCGACGGCCTCCACCCCGAGGTCATGGCATGCCCGGATGATTCGGAGCGCAATTTCTCCGCGGTTGGCAACCAGAATCCTCTTGAACATGGAATCAGCCCGTCTTGACCCGGAACATGGGCTGGTCGAATTCGACAGGGTCCCCGTCTTCCAGGAGGATTTCAAGAAGGTTGCCGGAGCACTCCGCCTTGATTTCGTTGAAGACCTTCATGGCCTCGATCAGGCAGAGAACGGTTTCCTCGTTGACGTCATCGCCCGTGCTTGCGAACCAATCCGCATCCGGGCTGGGCCTCCGATAGAAGGTGCCCACGAGAGGGGATTTGACCAGGAAAACACCCTCCTCCTCCAGGGCCTGAGATGGTTCGCCCACAGCTTCAACAGAAGCATCTGGAGAACTCCCTGGGGATGCCGAGGGGGCGGAAGCCCCGGACTGCCGAGACAGACGGACAACAGTCCCTTCCTGCTCGTAGTGCAGTTCGGTGAGCCGGTTCTCGTCCATGACGGCGATAAGCTTTTGAATGAGGTCTAGATCCATGTTTCTGGAGGGTGAGCCCGTTGGGTCCCGCCTATTTTGCCTCCCAATCGCCGCTTTTGCCGCCTGTTTTTTTCAGGAGTCGAATTTCTTCAATGACAGCGCCCTTTCCAAGGACTTTCCCCATGTCGTAGAGAGTCAAGGAAGCGAGGGCAGCACCGGTGAGAGCTTCCATTTCAACTCCAGTTTTGCCTTGGCATTTGACCTCACAACGAACCTCGAAGCAGGGAGAACCATCTTCTGCAGGGGTGATTTCCAATTCGACTCCATCCAAGGCGAGAGGATGGCACAGCGGGACAAGGTCCGAGGTCTTTTTGGCGCCTTGAATCCCGGCAATCCTCGCAGTCTCGATCAAGCCGCCTTTTGGGCCCGAGCCATGGGCCAAGGTTTCCCAGGCCTTGGATGAGAAACGAATGCGAGCCGCCGCGACCGCAAATCGGAATGTGGGCAATTTTTCCCCGACATCGACCATGCGCGCATGTCCTTTCTCATCGAGATGAGAAATTTCAGAGGAATCAGATTGTCCAGGGCACATGAGTCGTGAGCAGGATGGAATGGTAGCCTGAGTACGAAGCATGTTTGTCGCCTTCCTGATTCTCTCACTGCAAGAGCCCTTGGGCGCCGGCCTCCCCTCGCCCACGTCTCTTTCCTCCCTCTCCCCCACGGAGGTCCTGAAAATGGCGGACGGCTGGGATTTCGGGAACGACAAGGCTTGGCGTCAGCATGCCTTGGATAGCTTGGGCACCGATCCAAAGTCGGACCTGTTCCTTGGGCGCATCTTGGCCCGTTCAGGCTCCACCACCGGCGGTGAAGCTTTGGCCGCCCTTTTGCGCGGAGAGGATTCCCTCTTGAGGAACGCGGCATTGGCGACCCTGGCCCTGGAAACTTTTGTTCTCAATGACGAGGCCCAAGCCGCCGTGACGAGTGTATTGGATTCCCATTCCTTGGAGGACGGCCCTGAATTCCTCGCGCGGGCCGCATCCACCCTTCATGGAATTGGTGACGGTTCTCACCGGAGGTCGGCCCTGCGGAGGCTACGCTCCATGACGACTTCGGAACAGCGGGCTGTCCGCGAAGCCGGGGCTCTTGCTCTCGCCCGGACCGGGGTGACGGTGAGCGCCCAAATCACCGAGATCTTGGAAGGAGTGGCCTCGGACCCTGGATTGCGGGGCTTGTTGGCTTCCAGTCTTTTGGAGCGGCAGGAACAAAAGGCCCGCTACCGAGCCAAGCTTCGCGCCTTGGAGGAGCTTTTCAGAGGTGAAGGCCAGACCGGCGGCATGGAAATTCTCCAGGAGGTCTTGTCGTCCGTCGCCCTCCGGCACATGGAAGGAGACCGTTTCACGCAGGAGGAGCTTCTTGCCGCGGCAGCGGACGGTCTCCTTCGGCGCCTGGATCCCTATTCCAATTTCATGACCCCCGAGGAGGTCAAGGAATTCATGTTCGACATCCACCCCGAATACGGAGGAATCGGGGCCTACGTGAACACCGTGGACGGATTCTTCACCATCGTCCGCCCCATCTATTCCGGCCCCGCGTTCGAGGCCGGGTTGCGAACCGGCGACCGCATCTTGTCCGTTGAAGGCTGGAGCACCGTCGAACAGCCAAATGACGAGATCATTCGTCGACTGAAGGGGCCACCGGGTTCTGAAGTGAAGGTGGAAGTCTTTCGTCGAGGCTGGACCCGCCCTCGCGAAATGGTCATTCCCCGACGAAAGATCGCCCTCCCCGTCTTGCAGCAGGAAATGCTCCCCGGGGGAGTCCTCTATCTCGAACTCGTGAGCTTCAGTGAAGATTGTGGCGACCGCATCCATTCCGCAATTGCCGAGGCGGATGCAAGTGGAGACCTCGAGGGCGTGATCCTTGATTTGCGAAACAATCCAGGCGGACTTCTCCACGAAGCAGTCCAGGTTTGCGATGTCTTTCTCCCCCGAGGCAAGACCGTGGTGACCACCCTTTCCAGAGAGGAGGGCGAGGAAACCCACACAACCGAAACCGCGGCCCTCGTTGACGCCCGCATCCCTTTGTCCATTCTCATCAACAGGCACAGCGCTTCCGCTTCCGAAATCGTCTCCGGGGCCCTCGGAATTCACGGACGCGCCATCACGGTCGGGGAGCGCACTCACGGGAAAGGCTCGGTTCAAAACCTGGTCCGCTTGAAAGGAATTCGAGACGAGCGTTGGAACGACCAGAACCGGAATGGAATCTGGGATGAATGGGAGCGTTATGAGGACCGGAACGAGAACGGCGAATACGACTTTGCCCCACGGGTCAAGCTGACCATCGCTTATTATTTCCTCCCTGACGGTTCCACCATCCACACCCAGCGCGACCATGACGGGAAAGTCTTACAGGAAGGCGGCGTGGAACCCGAAATCAAGGTGACGATGCCCAATTTCCCCCCCGCGACATTGAGAGAATTGGACCGCCTGGTCGGGAGGGACGCCTTCCGGGATTTTGCGACCGAGATTCTTGCAAACAATCCTGAATTGGCCGTTGAGCTGGCCGAATATGACGGTCGGGACGTCGGCCGGTATCCCGGATTCGCACCCTTCTTCCAAGGTCTCGAGACCATTTTGGATCCCACGGATGTTCGGAGCTGGACCCGGCTGCGCCTCCGCGAATCGGTTGCGGACGCGAGGGGGAGAAGTTTTCCGGGCAACGGTTTCTTCGGCGACTACCAGGAAGACCCACAACTCGCGGAAGGCATACGGCAGATTCTCCACAAGGCCGGAACCGACATCGCCATGGTGGTGGAATACGCAACTGCGCTTCCCGCTCGACCCCAGGGACCCGAAAAAGGCTAGGGAGTGTTCAGAAGGGCGAGAAGGCCTTGACGGCCTCCGCCTTCACCGTCTCGACGACGGCTGAAAAAGAGGTCGGCCCGTTCGGCGGTATCCAAACCTGAAGTCTCGATGGAACCTGAGGGAATCCCCGAATCAGAGAGAGTCTCGAAGGCCCAGCCTCCAAGGTCCACGTGCCAGGAATCGCCCATTTTCAATCGACGATTGACAGGGGCAGAGGCAAGGACCTCCTCCCCAACCTCGAAGTGAGCCGGACCAATACAGGGAGAGATGCCCGCAAATAGGTCTCCGGGGGAACATCCCGAAAGGTCGGCGATGCGAGCTACCGCATCGGGGAGAATCCCGGCAGCCAGTCCTCTCCATCCTGCATGGATGACCCCCAAGGCAGGAGTCGGCCCCGGGGCATGCAGGAGGACGGCGGAGCAGTCCGCCACCGTAACGAACAGGGGGACGCCGGGCTGAGTGGTCAGGAGACCGTCCGTTGCCGGAATCACGGTGTCCGAGTCGGAACCTTCCATCTCGGCGGTTGAAGACGTCACGACACTGAGGCTGGCGCCGTGTTCAAGTCCTCCCACGACCCAGGTCCCGGCTTCCACACCGACCCAGCCTGCCCAAAAGCTTCGCTCGTTCCTCGCAGCTTCGGAATCCCTATCCCCCGTGAGGGATAAATTACCGCCGCCGTCACGATTCCGGGTGGTGAACACATGGCGGACACCTCCGAGCCTGGCCATGCCTTCAAATTCAAGGCCAATCCGCCCGTTTTGCTGGACTTCCCGCATCCCGGCTCAGGTTAACGCGTCGGAAGCTGCTCCGCTCCGCCAAGAAACACTGCAATCTTCTTGCCACCCTCGAAGTTCTCGAGGATGAGTTTCACCGAAACGGTCAGTGGAACCGAAAGAAGCATTCCCGCCGGGCCCCAAATCCAGCCCCAAAACAGCAGGGAAAGCAGGACCACCAACGGGGACAGGCCGAGGCCCTTTCCCATGGCCCTTGGCTCGAGGATGTTGCCCACGAGGAAATTGATGACGAGAAAGCCGATTCCGGTTGCGAGGGCTTCGCCGGGTCCCAATTCCGCGAGAGCCAGGAGAATCGGCGGGACGGCCGCGAAAAGGCTTCCCAACACAGGAACGAAGTTGAGGAGGAAAGCGAGCAATCCCCAAAGTGCGGGATGGGGAAGGCCCACGAGTTGAACCAGGACGGTGACGAGAACTCCAGTCAGGAGGCTGAAAAGCGCCTTGAGCCCCAGATAGGCTTGCACCTTTCGAGCTCCGGTCTGGAAACGGGAAATGGCATCCGAATTCTTGCCGAAAGCTGATCGCGCCTTGGCTTCGAATTCTCCCGCTTCAAGAAGAAGGAAGGCCATGACCAGAACGACAAGCAGGAGTTGATGGGCAATTCCGAGGGTTTCCTGGGCAACGCGGCCTGCGAATCCCACCGCCATGGACGGAGGCACAAGGAAGGCGGGGTTTTCCACTCCGAGTCCTTGAAGGGTTCCCACTACACGTTCTTGAACGGAAGGAAGGGTTTCCATGAAACCCGCAGCCGTTGTCGCCATTCGAGTGGCTCCAAGGCCGATGGCCCCGGCCACGGCAAGGACCAGCAGGAGAACCGCGGCCGGCTGGGGAAGTCCCCATCCATGGAGCCGCCGAAGAGCTGGCAGGAGGGCGACAGCAAGAACGATGGCAAGGAGAAAGGGGACGACCACCGGGCCCGCAGCTTGAAGTCCGGCGATGACCACGACCGAGCAGGCAAGGACCAGGAGCAATTTTGCCCCGGGGCCGGAGGCCACGCCGGATGTCATGCCTTGCCGGAACCGCCTTCCGCCCCGGCGAATGCTTCAGCGAAGTCGAAGATCTCGTGAAAGTCTTCCATGCGGTCACTTTCCTGACGGTTCAAAAGCCCGGCGTCGCACATCTGGAAAACAATGTCTCCGAAATCATCAGTGGCGTTCAAGCCCCAGG
>DCAK01000062.1:0-646 GCA_002311925.1 Planctomycetes bacterium UBA1135
CCTGCTGCACGACCCGGAACTGCTTCTCCTGGATGAACCCACCAACGGCTTGGACCCCTTGCAGGTTGTGGAAATCCGGAATCTCATCCTCGAGTTGGGAAAAACCAAGACGGTTCTTCTGACCACCCATGTTCTTTCNNGAGGTCGAGGCCTTGGCGGAGAAGGTGGTCCTGATTCACGAAGGTCGCAAGGTTGCGGACGGGTCGCTGGATTCCATTGCTGGTGGGGAGGGTCCTCTTCAAGTCCACCTTGGCATTCGCGGCACGGAAGAGGAACTCAAGGGCTTGGTTGAACTAGCAGGCGCCGCCTGGGTTTCCTTGCGTCCCCGACCCTTCGGGAATGAAGACTGCTGCGCCTGCTCCGCCGAGGTCTCCGGGCCCTCCGGAATCGAGGCTCTCGCCTCCCAGGCCGCGGCCTTGAAGCTCTCCCTGGTCGAATTGGCCCCTCAGGGCGGTGGTCTCGAGGCCCTGTTTCGGAAGCTGGCGGGCGGAGGTCCGGCATGAAGGCCCTTCTCCTCGCTCGCAGGGAATGGAAGGTCGCCTTCGACACTCCCATCGCCTATGTGGTCCTGGCCCTCTTCCCCGCGGTGACCGGCGCCTTCTTCTGGGTGATGGGCCCCTTTTTCGATGAGAACATCGCCACCATG
>DCAK01000062.1:754-8501 GCA_002311925.1 Planctomycetes bacterium UBA1135
GGGTCCGGGACCTGGTTCTCGGCAAATTTTTCGGCGCTTGGGGCCTGCTGGGCCTGGCCCTCGCACTCACCCTGGCCACCCCGCTGACCATTTCGGGATTGGGTGACCTAGATTGGGGACCCGTGGTTGGGGGCTATCTGGGCTCCATGCTGCTGGGTGCCGCCTGCATCGCCGTGGGCTTGTGGGTTTCCGCTCTCACCCGGAATCAAATCGTGGCCTGGCTGGTGGGGGCGATGGCCCTTCTCATGCTCAACCTCGTGGGCAACGCCGCCTTTGCCGAATCCATGCCCCAAGGGCTGGGCCGGGCACTCATCGAGGCCGACTTCAGTTTCCATTTCCGGTCGATGTCCCGCGGAGTCGTGGACCTTGCGGACCTCATTTTCTACGGGGCGGTCACCGCCTTCTTCCTCTGCCTCAACGGTCTCGCCATTGAACGCAGGAGGTGGGCAGGATGAGAGAACGAGCCCAACAGGCCCGCCAGGCCAGTCGGTTCTCGGGATTGCTCCTCGTGGGAATTCTCCTGACCGGGCTCGCCGCCTCCACAGGCTTGCCCCACAGGATGGACCTCACCGAGGACGGGGAATTCACCCTATCCTCCGCCACCCTCGAACTTCTCGACCGCCTCGAGGACCGCCTCCAGATCAAGCTCTATTTCAACAGGGACATCGAAGGGGCCGAGGGCCTCCTTCCTGCGCGCATGGTCCTGGAAGATCTTCTGGACGAAATGAAAGCTGCCGGAAACGGCCAGGTGTCGGTTGAAGTGGTCGACCCCACCACAGACATGGCCGCATCCAGAGACGCGGAACAAGCGGGGGTGGTTGCCATTCCTCTTTCCTCCAGCGGTGTGGGTGGGATGAGCGTCAACATGCTCTGGCAGGGAATGGAGCTCCGCTACCAGGACCACACCGAGGTCCTTCCATTTATCCTTCCCGGCGATTTCGAATTCGCGGTGAGCGTGCGCCTGGCGGCCATGATGAGAAAGGAAACCCCCCTGGTTGGATTCTTCTCGCGCGAGCCCGCGGCTCCGCTGGAAATGCCGGGATTCCAGGTTCCACCCTCCCCCGACAGAATCTTCACATCGCTTCGCCAAATCGTGGGCGGGCGTTTCGATGTTGAGGACCTGGATTTGGAATCGGAGGAAGGACTTCCCTCGAATCTCACGGCCCTGGTTGTGGCCCGGCCCTCAGGGCTCAGCGACCGTGAAGTGTTCGAAATCGACCAGTTTCTATGCGGAGGAGGCCGTGTGGTGGTTCTCCACGACCACGAAAGCTTCGATTTGCGAGGCTCCCTCGCCAGGACTCCGATTGAAACGGGGATGGATGAGTTCCTCGCCGCCCATGGGGTGGCGGTCCATTCTTCCCTCGTCTACGACTCCAGGAGCCAGAGGGTCCCGGCGGGTCGCCAGGTCGTGACCTTGCCCAATGGGGCCCAGGCGGTCGTGGACCTCACCCTTCCCTACGGTTTCTTTCCCGCTCTCGCGGATGAATCCCTCGACCGGGAGCATCCCGTGACCCGCGAGATTTCCGACATCACCTTGATGTGGGCGCACCCGGTTTCCCTTGCCAACATTCCCGAGGCCCTGGACGCCCGGGTGCTCCTCCGCAGCTCCGATGAATCCTGGACCCTCCCCGAGGACACATCCCCCGCCATCGAGCGTTCCAACCTCGAACTCCTCCGAGCCCGGGCTTCGGCGAGTGGACAACCTCGCTCCTACGCCCTCGCCGTGGTGTTGACGGGCGCCTTTCCGACGACATTCGAATCCAATCCCGAGGGAATCCCCCCGGAACGGGAGAGAATCTCAGGTGCATCCCCAGGAGCCCTCGTGGTCATCGGGGATGCGGACCTGTTTCACGATGCCACCCTCAGGCCGGGTTCGGGGAATGTGGATTTCGCCGCCAACCTCATCGACTGGCTTGCCGGAGACGAGGCCTTGATTCGGCTGCGGACCCGGGGAGAGAGCGACCGCCGCCTGCGGAATTTCGCCGAGGAATTCATCGAAGAAGCGGGAGGGTGGGCAACCACCGACGAGGAGAATCTCGCATTGGACAGGGACGCCCTCGCCCACCAACGCGCCAAGGAGAGAACCATTGCCTGGGCCAACGTCCTGGGCCCGGTCTTATTCATTCTGCTCGCCGGACTTTTCCACTGGCGGTCCCAAAAACGGAAGGCTTCCCAGCCCTATGCGGGAGGCAAGACATGACCCCTCGCAATCGCATGCTTCTCCTGGTCCTCGGGTTCACCACCTTGGCCGCCCTCGGGGTGCACCAACCCTGGCGGGGGGATGCCCAGGCGCGCACTCTGGCCCAGGTCGCCCCGGTATTTCCCGGTCTCGGCGACACCCGTGATTCATTGGTACGGATTGAAATCGAATCCGGCGAGAAAAGCGTTTCTCTCCTGCGCGGAGAGAAGGGTTGGGTGGTGAAGGAACGGTTCGGTCATTCCGCTGATGCCGGCCGTCTTTCCGGCCTCCTCGACGGGCTCGAAGATCTCGACACGCGCGACCTCGTCGCCGAGCGCCGGGAATCCCACGCCTTGTACGGAGTGGGGGAAGGCCAAGGCACCCGGGTTCGCTTGTTCGGGCCGGAAGGCGCCTTGGTCGGAGAAATCGTGGGCGGGAAAATCCGAGGCCAGAACATCCAGGACCTTCGAAGGTTTTCGATGGCCTTCTACTTTCGTCGCGGGGACGAGGATGCGGTTTATCTGACCCCGTCCTTCTTTTCACCATCGGCCGACCCGTCCTCCTGGGTTGCCGGCCGCTTGTTTGAAGCTCTCGACGCCGAGGCCATCGACCGGATGGAAAGGTTGGATGCGACCGGGAAGGATTCCTGGAGTCTCGTCCGGCTTCCCCAGCCAGCCGAGTCCGAAGGCGAGGACGACCTCGCTCCGGATGCGTCGGTATGGGCCTTTGAGCGCCCCACGGACCGGGGCTCGGTGGATTCCTCGAAAGCCTCCTCCCTCGCATGGACCCTGACTGGATTCGGCATCAAGGATGTTCTTGGCAAATGCGACCCCCAAAAAGGGCCCGGTTCCGCGTTCGGCTTTCCTTCCGACGTCTTTCTCGCCGGAGCTGGAGAAGACTCCCTCGAGCTTCGGTGGGGGGTGAGCGCCGAGAAGGAGGGCGGACGGCCTCTATGGATTCCGGGCCAGCCCTGGATTTACGAGCTGGCCAAGTTCGATGTCGACCGCATTCTCGCGTCCGTGGAAGACTTGTTGCCTCCTCTTCCCCAAGTGGAAGAGGAAACGCCTTCGGGTGAAAAAGAGTGAAGGATCCGCTCTTCATCGCGGGAATCTGGGCCATGGGGTCGTGCGTGGTGGCCCTTGTCCTTGGACTCCTCTCCTTCGTCGCTCCTCCGGATAAGCGGCGCAAGCTCCAGGGAGTCCTGACCGCTTCCTACCTGATTCTTGGATTCCTGACCGCCTGGGCTTTGTGGAGGATTCGCGACGACATCACCCTGTTCGCGGCCATCATCGACCCCTCGGAGTCCGCGGTGGGCCTCCGGTCCTTGATGACCCTGATTCTTCTCGGAATGGGGCTCATCACCCACGCCCTTCTCGCCGCCATCGGCAGGCTTCGCTCGGGACAACCAGGAATCGCCTTTCGGAGTCTCATCTGGGCCATTCCCAGCGTGAAAATCATCACTGGAGCGGGAAGCTTGCTAGCCCTTTACGACCCTGAGAAGCTCGCAAGTCCTCCGGATTTTAGGGAAACTTTCCTGGCGGCGGCCGGCGCGGCCGAAGTCAGTCTGGCGACCTGGCTTGCCATCGCCGGCGGAATCTTTTTGGCCAGCTGGCCCCTGGGGTACCTGATGGTCGGACCCGAGCCTGACGCTCAGCTCTTGGAAGAGTAGGGCCAGAGTTCCCGCCAATCGGGAGGAGGGGCGGTCGCCGGCTTTCCGGCGATGCGGGCCGCGGTCTCGGGACTGATGCGAACCTCGGCCTGGGCGGTCTGGGCAAGGACCTTGCCGCAAGCCTGGAAGATGGCCTCCCCGTCGATTCCCTGGTAGGCGAACACATCGGCCGGAGTTCCGGACTTGGAAAAGAGCTGGACGGCAAGGGATTCCTGGCGGACTCCGAGAATGGAACCCGCATTGTCCAGGAGACCGGGTTCCCCGTCCACGACGGAAACCAGGGGGACCGTGCGCCCGGCCATGAGGCTGGCCTCCGAGGATGCGTCCGCCGCATGGAGGTGAAGGTCGCCGGAAAGGCCGAGCTTGTTGAGTTGGGCGAACCCGCTCTTCTCCCCCAGCCTGCCCAGAAGCAGGTCGGCGGAAGTGACGACCAGGACATCGGCGTGGATTCCCACTTCGAGAAGGCGGTCCGATGCAGCCACGGCTTCGGCCGCGGGAGCGCCCATGGCCAGGATGCGGACGACATTCTCGCCGGGGGTGTAGCCCTCCTCGCCTTCCTGGTTGATGAGCCAATAACCCCCGGCCAACACGTTCGTCCTCAGTTCTGGGAGGATTTCATGGTCGGGAAGGGGCTCGCCATCCTCACCCTGATGAACCGACTGCGTTCTCAGGCGGCGGAGGAGTTCCCTTTGCTCGACACCCATGGTGACCCCTCGGACGAGAACACCTGACCGGTCCTCATGGTCATCCTCCAGGTGCCGACGAATGGAATCGGCGAGAATCCATTCCATTTCGCGGGCGAAGAAGGGTTCCCAAGTGATCAAATTGGGCATCTGGAGGTCGCTCTTCCAGGAATGCTGGGCCCCTTCGGGGGAAAGCGTGACTCCGGAAGGGGTTCCCACCAGGATGAAGGAAGATCCCCAGTAGAGGTTGTAATAGAGCTGGTCGAGAGCCCTCTTGATGAAGAAATCGTAGATTGTCATCAAGGGGAGGAAGGGCACCCCGGCGAGCTTGCCCATCATTCCGAACGAGCCCATCGCGCTCATGCAGTTGGCCTCCGCGATTTCAAAGCGGATGTGCCGGGTCCAGGGCTCGTCGGTGGGGAAGAGTTCCGGGCGGCCACGCTCGGAAAGGCCCAACTCCTCTTCAATGTTCTCCGCGAAATCAGGGCCGTAAATCTTCGCGTCCATGGCCGGGTTGATGTTGGTGGAGGTCCCCACATCCGGAGAAAGGGTGAGAATGTAATCGGCCGTCTTCTCCCATCTGTTTTCTTCGGAGGTCAATTCCCTGCCCGCCTCCATGCCGGCGGCCTCGTAATCGTCCCGGGTCCCGATGCGCACCAGGCGCCCCGCCACCTGGCCCCACAACCACTGGGTGTGGACAATGGGCATCATGGAAAGGTCGATGCCGAAATCTTCCGGAACCGGTTTGAAGGGTTCCAGGCCGGCATGGGTGTTCTCGAGATTCTCCTTTTTTCGGTCCAGGGAGGCTTGGACGCCGTCCCTCCAGAAATCCCGGCGGGCGGCAAGGAATGCGGGAGTGTTTTCGTCCTCGGCCCAGCTGCCTTGAATGGCGTAGGGAGCATCCATGGTCAAGCCCTGGGCGGCTAGGAGGCTTTCGACCTCCTTTTCGAGCGGAATGGTCGAGTGATTCCCGGGCGCCGCGTAGGACTCCATTCCCCAACCCTTCACGGTGTGAGCGATGATCATGACGGGAACCTGCTCTGAGGATCGGGATTCCTCGAGGGCCCTGAGCACTTCACCGAAATCGTGGCCACCGAGGTCGGCGAAGACTTCGAGGAGGGTTGCGTCATCGAGCGAGTCCAGGATGCCCGTCAGGCTCGATTCCTTGGCGGTCAGGGCCTTGCGGAGGGTCTCCGCATCCCGTTTCCAGAGAAGATTCTGGAAGGCGTAATCCCCGAAGGAGCTTTCCAGAACCTTCTGGAAAAGGTCGCCTCCCGGTTGTTTGAAAACCTCCCGTCTCTTGCTGCCGTGGCGAAGCTGGATGACATCCCATCCGTTCGCCTTGGCCGTCCGTTCAATCCGATCGGCATCGGTTCCGCGAAGCCCCCGGTCGTTTGGAATCCGGGTCCCGTCCAGGTTCTGGCGGTTGTAGTCGATGATCCAGGTGATGTTGCCGAGCTCCCGTTCGGCGATGTCGGGGAGGGCTTCCATGAGCGAGCCTTCCCGGAATTCGGAATCACCGATGATCGACCAGAAATGCTTCTTGCCGGCCTTGCCGAAGCCGTGATCCTCGAGGTAGGCGTAGGCGAGAGAGAGATAGGCGGAAACGACGGGAGGGATGCCCACGGTTCCCGAGGGAAGGATGCGCCAGGAATCAGGATCGCCGGCCGCGTGGTAGGACTGGAACACCGGTTCGCCTTCCTTGGAAAATGAGCGCAGACGATGCATGACCGCCTCGGCCTGGTTCTCCTCCATCCAGGACCCATCGGCATTGCGCATGTTGCCCATGAGGTGGTTAAGACAGTGGTCGAGCGGAGCCAGGTGAGGCTTGGCGCAGTAATAGTCGCTGGGGTGCCTGGCCACCATGTGCAAGGCGGTGGCAATGTGGAGCGAGGAGGCGCAGGCCGCGGGGTGGCCGCCCACCTTGGGGTCGGTCTTGAGGGCGTCGGCCCTGTGGTTGGCCTCCCAGATCATGTGGGCCATGGAGGCGTGGGCCCTGCTGGCGACGGCCTCGAGGACACCGAGGTCCTGGTCCTGGAGCCCGAACGGGTGAGTGGGGGGTTGGGCTGTCGACGGCATGGTCCGAGGGACCCGGACTAGAGGTAGGTCTCGATGAGGTGACGCCGGTGCAGCTTCACTTCATCCTCGAGAGCCTCCAGGTCGAGAGTCCCCAAGGCCTGATTATAAGCCGTTTCGGGGGCGAGTCCCCGGCTGAGGAATGTGAACAAGTTCCGGAAGAATCCGTTCACCTCGTGAGACTCATGGGTCCAGAGGAAATGAACCAGGAGATAGGCTTCGGCCCGGTCGACGGCATCGGCTTCCTCACCCCAAAAGGAGGAGGGGAGTCCCGCCAATTCAGTCGGGGGGCGGCGAAGGCCGATGGGATTACTGACCATGTCCTTAATCGCCGCCCTGGCCACCGGGGAAAAGGCGTTGCCGGAATCGTCAAAGGAGGTGGCCGCCACCATGGTCGTGAATCCCTCCATCACCCAGGCCGGAATGGCGCGGAGGTCGTACCGGGTTTCCATGTACCAGGGGAACAGGGGGCCCAAGACGCGGGGTCGGAAACGGGACCACGCGGGGTCGCCCACGACGACGAGCAGGCGGAGTTCGGAAAGATAGCCTCGGGTTCCCTTTTCAAGGCCCATGCCTCCAAGGAATCCGTCGGCTTCGACCTCGGACATGAAATGAAGGACGGTCGCGGGCTCCCTGGCCTGGACTGAATAAGCGGCAGTCTTGGTGAGGTGGCGAATCTGGTCCTCCACCAGCTTGCCGAGCTTCGCCGCTTTTTCCGGGGTGGCGGTGCTGAGGACATAGGCGCTGGAAGATTGGTGGAGGCTGCTCTCCTCGCCCTTCGGTCCCTCGAGAGCGAGCTGAATGCGTCTGCGGGTGGTCAGAATGTCGGGAGAAACCCCTCCGGCTGCGACGGCCCGGTCGAGGATTTTGAGCCTCTCCCTGGGTCCGAATCGCCAACCGGCGAGGGCCGCCCAGGTTCTGCCCGCGTCCACTGGCCAAGCCTCCATTTTTTCGCCGATGTCCTTGAGGGCATCCTCGTAGCGGCCGATTCGATAGGCAGCCTCGGCATGCAGGGAATGGAGGGGTCCGAAGTCCAAGGACCCTCGGGAATGGGTTGCCTTCTCGAGGCAAGCTTTCCAGGACAGGTCCTTGCCCAAGGCGCAGGCTTGGGTGTACTCGGATGCCGCATCCGGGGCAGCC
>DCAK01000062.1:8553-11491 GCA_002311925.1 Planctomycetes bacterium UBA1135
TCCGGGGCAGCCTCCGCCAACGGGTCGGGAACCTCCCGCATGGGAAGGGCGGAGGCGGCTTGAACGGACATTTCCCTGAACCAGGGAGGAAGGTCGTCGGTGGGGTCGTATTCCAGGGTTCGGAATCGGCCAAGGCGACTGCTCAGGACCGATTTCTGAAAGCGCTTCCAATCATCCAAATCGACCTTGGCCTCGAGCTCGATTTCGGTCGCCCAAGGGGCCCGGAAACCGAGGAGGCCTGGAACCTTGTCGGGAAAGCGGGTCTCGAAGGTTCCGATTCTCTTGTTGCCCACCCTGAAGATGAATTTTCCCCGTCGACATTCAAGGGAATAGACCCAATCCCCGTCCGGCTCTTCCAACTTCTTCGTGTCCTGGTGAAGCATTTCAAAGGAGCTTCCGAACCTTTCGAGACGCCGGGGCATCAGGAGGGTTGGGCTGGATTCCGTGAGGTGAAACCCTCCAGTGAAACGCCAGCCGTCCTCCATTCCTTCGTCACATCCGGCGAGAATGGAAACCGGGGTGGGGTTTTCAGTCCAGTTTCCTTCGATGCGCATCTTGAATCCATCCTTGACCACCACCGGAAAAAGATGGTCCCCATCCTCGGAAACCAGGAAATCCGCGCATGGAAGAGTCCCCCTGGGAGGCGCCTTCCATCGAACCTTGATCTGGCCGCTCCTTGCCTTCCATTTCACGACATCCCCCTCCAGGAGGTCTCCAGGTTGAGGGTCGGGGTTCTTTTCCTGAAAAGCCAGGTAGGCGAGCTGGTCCATCAGGGGACCGAAATGGGCGAGGACCTCCCCCCGGGCTTCAGGGTCTTGAACGGCGGCAAGAAGAATCGCGCGCGCTTCGCCTGGTTTTCCGGCCTCGGCCAGCTCCGAAGAGCGCGCCAGAGCGGTTTCGAGAGCCCCGTCCTGTGGCACAGGGGCGAGAAGGATAAGAAGAAGGAGGACCATTCCTGCTCAGACTACTGGCTTCCCTGCCCGGTTCGTCGTTAGAATGGGCCATGGATATCCCCCTCGCCCTGACATTCGACGATGTCCTCCTGATTCCTCAGGAGTCCGACATTCTGCCGACTGAGGTTGAGACCCACACTCGTTTCTCCCGGAACGTCTGCCTCAAAATCCCGGTTTCTTCAGCCGCGATGGACACGGTGACGGGCTCCGGGCTCGCGGTCGCCCTCGCCCAGCAGGGGGGAATCGGTGTCATCCATCGCAATGGCACCATCGAGACCCAGGTGCGCGAAGTGGACATCGTGAAACGCTCCGCCCACGGAGTCATCCACGACCCCGTGACCCTGGTACCCAACGCCACGGTGGGGGATGCGCGCGAAGAAATGGCGGCCCACGGAATCACTGGCTTCCCCGTTCTCGAGGGAGACAAGGTGGTTGGAATCCTGACCCGCAGGGACCTCAAATTCCGCGGCGGTGACGAACTCAAGGTGGGGGAAGTGATGACCAAGACCCTGGTCACCGCCCCTCCCGACACCTCGCTTGAAAGGGCCTCCGCCATTCTGGAGGAATCCAAGGTCGAGAAGCTTCTCCTCGTGGATGGGGAGGGGGTGCTGAAGGGGCTCATCACGATGCGGGACATCCGCATGACCGAGGAATTTCCGGATGCCGCCAAGGACGAGGACGGCTGTCTCCTGGTCGCCGCCGCCGTCGGGGTCCATGATTTCGAACGGGCTGAAGCTCTCGTGGAAGCCGGCGTGGATGTCCTGGTCGTCGACACAGCCCACGGCCACAGCGCCAATGTTCTGGAGACCGTGGTCGAATTCAAGAAACGGGACTTTGTGGATATCGCAGCCGGAAATATCGCGACCGCCGAGGCGGCCGAAGCTCTGGTGGAAGCCGGGGCCGACGCGGTGAAGGTGGGAATCGGTCCCGGCAGCATCTGCACCACTCGCGTGGTCGCAGGGATCGGAGTTCCCCAATTCACCGCCATCTACGATTGTTCCCGCGTCTGCGCGAGCGCCGACGTTCCGGTCATCGCCGACGGGGGGATTCGCCACTCAGGGGATGCCGTCAAGGCCCTGGGCGCCGGCGCCTCCACCGTCATGTTGGGTTCCCTTCTCGCCGGCGTGGATGAAAGCCCCGGCGAAACCCTTCTCTTCGAGGGCAGGAGCTTCAAGGCGGTTCGCGGAATGGGGTCTCTGGCGGCGATGATCGAGGGCGGGAAATCCCGCTACGGTCAGTCTGGAGTCGAGCAGTCGGACAAGCTCGTCCCCGAAGGCATCGAGGGCATGGTGCCGAGCCGCGGTTCTCTCGCCCCCTTCATCTACCAATTCGTCGGCGGCATCCGCGCCGGCTTGGGATACATAGGCGCCGAATCCCTTGAAATTCTACGGGCCAAGGCTCGTTTCTTCCGCATCACCGACGCCGGCAGGCGTGAAAACCATCCCCACGACGTCCGCGTCACCCAGGAGGCGCCCAACTACTGGCTTGGCGGATAGGACCTTGCACGAGCGGGTCCTCATCGTCGACTTCGGGTCGCAGTACACCCAACTCATCGCAAGAAGGGTGCGGGAGAATCGGGTGTATTCCGAGGTGGTTCCGCCGTCGGCCGCGCTGCAGGCTTCCAAGGAGCCTGGCCTCAAGGGCCTCATTCTGAGCGGTGGACCGGCCAGCGCCTATTCCGAGGGGGCGCCGGATCTTCCTGCTGAGATTCTTGAAACCGGGGTTCCCGTCCTGGGAATCTGCTATGGCCTCCAGTGGTTGTGTGAAACCTTGGGAGGCCGGGTGGTTCCCGGCGAGACGCGCGAATTCGGCTTCACGGAAATGCAGGTGGAAGACGGCTCCTCTCTCCTGGACGGAGTTTCCGAAGAGACCGTGGTCTGGATGAGCCATGGCGACAGGGTGGAGGTGCTGCCGAAGGGTTTCACGAGGATGGCGGGAACCCGCCACTGCCCGGAAGCCGCCGTGGGAGACCCCGACAAGGCGCT
>DCAK01000062.1:11500-12539 GCA_002311925.1 Planctomycetes bacterium UBA1135
GTTCCACCCGGAGGTCGCCCACACGCGCGAAGGTTCCCGGGTGATCGAAAATTTCCTCGAATCCATTTGCGGGTGTCGCGGGGACTGGACTCCCGGCGACCTCGCCGAGGAAATGGTGGCCTCGGTAGCGAAGCAATTGGGCGACACCGGGGAAATGATTCTCGGACTTTCAGGCGGGGTGGATTCCTCCGTGGTGGGGGCCATCTGCCAGAAGGCGGTGGGAGCCCGATGTCACGCTATTTTCGTGGACAACGGCCTCCTGCGAAAAGGAGAACGTGAACTCGTCGAAAGCACCTTCAACGACCATTTCGAATTGGACCTCACCGTGGTGGATGCCGAGGAACGCTTTCTGAAGGTCTTGGCCGGGGTCGCCGATCCCGAAGAAAAACGCAAGCGCATCGGCCATGAATTCATCGAAGTCTTCCGCGAGCAGACCGCCATCCATTACGGGGCGAAATTCCTCGGCCAGGGGACCCTCTATCCCGATGTCATCGAATCGGTGTCGGCCCACGGGGGCCCGACCGCGGTCATCAAGTCCCATCACAATGTCGGCGGCCTGCCGGACGACCTGGAACTCGAATTGGTGGAACCTTTGCGTCTCTTCTTCAAGGACGAGGTCCGAGAGCTGGGCATCCACCTCGGTCTTCCCCCGCTGATGGTGGAGCGCCAGCCCTTCCCCGGGCCGGGCCTCGCCGTGCGTTGCGTGGGCGAGTGCACCCCGGACCGAATCGCCCGCCTCCGCGCCGCCGACGCGGTGGTTCGCGAGGAATTCGAATCACGGGGCGAGCAGGACGGCGTCTGGCAGTATTTCGCGGTTCTGACCGGCGCCATGTCGGTGGGGGTCATGGGGGACCAGAGAACCTGGGAGGAGGCCTGCGCCATCCGCTGCGTGCAGTCCCTCGACGGGATGACTGCCGACTGGGTCCTTCCTTCGCGGGAATGCCTGCAGGCCATTTCGATCCGGGTCATCAATGAAGTGCGGGGAATCAACCGGGTGGTTCTGGACGTGACGAGCAAGCCGCCGGGGACCATAGAGTGG
>DCAK01000062.1:12616-12932 GCA_002311925.1 Planctomycetes bacterium UBA1135
CCGCCGGGGACCATAGAGTGGGAATGCCCCACTCGTGCCCCGCCAGTCTCCCTTTCATCCCCGGACGCAGGTTCTCTGCGAGAGCCTGAGTTGGAAGGATTGGGCGGGGGTTCATGCCCCCTGCGTATACGGCGACTGCCTCGACCCCGAGCACCAGGCCCTGCGCCTTTCCTGCGGGCTCATCGACGTCAGCCCCCTCTTCAAGACGGCGGTTCGGGGGCCGGATGCCGCGGCTTTTCTTGCCCGGGTTCTGCCCAGGGATTTGGGGTCGCTATCCCCGGGCCGGGTGGTCTACACCTGCTGGACGGATGAGGAC
>DCAK01000062.1:12992-13932 GCA_002311925.1 Planctomycetes bacterium UBA1135
GCTTGCTGGGGCCCGGACGACTACCGACTGACTTCAGCCGACCCGGCCTGCGCTTGGCTGGACGAACACCGACGGGGATTCGATGTCGACTTGAAGGATGAGACCTGCTCCATCGCCTCCCTCGCCCTCCAGGGCCCCACTTCCAGGGCGGTTCTTGAGGATGCCATGGGTCGCAACCTTTCCGAGGTTGGCTTCTTTGAAAGCTGCTTGGGGAAGTTGGGAGGGGTCCCCGTCCAAATCACGCGCACCGGATACACGGGCGACCTTGGATTCGAAATCTGGTGCCCCGCCGAACGGGCCGTGGAAGTCTGGGACGGGGTCGCGATTGCAGGTTCTCCTCATGGTCTCGTGCCGGTCGGTTTGGACGCATTGGATGTGGCTCGAATCGAGGCCGGCTTCGTCCTTCAAGGAGTGGATTACCGGTCCTCCCATTCCTGCCTCGTGGATTCACAGAGGAGCACCCCCTTCGAGGTCGGCCTGGGCTGGACCGTGGACAGGACCCGCCTGAACTTCGTGGGGGCCGCGGCAATGGAAAATGCCGCCGCGCACCCCTCCAAGGCTTTGGTGGGGCTTGAAGTGGACCTGGAATTGCTGGAAGCCCTGCACGAGAGGGAAGGTCTTCCCTTGGAAATCCCTCCCGGGGCTCACCGGGATAGGCTCGTCCTCACCAGGAGAGGGAGCCAGGTCGGCCAGGTCACGAGCCGTGCCTGGTCCCCCCTGCTCAAGAAGATGCTCGCCTTGGGAACCGTTTCACCGGAGTGGGGAGCCCTCGGAACTCGATTGGAAATGGATGCATGGGTGGATGAACGCCGCATCCGGGTCGCGGCCGAGGTCGTTTCCCGCCCCTTCTTCGACCCTCCGAGGAAGAAGGCATGAAGAATTCGCCTGATGTGGTGGTTGTGGGGGGAGGTCACAACGGCCTGGTCTGCGCGGCCTACCT
>DCAK01000123.1:0-3362 GCA_002311925.1 Planctomycetes bacterium UBA1135
AACCCGGTGGCTTCGCCGGGCTGGCCGAAGGCTAAGATGACCGGGTGCATCCCGAATTCCGCAAAAACTGGACGCTCGACGAAGATTTCGTCTTCCTGAACCACGGTTCTTTCGGAGCCGTCCCCAAGGCCGTACAGGAGCACCAGGCAGGACTTCGGGAGCGTCTGGCATCCCAGCCGGTTCGCTTCCTTGCCAGGGAAGGGCCCTCGGCGCTCGCAGAGAGCCGTCTTGCCCTGGCGTCATTCGTGGGCTGCGGGGCCGAAGACCTGGTCCTGATTCCCAACGCCACTTTCGGGGTCAACTCGGTTGTCCAGGCCTACCCGTTCCGGAAAGGGGACCGCGTGCTGGTCACCGACCACGAATACAACGCCTGCAGGAACGCATTGGACGCCGCCGCGGAGCGGGCAGGGCTGGATGTGGATGTGGTGGCTTTGCCTTTTCCTCCCGGTTCTGCGAGAAGAAATTACCGAGGCCGTTTTCGGAGCCGTTCGGCCCGAAACCCGTCTAGCCCTTTTGGATCACATCACCTCGCCGACCGGGCTCCTCATGCCGATTGAGGATCTGATTTCAGGCATGAAGGAGAGAGGGGTCCATGTCCTGGTAGACGGAGCCCACGGCCCGGGACATGTCCCGCTCGACCTCGAGGCTCTTGGCGCGGACTTCTACACCGGGAACTGCCACAAGTGGATGGGCACTCCCCTTGGGACCGCCCTGCTTCACTGCCGTCGGGAGCATCAGGAATGGTTGCGCCCCGCGGTCGTCTCCAACGGCCGAAACACCCCGCTCGTAAACGGCCGCACACGATTCCAGGAAGAGTTCCAGTGGACAGGGACCTTCGACCCGACCCCGTGGATGTGCATTCCGGTTGCCCTTTCCGTCATGGCGGAAATGGTTCCTGGAGGTTGGTCGGAAGTCATGGCCCGCAATCGCGCCCTGGCCGTGGATGCTCGCGACCTCCTGGGGGAGGGCCTTGGGCAGGAGGCCATGGTGCCGAACGACCTTCTCTCCGCCATGGTTTCCTTCCGATTGCCGGACGGGGACGCGGACGCTTTGCACGGACAACTTGTGGACGCGGGGCTCGAGGTCCCCGTGATGGCCTGGCCCCCGACACCGCCTGGAAGCCAACACGGCCGAATCCTCCGAGTTTCGTGCCAGCTCTACAACGACTTGTCCGACTATGAACGCCTGCTCGATGTTCTTCCCGGGCTCGTCCTGGAAACCGCCCGGAAATCAGGTTGATGAGGCTTGAGAGAAAAGAAGCTTGGGAGTTGCTCTGCGATTGGACTCCTTCGGATGCGCTGCGGCGGCACGCGCGGTCTGTGGAAATCACGATGCGGGCGGCGGCTGTGGAATACGGCGAGGGTCAAGCCGACCCGGACACCTGGGGAATCGCCGGCCTCCTGCATGACGCGGACTACGACCAATGGCCCGAGGACCATCCCTCCCGCATCGTGTCCTGGCTCCGGGACAAGGGTGAGGAGGAAATCGCCCACGCCATCTCGGCCCATTACACGAAGTGGGGAGTGCCGCACGAGAATCGCCTGGACAAGGCTCTGGTTGCCTGCGACGAGTTGACCGGATTCATCGGCGCATGCTCATTGGTGCGGCCCGAGGGAATCGCCACCATGAAGCCCAAGAGCGTGCTGAAGAAGCTCAAGGACAAGAGGTTCGCCGCCGGGGTCGAGCGGGAGGAGGTCCATGCCGGGTGCGCGCTCCTGGGGGTCGACCTGCGCGAACATGTCCAGTTCCTCATCGACGTCCTGCGCCCCCACGCCGACGAACTGGGAATCGGGCCCCGCTAGAAGAATTCCAAGGACCAGGAGAAGTCTTCGTTCCAGGCATTGGTCACTCCTTCCGGGTCTCCCGAAGCCCCGTGGTCGTTTCCTCTTCCCAGGAGGCGCAATTTCCCGGCAGTCATCCTCCCGACGAGAAGGAAAGTACCAAGGAGGTCGGTTTCGGGGACGAAGTAATGGGCCCAGAAAACGAATTCTCCATCCATTGCGAGATCGACATCTGAGGCCAAAACCCTGTCCATAAAGGAGTTGCCCATGTCGTCGCTCCATTCGACGAGGGGGGGAGGCCCTCCCAAGTTTGAAACCCCGAAGACAAGAAGGGTCGGGCTTTGGGAGTCAAGGTCGGGGTCGTCCCAGTTCACCTTCAACACCCATGTTCCCTCAAGATCCTCGTTGCCATAGGTCGTGGCTTGGCCTGCCCCAGCGCCGGCGGAGCCGGACGAATTCCCATCCGTGTCCGGTAGGCAGGAGGGAAGCGCAAAAAGGGCACAAGCCAAGGCGATGCGCCTGAGGGGAAGGGGATGGAGCCTCATAGGTTGCTCCCCATTGGGACGCGCCAATCCCGGTTGGGTTTCAATAAATAACAGGAGCCCTGGTCCTGTTCGGATGTCCCTGCCAATGAGCCCTAAAGTTGAATCAGACTGCTAATTGCACACGACGACACATCAACTCCTTGAATCCAGATACCGGCAAGGTTTGCGGGTGCTTGGTAGTGCACTGTGATGGTGCCGAGCGCATCTGCTGTTGCTACATGCCCGAGGGTTGGCATGCTGAGACTGAGCGTTATGCCTGTGCAAGGGTTGTTTGAGCCAACGGTGAAGGAACCAGTGTTTTGGGAATAAACAAGGGCGATAGGGCCGTTCGGAGTGCCTCCCATGCCATGGAAAGTGACATTCCCGGGGCAGTATCCCTCTTTGACCAATTCGAAGGAACCATAAGAATTGGGGAGTTCAGGAGTGGGCGTGGGAAGAATGTCGGCGAAAGTGGACCCATCCGGAATTCGCCCAAAGGATTCATCGGCATCCACTCCTGGGAAGACAAGGGAAGAAACCAGAACGTTGCGATTGGCAATTGGGGCGTGGAGGTAGACGCCTTCGCCAGTTTTTGAAAGCTTGAAATTGGTGTGGAGTGGCCCCTCGGCGGGTTCGTTATCGCACCAAACCAAGAGGAATTCTCCTGGCCCGAGGGTCGTATTGCTCGGAATGGCCCACTTTCGTGGAGACCCATAGCGGTCGCTCAGCCAGAATCCCGACAAATCAACCGATTGAGAGGAAGGGTTGTGAAGTTCAATCCAGTCGTCGAAATCTCCAGCCTCGTCGGCAATCCCAGTTTCGTTGTCCGGGACAATCTCGTTGACCACGACTGGGGGAAGAGGTTGGGGCTGGGGAAAATTGCTTTGAACGAACTCTAATCGTTCCGTGAGGAAGGGTTGAATCCCCCATGTAGCCGGGATGGTCAGCCATTCATAGGAACTTGGCTTGGTCCATGAGTCCATGAAATCCTGGGGCATATATCCGTTTTCCATCGAACCACCGACGAAGGTCCCTCTATATGCCCAGGATGCAAGTA
>DCAK01000123.1:3434-6757 GCA_002311925.1 Planctomycetes bacterium UBA1135
TGCAAGCAAATCTTCATACATGTTGCAGGAAGGAAGGAGAGCGCCCGGGTGGGCGAAGTTTTGCGCCAGTTCCTGAAAATAGATGAACATTTGATTCCGGTACTCCGGGACGGCCAACAGGCGTCTGATGATTGGGGGCCCGTTGTTTGCTCCAGGTTGGCCCGCTTCGGCGTTTATGCCCCAGATGTCCCAACTGCGTGTTGCCCAATTCGTCCCCCAGTTGCCAATGATGGGGAAGAAGAAGTAGTCCATTCCCATGCAATGGTCAAGATCCCAAGGGATGTACTCAAGCAATCCAGTTTCGGTGTCCAAATAGAGGTAGTAGTTGTTGGGGAGTACCCAAATCCCGTCCCACTGCCCCAGATAACAATCAGCCGCTTGAGCCCGCAAAAAGGAGTCGATATTGATCCAGTTGCCGATTTCGTTGGCGAAGGTGGCGTTGTCGGAGTTGGTGAGAAAGTCAATGAAGTCAGCGAGAAGCTGGTAGCTACCAGTGAATTTTTCCTCGTAGTCGGGCAGGGCGGCGTATGTGGCGGGGTCCCCCGGAGCAATCCAAAGCAGCTTGGCGCCGACCTGCTTCCAACGGCACTTGTAAAGCTCGCCGTCGTTGTTCCCGAACCATGCCTCGATGAATTCCTCGTCGACCTGTTCCACATTGTTGAAGACGCCTTTCACCTTGGTTCCATCATTGATGGTCAGCCAGACATGATTCGTGCGGCATGCAGGCAACCCAAACTTTCTTAGTACTTCATAGGCGAGTGATTCTCGCGACATTGAAGGGTCACTTGATTCGCTATTGAGATTCATCTTCTCAATCCCGTGGTATTGCCTGCCAGGGACGAAAGTGTTGAAGCTCAGCTTCCAGGGAGCCTTATCCGAACCGCGTTGTGAATTTCCCCTGGGCCGAATGCCCACATTGGCGTGAGTTTCGTCGAGTTTCGAATTGACGATGTGGACGGTGCAGGGGACGTAAACATCGAGGTATGGGTTTGCGAGAAAATCATCTAAATCGGCCTCATCCATGGTGACCGTGATGTGTGTCAACTCGTCGTTCAGGAAGACGAATTCAGCCGATTCCGCCCAATCGTCGTCTTGAGTCGGGAGGGGATGCTGGAAGACGGGGGCCGCCAGCAAGAGCGCTAAGGCGATACTTGCCACGGTGCAAGTCTAAACGGAAAAAGACTCTGTGTCCGCAGTTTATGCGCCTAGGGAAGAGGCGTATTTGGCGCTACAGCATTTTTTGGACGCGGATTTTTGGGGCCAAAAACAAGAAGGTCTTCATAGCTTTCAGGTACAAAGAAGGACTCGTCCACCTTTCCGAACTGGTCGAGCAAGGGGGTAATCTCGAGGTCCAAATGTTTGGCCAGAAACTTGTACGCTGCCTGTCGTTTTGAAGGGCCGTAATCGTGGCCTTCTTCGGGGAAATGGGCGTTTTCAACCCGGTCTTCCGCCCCGTACAAGCGGTAGACCTGGCGCACGTACGGGAACTCGACCTTCGGGGTGTTGAGGGTCCAGTCGTTGCCGTTGGAAACCATGAGCATCGGGCGAGGGGCGGCAAGGGCCGCAATCTCGGCATTGTTGGTCTTGTGATTTTCACTCCAGTGAATTGGCATCGAGCTCTCACACACGCAGCCGCCGAAAAAGTGGGCCGACACTTGGCATACGGGAACCGCCACCGCCACCCGATCGTCCAGGGCCGTGAGCAGGAAGGTTTGGGTCCCGCCTCCTGAGCAGCCCGTCATGCCGATGCGTTTGGGGTCGACTCCGGGCAGGGTCAGCAGGAAATCCAGGACCCGCATGCTGTTCCAGGTCTGGAGGCGCAGGACTTGGGGAGTATTTCGGTGATTCCAGCCGGCCTCTTTCCAATCTCCATAGCCGACCATGTCGTAAAGAAACACGACGGCTCCCATCCGGGCGAGAGTTGCGCAGCGAGCTTGACGCTCGGCCTTGAAGCGGCCGTCATGGCCATGGGGGCTGAGGATTCCAGCGAGCGGGCCCTCCCAGTCGGAAGGCCTGTAAAGGGTGCCGGTCAGGTAAAAGCCCGGACTACTTTGAATGGCCACATTTTCGACTCCATAGCCCTCGTAGTCTCTTTTGCTGAAGAACTGCGGCTTCAGGGGAGTCCGTGTGGGAAGGGTGGTCAACCCTGCCCCCGCGAGAATGCCCTCGCGGATTTTCTTTTTTCGGGCAACCCATTCTTCCAAAGTGGTGTAGCTGGCCCCGAACTCCCTCAATTCCGCGGCCGCCTCGGCCTGGGTTTGGGCGTGGCCAATTCGAAATTCGGGTTCCTGAATCTGCCCAAGGGTGAAGGGCAAAAGCAGGGAGAAGGCGAGGGGGGGTAGCAAGGTGGGGGGGGGAGGCGCTTTTGGATGCCAATCTAGTTCTTTTGGCTTACTCTGGGGTTACCCATGCTTCGCCCCCTCATCCCCCTTTTCCTCCTGATTGCGGCTCCTTCCGCATGGGCCCAGAGCACTTGGTTCGTGCCCGACGATTTTTCGACGATTCAGGGGGCCATTGACGGTTCTTCCAACAGGGACACCGTCATCGTCCGGGACGGGACATGGGTTGAAAACATCAATTTCAACGGCAAGGGAATCACCCTGAAGAGTGAAAATGGCCCCACGGCTACCGCCATTGACGGGGGCGGCTCGGGGACCGTGGTTACCTTTGCGAACGGGGAGGGCCCCAGTTCAATTCTGGAGGGATTCACCGTCACGAATGGATCCGGCAGCAAGGGGGGAGGGGCTTATCTCTACTCGTCATCTCCTGTCGTGGTCGATTGCGTTTTCGGAAACAACAACGCCACCTATGGAGGGGGGGTGTTCATCGAATCGACTGCTGAGCCCATGTTTTTGATTTGTTCATTCGTGAACAACGCCTCTGTCCTCGGTGGTGGTGGTGTTCGGTGCGATTACTGGAGTGAGCCGGAATTCGTCGACTGTCTTATTAGTGGCAATACGGCGGGCTCGTGGGCCGCCGGCTACTCAGACGGAGGAGGAATTTATTGTTTCGAATCGGCTCCGACGTTCTTGGGCACAGAGATTCGTGGGAATGCAGCTAGATACGGTGGCGGAGTCTATGCAGTGGATTATTCATTCCCAAATTTCACAAATTGCTTGGTTGTGGACAATTCGGCTGAGAGCAATGGCGGAGGGCTTGCATGCGCCTACGACGCGCATTTGAGTGCCAAGCGAACCACGGTGGCTGGAAATTTTGCGGGAGGTACCGGCGGAGGGCTTTGGGCTGATTATTCGGATCTCGCGATGAAAGATTGCATCCTTTGGGACAACGATTCGCCGGGCGTTTCTGGAATCGATGGGAGC
>DCAK01000123.1:6950-7112 GCA_002311925.1 Planctomycetes bacterium UBA1135
ACTGCGCCGCCAAGCGGAACCACTCGAATCGACGGAGGGGCCGACATCGGTCAACCCGACATGGGTTTCCACTACGCTGCTGGCTTGAGCGGCCCGTTGCTTTCCGTCACCAACGCTGTCGCAGGCCAAGCGGCGACGGTGCAAGTGGAAGCGTGCACTCCG
>DCAK01000082.1:0-751 GCA_002311925.1 Planctomycetes bacterium UBA1135
GTAATCCAAAGGGATTGTTCATATCCCAATCAATCTTGGGCCCGAGTAGGTTTTGGTTGGTGGATCCAGCGCCCGGACCGGCCGGGCTCCAGGCGAAGTAGACCAGGTTGTTGGTGGTGCCGTAGGTGGTCTTCAATTGGATGTCGGTACCCACTTGAAGATTGCCCACCAGTTGAAGGCTGAAGGGGGCTTCCTCGACCTCTGCGCCCATGATGTTGCTCACTCGCGTGAACCCTCCCCGAGTTTCTCCCGCCTGGACAATCAAAAAGGACCCGCCGGCGAGGGTGTTGGGAATGGTCAGGGTGACCTGGGCCGCACCCTGGGGAAAGGGCCCGTTGACGGTCGCGAAGGGATTGCTGGAGGCGCCGTCATTGAGGTTGCCGATGTCGAGGGAGTATCCGCCGGCGGAGCTTCCGTTCTGATTCGTTCCCCAGTAGAAATCAACCCTATCCGCAGTGGGCTTGATTTCGGTCAGGGTGAAAGTGATGGTGGAATCCCAGACATAATCATTGCCATCCGCATCGTCGACGAGCTTGAGGTCGGCTCCGCCCAAATCGGGCGACACCCAGGCTTCCACGAGGCCTCTCTTTTGCTGGCCTCCAAAGGTGGTGCGGGGCGCGCCAACGAGAATGTCGGGGGTCCCTGTGAAGTCGATGTCTCCGGCCGAGCAAATCGACCACCCGAAACGAGAACCGTAGGCGGGGCCGGTCAAGGGAAGAAGTGAGGAGGGCCCGGGGGAGGCATTGAGGTT
>DCAK01000082.1:759-6357 GCA_002311925.1 Planctomycetes bacterium UBA1135
GCGTGTCCAAATCCGCTGTCGCCGAAGGGCGCGCCAACAGCCAAATCAGCCACGCCGTCCGCATTGACGTCATCAAGGAGAGCCACCGAATAGCCGAACTGGCCACCGGCAGTGTCTCCCACGACTTCATGCAAGAGGGCCCCCGTCAGGCCGCTGTGAATGAAAACGGATCCATTGCCGGCGCCAGGGGCGCCGATGGCGAAATCATTCCAACCGTCGCCGTTGAGATCCAATCCTCCATCCATGTCCCAACCAAAGAGCGAATTGTTCACTCCGCTCGTGAGAGCGAGGACCATGTTGTGATTGAGGAAGAGGACGATGGCCCCTTGAAGGCTTCCGCCCATGTCGGCGTAAGGGGCTCCGACGAGCAGCTCGTCCCTTCCGTCGTTGAGGAAGACATCTCCAGCGGAAATGATGGAGTAGCCGAACAAGTCGCCTGGGGCTCCTCCCCCGAGCGTGTAGAGATAATCCATTTCGAAGGAAGCGCCAATCCAGCCGCCCCGGAGAAGGTGCACTTCTCCAGCGAGGGAATTCGCACCCACGGCGCCGACCGCCAATTCCAAGTACCCGTCGCCGTCATCATCCAAAGTTCCGAGTCCGGCTCCGAAGGCTTCACCGGGAGCATCCCCGAAGATTTCAGTTTCCTCGATGACCACATCGTTTGCGGCGTCGTATCGGTAGATGGAAACCTTGCCTCCCCACGGGAAAATGGTGCTGTCAAAAGGCGCCGCGACGGCGAATTTCATGATTCCGTCGGGATTTCCCGTGACGGGGTTCCGGTGCTCACCGAGAAGGACGCAGGAGTAGCCAAGCATGGACCGCAGTCCATCCCCACTCACCGGGTTCCCCTGGTTGAGTCGGCTGCCGGTTTCTCCAGAAATCAGGTAGAAGGCCCCGCTGTTGGTGTCGTTGATGTCAGCAGTAAAGGCGGTGACGAGGAAATCATCGAATCCATCGCCGTCGAGGTCGCCGAGGCCTGCCAGGGTGAATCCGAACTGGTCGCCGGCGGCGTCACCCAGGAATTGGTCGTCAAGAACCCAGTCTTGAGAGAAGCCGGGAGTGAGGAGGAGGGCGGCGGATGCCGCAACGAGGAGGGGATGCCACATGCGGGTATTTGGGTCGTGGTTCAAGAATCAATACTGGCTCCCAATCCTACCCCATTGGAAGGGCTTGGGAGGGTATTCTGACCCCGTGGGCAGGGGGAAATTCTGGATGTTCGGGGGATTGGCAGGGGCATTCTTGCTCCTTGGCGCCTGCGGTGATTCTGCGTCCCCCCCTCGACCTGGTGTCGATTCAGGGCGGGCCGCCGAAACGGAGCCTCAGGAGGTTGATTTCCTCGTCAATCCCCTTCTTTCCCCCACCCGCATCGAGGTGACCGTTTTGCGTGAATCGGACTCCTCAGCCGTCGCCGGAGTGGATGTCCATGTTATCTGGCGGAAGGGGGACTACGACCTTGGCCGTCTCAATGGAACCACCGACGGAAACGGCTTCTTCCCATGTCCGATTCATCCCCGCTCTTATGTCCATTCCATCCTGGTTGACCCCACCCAGGACACCGCCCCGGCCGGAGTCATGGTGAAGGAAATCTGGGAGGAGGGCCGGGTGGGAAGTTTCGAGGTGAAGGTTGCTCCCGCCTCCAAAGTGACCGGGACCCTTGTGGATGTGGACGGGAATCCAGCCTCTTTCCAGCCGGTCCAAGCCTGGTTCAAGGAACGCTGGGAAACCGAGGGGGAGGCTCCTCCTCTTCCCGACCTGATTGGGAAGACGAATGCCGAGGGCGGATTCATGCTGTCGGGTTTCCCGCGCGGAGCATTCACGGTTTCCGCGGAAGGCGAAGGACAGGTGGCGGTTCAGCGGGCGGGCGGCTTTCTCGACAAGGACGAAATTTTGGCAGGGCTTGAACTGCAGATTGCCCCCGGCCAGCTGGTCGTGGGCGAAGTCCATGGTTCCGAGACCGGTCCCCTCAACGAGGCGCTGGTCATCGCCGGTGAACCCGGTCGCCGAGGGGACTATCGACCCACAAGCCACGAGCGGCTTTTCCATTACCCGGCAGCCCAGGTCGTGGTCCGGTCCGGGGGAGACGGAGCCTTTGAACTCCCTCTCGTCCCCGAGGGGAGAGCTTGGAACCTGAATGTCCGCCACCCGGCCCACCAGGATTGGTACGGGAAAATCGAAGCCGACCAATCCTTCGTCAAGGTCGAGGTCCTGGCTGGAATCCTCCTCGAGGGCAAGGTTCTCGACCCCGAAGGAAATCCCGTCAAGAAGGTGCAGGCCCGATTGTTCTCTGGGCAGGGTCGATCCGCAAGGACCTACAAACCGGGCATCTTCCGCTTTCGCGGGCTTTCTCCCGACCCTGCCGCGGTTCTCATGCTCCATCTTCCCGGCCACCGACTGGTGACTCTCTTTCCCTTCGAAATTCCCCATCCCGGCTCCATGGTGGAGTTTGTTCTCCAGATTTCAGTCCCCCTCCAGGGAAGGGTGGTCGATGCGGCGGGGGAACCTGTTGCCGGCGCCACCGTGGTGGTCCAGGCTCTCAGCCTTCCCGGCGTGGATGACCCCTCCTTCTTTCCCGCGCCCCACCCCGAGCAAGTGTTCTCCCTGGACCGGGTGGTGACCGAGGAGGACGGCAGATTTGCAATTCCCGACTTGAGGGATGTGGATTACCGGGTTTCCGCAGAGGGTCGGGATGGAGGGCGGTCCACTCCCGTCGTCGTCCGCCCGGGTTCGGACCCCATCTCGCTGCAGTTTCCCTAGTTTTCCCCGGCAAGGGCCAGGATGCATTCCGGTCCCTCGTTTCGGGGCGAGTGCACTCGGCTTCCGACCGGGATGGCCGCCATTTCCGAGGGAGGGAAGGGTTGGAAAAGGGCTTCGTTTCCCAGCCCCCCTCCAAGCCAATCGGAATGATCATCCTGGCGAAGAATGACCGGCATCCGAGGGTGGCGTGGTTCAACCAGGGAGTTCGCTCGTGTGGTCAGGATGGCCACGGTTTCCAACGGCCCATCGGGACCCTCCCAACACTCCCAGATTCCCGCGAATGAGAAGAGGGCATGGTCACCAAGATGAAAGAACCAAGCTTGGCGGGCTCCCTTTTCCCCCGACCACTCGAAGAAACCGTCGGTGGGAACCAGGCATCGACGCTCCGCGAACGCCTTTGCGAAGCTGGGCTTTTCGTGAACCGTTTCACTGCGCGCATTGATGAGCCGGGCGCCTCGGGCAAGGTCGGGTGCCCACGAGGGAACCAATCCCCAGCGCATGGATGTCAGGGCGAGGCCATCCTCCCGCTGCCGAACCGTGGCGACCTCCTGGGTGGGGGCGATGTTCCACCTGGGGTCGAGGTCGACATCCCCCTCGAGGCCGAAATGTCGGGCGATTTCAGCGCCCGGGGCGCGAAGTGTGAACCTGCCGCACATGGGGTCATCCTAGTCGCGGGCGCGCTGCAACTGGTGAATCCCGTAGGCGAGAATCCACAGTCCGGAGACGCCGGAGTGAACCCAACGCCAGGCCTCCCGCCAGAATTCCTCCACCGAAACCTGGAGGAGATAGCCCGAGAGAATCATGGGGACGAGGGAGGCGGCAAGCATGATTCCGGTCCGGCGGTGCTCCCTGTGACCGTTCTTGATGCGCTTCCACGCGTGCCGCTTCCAAATCAGCCCCGAGGCGAAGACGAGGGCCGGGGCGGCGAGGATGTGAAGGTGTTGAAAATCGTCCTGGAGGGGATGGATTCCAAGCCCGAATTCATCCGCCGGAACCTGGGCAAGCCAGAGGGCCCAAAAATATGCCAGCCCCGTGGTTCCCACGAGGAGGGCGGCTGCGTGGTGGAGGAGGGCCTCAGCCCGGCTCATTGGCCGGAGAGAACCGCGTGCAGGGCGAGGGAACGTCTAGAGGAATGAACCGTGGCCCTTGCCGTGAGGGTGGCCCCGGTGACTGCGTGGATTCCTCTCTTCAGGCGCAACTGGTCGTCGAGTCGGCGGCCAGGGAACTGGGCGTACCAGCGGGGCCGGGGAAGGTAGTCCACGGGTTCTCCGAAATGGAGGACCTGGATTCTCTCCAATTCACCGTTCGGAAGCACCGCGATCATGAGANNCAGGGTGCGGACCCTGTGGCGGTCGAAATAGGCGAAGCCCACTATGGAGTCTCCACGTTCGGCGACCCAGCGGTGGACCGGCCCGGCCGGAAGGGAGACTCCGGCGAGTTTCTCGGCCCTGAGGTGCTGGGCCTCGGTGGGCCAAAGAGTTTCCTGCCGGAAGGCGGCCCCCGGGAAGGCCCCGGCCAGGGCATCGTCCCGGGAAATCAGGATCTTTCCCGTCCCCCAGAGGGGGGCGAGAAAAGCGCCGACGATGAGGATACGAATCAAGGTCTAGAAGACGTAACCGACGGCGACCCCGAAGATCTTCTCCTCGTTTCCGTCCGCGTAGGAATGGGTGGTGTGGTCGGCCTTGAAGATGATTTCTGAAATCGGCTGCCAGGCGACGCCCAGCGTCAAGGACTCGACTTCCGAGAGGCTGCTCGACTCCGCGTCCAGGTCGTAGGTGGAGGTCCGCAGGAAGGGGATGAGGGAGGAATCGCTTCCGGCCAGGAGGTCGTACCCGGCCTCCACGTACCAGCCGCCGAGTTCCTCGTCGATGCCGGAGTCCCGGCCGATGTCGCCGTCGGCCCACAGGCCGCGGACCCGGAAGGCCCCCTGGTCGTACTGGAAGTGGACATCCTTCAAGGTTGTGGGAAGGTCTTCATGGTTGGGCACGGACAGCTCTTGGCCGGAGTCGCCGCTGAACAGGGAAGTCCCCACTACGAGGCCGTCCACACCGGCCCAATCCAGGCGAGCGGCGAGGGCTGGGTTGTTGGCCAATGCCCTGCTTCCCTTTTGGCGCCAGCCGCGCAGCGTGTTTTCATCGTCGAGGGGGTTGTAATTCAAGGGGTTGCCATCATTGTCCGTTGTGTAAGAGGCGTCGAAGCCCTCCATCAGGTAGACCCGGTAGGAAAAATCCTCACCCAGGTTGCCCCAGGCGCCGAAACCGTTGCCGTGCCAGGTGGAGGGGAGGATTTGGCGCTCAAGTTCGGGACGATTGGTGCTCCAGAAGGTGGTGGGCTCGTGCATCTCGTTGATCCATCCGGAAGGGACGAGAAGGTGGCCAACCCTGAAGTTCAAGGAATCGGAACCCAACCAGTCGATGTAGGCGAATTCCACTGCCGGCTCGGTGACGTGCTCGATTTCGATTTCCGAGTTGAAGACCCAGTTCTCATCGAACCGGTAGCCGATGTAGGTGATGGCCCTGTAGAAATCAATCGTGTCGTCGGCTCCGGACTTCCCCGTGAAGAGCATTTCTCCGTAGCCACCCACGGACACACCCTGGGAGGCTTGGTAGACCTTGGAGGCGGCGGGGCCGAGGCCTGAGACGGTCTTGCCCGCGGTCGCGGAAGGGACTTCCCCGATGCGCAGGTCTTCGACCTGCCTTGCGAGCTGGTCGATGCGGCGGGAGAGTTCCTGGGAGCTTTCCTGGGCGATGGCCGGGCCGGCGACCAGGAACAGGGCGGGAATGGGGGAGATGAGTTTTATGGGTGCTGAGATGTTATTGAGAATGAGATTCAGTCTCAATTAGG
>DCAK01000082.1:6473-13517 GCA_002311925.1 Planctomycetes bacterium UBA1135
CGAACAGTTTAATCTCGGAAAACAGGGCTTGCAAGGTCTTTTTCCCGCATCTTCTCCAGGGCTAGACTGCGGTCATGGAGAGTTCCCTCCAGGACTTTATTCGAGGAGTTACAGCCGGAAATGTGGACCGGGTGGAGGCGATTGCCTGGCTCCGCAGAGTCCACTCCGAGGGCCTTTCNNTCCCTCGTCCTGGCTCCCCTGTGGGCGGAGATGGGCTTCCGGGTTCCCATGCTTTCGGGACGAGGCCTGGGCATCACAGGGGGAACCCTGGACAAGCTCGAATCGATTCCCGGTTTCCGGACCGACCTGGATTCGAGCCGATTGGGTGAAGTTCTCGAATCCACCGGTTGCTTCATCAATGGCCAGACTGCCTCCCTCGCTCCCGCCGACCGCGTCCTCTACGCCCTGCGGAACGAGACCGACACCATCGACTCGATTCCTCTCATCACCTCCTCCATCCTCTCCAAGAAGCTCGCCGAGGGAACCGACCGCCTGGTCATGGATGTGAAGCACGGTTCCGGGGCGTTCATGAAGACCAAGGACCAGGCCCACGCCCTGGGAGAATCCATCCGCAACACTGGCGAGCAGGCCGGGCTTGTGGTGGAGGTCCACCTGACCCCCATGGATCAACCCCTGGGCCTGGCGGTCGGCAATGCCCTGGAGGTCGAAGAAGCGGTGGTCACCCTCAAGGGAGCAGGTCCCGAGGATCTGGTGGACCTGGTCGCCCGGTTGTCGGGAAACGAGGCAGGGGCGCGTGAGGTCCTCGGCTCAGGAGCGGCGTTCGAGCGATTCGAGCGCATGGTCCGGGCCCAGGGAGGGAATCTCGATGCCGGCTTCGAGGGGGATGGATGCGAAGAGATTCTTCTGGGGGCGCCTGTGTCGGGCCGGGTCCTGGGCCTCGACGCCCGTGGAATCGGACAAGCAGTCTTCACCCTGGGCGCGGGCAGAAAGGAGGTGGGGGACGCCTTGCACCCGGGAGTGGGAATGCGTCTCCTGGCCAAGGAGGGCGACCTGGTCGAGGCCGGAGAACCCTGGGCTGTCCTTCTGCACGCGGGCAAGGGGGTGGAAGAGGCCGAATCCCTCGCCCAAGCTGCTCTCGAGGTCGGTTAGGCTGGAAGGATGCCGATTGCGGAATCCGTCGCCCGTGGGCTTCTCCTCGTCGCCTCCCGAAAGGATGGGTTGGATGAGGACGGAAGTCCGCTGAGTCTTTCCTGCCCGGAGGGCGTGACGCTGGAGACCCTGGCCATGAAGGACTTCGCACCCCGCGCGGGTCAGGATCTGCCAGATTTTCTCGTTCTTGCTCCGGGTTCGGGGCTTCTTGCCAGGGTGCGGTCCCACCCCGGCCTCTCGCTCCTTCCTTGCTTTCGCCTGGGACGGGAGGAGGCTCCAGGGGAGGAACCCTGGGACGGCAACCTGTTCGAGGTCGGAGGCGCGATTCTGCGCCGGTGCCAAATCATCGCAGCAAGAGTCCGGGCCCTTTCCTCGGCCGAGGAAAAGGAGGGGAGAAATCCCTTCGAGAATCGCCTTCTTCGTTTCGTAGCCTCGAGGGGGAATTGGCACAGGCAGTGGGCCCCTGTTTTCGGCTTGCCGGGCTTCCTTTCCCTGGAATCCCGCTGGACCCGGAACGGTTGGCTCGAGGCCCCGGGGGAGGGCAAACTGCATCCCACTCCCGCCCTCTTTCTTGAGGTGGAAGAGAGGGAATCTCCGGTCGCTGAGGACAAGGAGGCCCCCGTGGCGACGGTCCCCACTCTCCGGACTCCGGCGGCCATCATTCCGTCCCGAAAGGAGAGGTCGCCCCGGCTCCTCCCTTCCGAATCCTCCTGGCCTCGCGCGGTCGCCGTGGCTGGAGTCGTTCTGCTCCTCCCGATTGCGTGGAAGCTCGGAGCCCTGAGTTCCGTCGGCCTGTTCTGAAAGATTCCCTCCTCACCAGGGCCCAGGGGAGACTGGAGATCCGCTCGCCTGGTGAAGAGGGGGACGGCCCCGTTTGGGCGGAATTCGTCGAAGGCAGGACCGGTTGGAGGCTTCGCAACGCCGGCCGGGGCCAGTCCATTGCCCGCGCAGTGGGTTTGAAGAAGGGGAAGACCCCCCCCCGGGTGGTGGATGCCACCGCCGGATTGGGCCGGGATGCGGCCCTCTTGGCCGTCCTTGGCTGCCAGGTGATTGCCGTGGAAAGGTCGCCTGAAGTCCACGCCCTCCTCCTGGATGGATTGCGCCGCGCTCTCGTCGACCCCGAGCTGGGCCCCGCTCTTGGAGGAATCGAACTCCTCCTCGGAGACGCGGCCCTCCTCATCCCGGAAATGGACCCGGGCCCGGAAGTGGTCCTCGTCGACCCGATGCACCCCGACCGAGGGAACAGGGCAAAGGTCCGCAAGGAAATGCGCGCGCTTCGCCATGTGGTGGGGGAGGACACGGATGCCGGCGAGCTGGCGGAAGTGGCCCGCGCCTGGGCGAGGAATCGGGTTGTCATCAAGAGGCCCGCAAAGGCCCCGCCCCTGCTTGGAGGTCCCTCCTTCCAGGTTGGCGGGAAGACGGTTCGCTTCGATGTGTATCTCAGGGATGAGTAGAATGCTCCTCCGGGGCGGTTGCCCCACCCCTCATGGGCGCCCCTGCGATTCCATCGACCGACATACCCGGACCATCTGAAATCCGGGACATGGCCACGGAACGAGGCATTCTCGTTCTCGCCCACAGTTACCAGGATGGATTCATCCAGGACGCCGCCCATTTCGTTGGCGACAGCCTTGAACTGGCCCGGCAAGCCGCCCAATCGGAAGCGGAAGCTATCTGCTTCTGCGGGGTCCATTTCATGGCTGAAACCGCGGCCCTTCTCTGCCCCGAGGCGGAAGTCTTCGTTCCCGACCTCGATGCCGGGTGTTCCCTTGCCGATTCCTGCGTCGCCGAGGACCTCGCCCGATACCAGGACCACCTTGAATCAAAGCTGGGCAAGCGGCCCCGAACCGTCGCCTACATCAATTGCACCGCTGCGGTGAAGGCCCTATCCGACATCATCTGCACCAGCGGCAATGCCAAGGCGGTGGTGGAAAGCCTTCCCCCTGACGACCCCATCCTCTTTGTCCCCGACCGCCACCTCGGGGGTTGGCTGAACGAGACCACCGGCCGGGAAATGGAATTGTGGGACGGAGCCTGCATGGTGCACGAGCTCTTCAGCGTTGAAACCCTCCGCGAACTTCAGGCCGCTCATCCGGAGGCCATCACCCTTTCCCACCCGGAATGTCCGAAGGCTGTGCGGGATGCCAGCGACCATGTTTTGGGGACTGCCGGGATGCTCAAGATTGCCGGCAATCATGAAGGCGCGACCTTTCTCGTGGGGACCGAGGGCAACATGCTCTACCGCCTGAAACAGGTCGCCCCCCAGAACACCTACCTTTCCGCCCCCGGCGCCTCCTGCGCATGCAACCTCTGCCCCCACATGCAGCTCAACACGGCGGCCAAGCTCCGGGCGGCCCTGGATAGCAAGGGTCCTCGGGTGCAGGTTCCCGCCGAGGTGGCCGGCCCCGCTCGCCGGGCCCTGGAGCGAATGCTGGATGTTGTATGAGGGTGGCGCGGCCCCTCCTGATTTTCCTTTTCGCTTCCTGCTCCGCCCCCGCTGATTGGATATTTCACGGTGGAGTCGTCCACACCCTGGTGGAAGGCCAGGAGCCGGTTTCCGCCCTGGTCGTTCGAGGAGATTCCATAGCCTTCGTCGGTGGCGATGCCGACGCTCTTTCCATGGCGGGACCTCGGACCTGGGTGGTCGACCTTGCCGGCCGAGCCCTCCTGCCTGGATTTCACGATGCCCACATGCATCTCATGGGCTACGGGGAAAGCTTGCGGACCCTGAATTTGCTCGGGACGAGGAGTTGGGATGAGGTGGTTTCAAGGACGGTGGTCTGGGGGGAGGGGCTTGAGGAGGGAGAATGGCTGGTTGGCAACGGGTGGGATCAAAATGACTGGGATGAAAAAAGGCTCCCGACCCACCATGCCTTGTCGGAGGCTTTTCCCCGAAATCCAGTTCTCCTTTGGCGGGTGGACGGGCATGCCGCGCTTGCCAACCAGGCCGCGCTGGATTCGGCGGGATTGATTGCGGGAGTTGAGGACCCTGCAGGGGGTAGGATCCTCAGGGAGGAGGGTGGATTCCTTTCGGGTGTTCTGTTGGACCGCGCCACCGGGTTGGTGACCTCGAAGATTCCCCCGCCGAGCAAGGATGAACTTCGGCTTCGGTTGCAGGCCGCCGTCGCTTCTCTCCATCGTCGTGGGGTGACGGCTGTGGGAGACGCAGGAGTGGATGGGACCGGAGTTGATTTTTTTCGCTCGGCGGCGACCGCTGGGGAATTGCAACTCCGGCTGTCCATCATGCTGGACGGCAGGGACGAGCAAGCTCTGAATGCCTGGCTTCCCGGCGGCCCTCGACCCGACCTGGATGGCCACGGTTTACTTTCTTTGAGAAGCGTCAAGGTCATAGCCGATGGGGCACTGGGGTCTCGCGGGGCTGCCCTAAGGGAGGACTACGCCGACGACCCCGGAAACCGGGGCCTTGTTCTGACTCCATCCGTGGAATTGGAGGAATTGGCCCGCCGGTGCAGGGAGGCTGGATTTCAACTATGTGCCCATGCAATTGGTGACCGGGCCTGTGGACTGGTTTTGGACGCCTTCGAAGTTGCGCTGGAAGGGGAAAAACAGGATTTGCGCTTCCGACTTGAACATGCACAGCTCCTGACGCGGGTGGAAGTGGCTCGAATGGCAAGAATGGGAATCGTGGCTTCGATGCAGGCTCAACACGCCACCAGTGACATGCCCTGGGTCGAGTCGAGGGTAGGGGCGCTTCGGGCTGAGGGAGCCTATGCCTGGAGATGGCTCATGGATGCAGGTGTTCCGATTGCCGGGGGAACCGATGCGCCGGTGGAGGATCCAGATCCGATTGCTTCTTTTTGGTCCGCGGTCACCAGGACAGATTCCGAGGGTAATCCCCCAGGTGGGTGGTTCCCGGAGCATCGCATGACTCGGATGGAAGCTCTTCATCATTTGATTCGGCTGCCGGCATGGGCGTCCTTTCAGGAGGGCCGGATGGGGACCTTGGAGAAGGGAAAAGTCGCCGACCTGGTGGTTCTTTCCGGCGACCCCTTGACCCTTCCCGAATCGTCGCTGCCAAGCATGAAAGTGGATATGACCTTGTTCAATGGCTCCCTCGTCCACCCGGTTCAGGGCGCGACTTCCGGGAGTGAGCGACCCGGTATCATTCTCGCCGACCATGACTGAATCCCTCCAAGAAACCGTTCAAGCAATGTGCTCTCCCGGTCGCGGTATCCTCGCCGCCGACGAGAGCACGGGCACCATCAAGAAGCGTTTCGATTCCATCGGAGCCGAATCGACCGAGGACTCCAGGCGGGCCTACCGCGAGATGCTCTTCACCACCCAGGGCCTGGGGGATCATGTTTCCGGCGCGATTTGTTTCGATGAAACTCTCCGCCAGGCGGCCTCCGATGGCCGCCCTCTTTCCCAGGTTCTGGTCGACCAGGGCATCGTTCCCGGAATCAAGGTGGACAAGGGGCTGGTGGGCCTCGCCCTTTCCGAGGCTGACCAGACCACCCAGGGGCTGGATGGCTTGGGGGAAAGGCTCCAGGAATACTGGACCCTGGGCGGCAGGTTCACCAAGTGGAGGGCCGTCTATCACGTGGGCGCCTCCAATCCAGGGGATGCCGCCTACCGAGCCAATGCGGAGGGCCTCGCCCGATACGCCGCGATTTCGCAGGCGGAAGGATTCGTTCCCATCGTCGAGCCGGAAGTGCTCATGGATGGCGACCACTCCATCGACCAGTGCGCCGAGGTGACCACCCGGGCGCTGACCACCGTCTTTGAAGCCTTGGCAATCCACAATGTGGCTCTTTCCCACATGGTGCTGAAGCCCAACATGGTCATTTCAGGTACGGATGCCGCCGACAGGGCGGGTCCCGCCGAGGTCGCCTCCCGGACGGCCGAGGTTCTCAAGGCATGCGTTCCTGCGGAAGTCCCCGGGGTGTTTTTCCTCTCGGGGGGACAGGGCGATGTCGAGGCGACCGACCATCTCAATCTCATGAACCGCGACCATGGCCCGCTGCCCTGGCGGTTGACCTTTTCCTACGGCCGCGCCCTTCAGGCTCCCTCGCTGCAGGCCTGGGGAGGGACGGAGGACGGAGTCGCTGGCGGGCAGGCCGCGCTTGCCAAGAGGGCCCGCCTCAACGGTGCCGCATCCGACGGAAAATACGCCGCGGAAATGGAAGAAGAGGCCGCTGCGGTTTGAACCGCGGCGACCTCCTCATAGGCGTCTGTCCGACTTACCAGGTGTAGGCGGCCGGGGTGGAGATTTGCCAGGCGAGGGTTGGCCTCACCGTGTCCACGAAGGGGTTGCCTTCGGGGAAGGATTCCGGGGTCTTGTTGGCCAGGAATTTGTAGTTCGTTCCGTCGGAACGGTAGACGTACCCGATGTCGTTCTTGGGGTACTCAGGATCGGGGTCCTTGGGAAGCGCCGGCAGGAAATTGGGAACCAACGCCGGAATGTATCCGGTAGCGTCGTAACCACGGCTGCCAAAAACAGGGGCGTCGCCCCACCAGCGGCCATTCGTGCTTGGGTATTCCCCGTTGGACCTTTTGTAGGCTTCGAGAGCCGATTGAACAGTCTTGAGGTCGGCGGCGCGGCGAGCGTCTCTGGCCGAACGGGCTCCGTCCTCGAGGACTGGAACCAAAATCCCGGCCAGCATGGCCAGAATGGTGACGACAACCAACATTTCGATGATCGTGAATCCGGATTGACGTTGGGTAGTTTTCATGAGGGTTGCGGGGTAGTGAAGAGTTCCAGGGGTACTCTTCTCTATCGGAGCCCTTTTCATCCGGCTTGAGCCCCTTTTTCGAGTTCTTAAGCTCTTGTTTCAAAAGGGGTTGCGAGCTCTTATCGGAGGTCGAAGACCACCGGGGCGTGGTCGCTGGGCTTGGCTTCCCAATCCCCCTTTTTTCGCTCATCACGGTCAATCCAGGCGGATGCAAGCTTTTCACCGATGGTCGGGGTGCCCA
>DCAK01000082.1:13579-13817 GCA_002311925.1 Planctomycetes bacterium UBA1135
TCACCGATGGTCGAGGTGCCCAGGGCCAGGTCGATCCGCAATCCCCAGCCGCGGCCGAAGGCTCCGGCCCGGTAATCCCACCAGCTGAATTGGTCCTCTCCGGTTTCCACCAGCCGAAAGAGGTCCTCCATTCCAAGGTCCAGGAAAGCTTGAAGGCGCTCGCGTTCGGGTTCGCTGCAAAGAATGCGGCCCTCCCACTTTTCAGGGTCGTGGATGTCCCGATCCTGGGGCGTGATGT
>DCAK01000082.1:13904-15899 GCA_002311925.1 Planctomycetes bacterium UBA1135
GATGTTGAAATCACCCAGGATGACGGTGGGTTGGGATGAGGCCCATGCGCCGACCTGGGAGGCGAGGGCTTCAAGCCACTTGAGCTTGATGGCGTAGGCTTCGTGCCCGACTTCCTTGCCGTTGACGACATAGGCGTCGACGAAGCGGATGCCGTCCAGAACCCCTGAAATGACGCGGGCTTGCTCAGGAATCGGGTCGCCGGGAAACCCGGCTTCTACATCCTCGAGCGGAGCCTTGGAGAGGAGGGCCACTCCGTTGAAGGCCTTTTGGCCGTGGATGGAGGAATGCCAACCCAATTCCTCGAAGGCTTCCCGGGGGAAAATGGCATCGGGGACCTTGGTCTCCTGAAGGCAGAGAAGATCGGGCTTGTGTCTTTCCAGAAATCCGAGAATCCGTTCCATGCGGGCCCGAATCCCGTTCACATTCCAGGTGACGAAGCGCATCGGGGAAGGATAGGACCGCGACCTACGAAAAAACGGCCCCGGACCGAAGGCCGGGGCCGCTGCACGAAACCGCTGATGAGGTTTACGGGAGGCCCGTCACCGGAATGGTGAGGGTCGTGCTTCCTCCCAAGTATTGTTGGCCTCCCGCCTTGGTGGGGAGGACGAAAGCGAAAAGGAGCTTGTCTCTCAGGACCATGTGGTCGTCTAGGAAGTCGAAGGCGGCCCTGAAGATGGGAAGAGAAATCTTGCCTTCACTGTCAAATTGGCCCGCAAAATCGAAGAAAGGATCCCCGTCGAACTGAAGATTGATGAGTTCCTGGGTGAACCCGTCAAAACCCAAATCCAAGGTGAAGCTTCCATTGGGGCCGTCAAAGTTTTCCGAACCTTCCGAACTGGAGGCGTAGAGTCGGTAGAACTGGTTGGCGTTTTCCCTTCCAGCGTAGAGGGTGATTTCCACGTCCGTGTGGGGGAAAAACATTGCGTCGATGGATGCGACGGAAGGCTCCAAGAGGTTGGCCAGGTAGATGTCCCCGGTTGTGCTGGCACTTTCATTTCCCGCCAGATCGCGAATCTGAATGTGAATCGTATGGTTCGTGCTCAAATCCCCATTTCCGCCGAAAAGGGTGAGGTCCCAATCCGAAATGGGGCTGGAAAAGGGGATCCAATCGGTGAAGCTGACCCCGTCGTTCGAGGCCCTCATCTCGTCGACACCAGAGAGCGCATCGCTCACGGTAGTGTCCAAACTGATGAGAGTGTCGATGGTATAGGAGGCTCCGTCCTCGATGTCGAAGGAGTCCACACTTGGGGCCTCGGTGTCGACCTGGATGTCAGAGAGATCTAGCGCAGCCGACACGTTTCCAGCCTCGTCAGTGGCGATAGCGGTGATGGTGTGTGTNNTCCCAACCCCGTCGACTGCGACCAGACTGAACTCTGTCGTCCCATCTGGGAGATCCGGGGAGAGACTTTCTTGGAGGCCGATGGGTTGCCCGTTTAGTTCGTAATGGTCTAATCCAGAAGCGGTATCAACTCCAGTGTCCCAAGCAATATCAACGGTGGAATCGTTGCTCCACTCACCTGAGTTGTGGCTGGAGGAGGCGAATCCTGTGAGTGGGTCTGGAGCCGTGGTGTCGACAAGAATGTTGCTGATGGAAACCTCGTTGCTGGCGTTCCCAAGGGCATCCACAGCCACGATGGTGATGGAGTGCTGGCCGTCCGCCAATCCGGACAGAGTGTGGCCTAGGATGTTTCCGACATCGGCCCCGTCGATTTCGTAATGGTCGAGGCCCGAGTGGGTATCACTGGACGCGTCCCAATCAAGGGCTACATCCGGCGAAGCATTCCAGAATCCAGACGAGTGGGTGGAGGAGGCGAAGTTCGCAACATCGCTTGGTCCGGTTGTGTCCACCTGGATGTCAGAGAGATCCAGCGAAGCCGACACGTTTCCAGCTTCGTCAGTGGCGACAGCGCTGATGGTGTGTGTGCCATCGGCGTAGGCAAACGACCCGGACGTGCTGGCCCCCTGGCTTACTCCGTCAATCTGGTAGTCGGCGA
>DCAK01000101.1:0-2555 GCA_002311925.1 Planctomycetes bacterium UBA1135
TTCTTGATGAGAAAGGAAGCCGGGGGTTCCTTGTACTCAAGACTGAAGGAACGATCGGCGTAGACGGTCACCACCACGGGGATGAGGATTCCCATCCGATCCCGAGTGGCGTCATTGAACTGCTTGACGAAATCCCCGATGGGAACGCCATGAGCGCCCAGGGCTGGCCCCACGGGGGGGGCGGGAGTTGCTTGCCCTCCCGGGCATTGCAATTTCAGAGTTACTTTGATTTCTTTTGCCATTTTTCCCTCCCGCCGCAGGTTCGTGACCGTTGGCGGTTCACACGGGGTGTGGAGGTCAGGAGGTTTCCACCTGCCAGTGTTCGATCTCCACGCTGGTTGCCCTGCCAAAGATGGTGACGGAAATCCTCAGCAGTCCCTTGTCATCAAGAACCTCCTCGACGGACCCATCAAAACCCTCGAAAGGCCCTTCCTTGATCCGGACGCTGTCCCCGGACTTGACGCGGACAGCCATGCGCGGGCTGTCAGAAGTCTCCTTCATCATGGAGAGAATGTTCTCGACCTCGTTCGAATCCATCGGAGTTGGGTCGTGGCTGTCGCCACCGACGAAATCCCCGAAACCCTGGGTTTCGTGAAGCGCGAACCAAACCGCCTGGTCTTCCATCTCCTCGGAACCGGGAAGGCCGAGATCGGCCTGTATCAGCAGGTAGCTGGGGTAAATCTTCCGACTCACCACCTTGTTCTTGCCCGCCTTGACCTCGGTCACCTTTTCGACCGGAACCAGGACCTGGGGAATGCGATGCTCGAGGCCATCGGCCTTGATCCGCGTGACCAGGTTGTCCTTCACCTTTTCCTCACGGTTGGTGAGGACCCGGCAGACGTACCACTCAAGAGCCATGGTCAAGCTCCTCCCCACAGGATGCGGTCGAAGAATTTGCCCAAAGCCAAATCGCTCAGGGCAAGGAAGGCCATGATGATGAGCACCGTCGCCACCACCACGATGGAAGAGTTGCTGGCCTCCTTGAAGGAGGGCCAGGTGACCTTCTTCATCTCAGATTCCACTTCGATGAGGCGTTGGGCCACCTTCTCCTGGCCCAGGAAGGCCATCAGCCCGAGACTACCGGCGAAAAAAACCACCGCCGCGACCATGAAGGCGCCCGAAAGGGTCACCCCAAGGATAGGCACGGTGGTGAAGGATTCGAACCATGGCCCTCGGAGGGATTCAAAGGAGTTCAGGGTGGCCGCGAGCGAGCTGCAACCGAAGAAAACAAAGAACTCGCCGAGCCAGAAAGTGGCTTGGCGGGCGGTGCGTCCCTCATCCGGTTTGTAGCGGTAAAGCAAGATCAGACCTTCTTTTCCTTGTGGACCTTGTGCCCCCTGCAGAAACGGCAGTACTTCTTCTTCTCGAGCTTGTATTCCGCGCGAACCCGCTTGCCGGTGGTGTAATTCCGGTTGCGGCACTCCGTGCACTCGAGGAAGACGTAGCGTTCCTTGTTTTTCATGACTTTTGGGGATGACGGCGGCGGATTGCAGACCACAAGGGCCTCGGCCCGCCGCCGAAAAGAAAGGGATTACTCGATGATCTTGGAAACAACGCCGGCGCCGACGGTGCGTCCCCCTTCGCGAATTGCGAAGCGAAGCTGTTCATCCATGGCGATGGCGGTGGTGTCCAAGTTGACGGAAATCTTCACGTTGTCGCCGGGCAACACCATTTCGACATCGTCAGGAAGGGTGATGGCGCCGGTCACGTCGGTGGTCCGGAAGTAGAACTGGGGACGGTATCCGTTGAAGAAGGGCTTGTGGCGCCCACCCTCATCCTTGTTGAGGACGTAGACCTCGGCCTCGAACTTGGTGTGGGGAGTGATGGTGCCGGGCTTGGCAAGAACCTGGCCACGCTCGACCTCCTCCTTCTTGGTTCCCCTGAGAAGGACACCAACATTGTCGCCAGCTCGTCCTTCATCGAGGGTTTTCTGGAACATTTCGACCCCCGTGCAGGTGGTCTTGGCGGTTTCCTTGATGCCGACAATTTCGACTTCCTCGCCCATCTTGACGATGCCCTGCTCGATACGGCCGGTCACCACGGTGCCGCGACCTTCGATGGAGAAGACATCCTCCACGGGCATGAGGAAGGCCTTGTCGATTTCCCGAGTGGGTTCGGGGATGTAGTTGTCGACGGCGTCCATGAGTTCCTTGATGCATTCGAATGCCGGGTCGTCGACGTCGGCGTCGGCTCCCACGGCATCCAGCGCCTTGAGCGCCGACCCGCGGATGATGGGGATGTCGTCGCCGGGAAAGTCGTACTCGCTGAGGAGTTCACGGACCTCCATTTCGACCAATTCCAGGAGTTCCTCGTCATCCACGGCGTCGCACTTGTTGAGAAACACGGTGAGGGAAGGAACGTTGACCTGCTTGGCCAGGAGGATGTGCTCCTTGGTCTGAGGCATGGGACCGTCGGAAGCCGCGACCACGAGAATGGCGCCGTCCATCTGGGCGGCCCCCGTAATCATGTTCTTGACATAGTCGGCGTGCCCGGGACAGTCCACATGGGCGTAGTGACGGGCCTCCGTCTCATACTCCACATGCGCCGTCGCGATC
>DCAK01000101.1:2717-2906 GCA_002311925.1 Planctomycetes bacterium UBA1135
CCGATGGTGCCGACATTGACGTGGGGTTTGGTGCGTTCGAAGACTTCCTTGGCCATTTTCCTGGGGGCGGCGATCGCCGCGTTTACTGACTACTAAGTGGGTGGTTGGTGTGAGAGAGTGGGATTCTTTTCGGGGAGCCGAGAGGGGGAGAAGGGAGGTGGATTGTTCTGGAGCTGCTGTCGGGATTTG
>DCAK01000101.1:3025-7143 GCA_002311925.1 Planctomycetes bacterium UBA1135
CTACCCCTGAGCTACAGCAGCGGGTTCCGAAGGAGGAACCGCCGCAGCCCTGGAGCGGGTGATGGGAATCGAACCCACGCAACCAGCTTGGAAGGCTGGGGCTCTACCACTGAGCTACACCCGCAACCCGATTGATGAAAGGCTCGGATGATTGGTGGGGAGAAGAGGATTCGAACCTCTGAAGGCGGAGCCAACGGATTTACAGTCCGTCCCGTTTGGCCACTTCGGTATCTCCCCGGCGAAGCACGTGGGCTCCGTGTCTCCCGGTATTGCCCGGCTTGGGAAAAGAACCATCCCCCGCAAGTGGAGCTAGCGAAGGGACTTGAACCCTTAACCCTCCGCTTACAAGGCGGAAGCTCTACCAATTGAGCTACGCTAGCCGATGACCACGGCGGAGATTAAGGCAGAACATCTTACGGCGAAGGGCTCTTCAGTCAACGAAAGATGGGAGCAAATTCTGGACCCGCCTCAAGCGCCTGAATCCGCCAAGTCGTCGGGCCAATCCGCCACCTGGTCATCCTTCCCCAAATCCTTGAAACGGGCGACCATTTCAGCAAGGGTCACGCCGCCCAGCCGAGCCCGGAGAGCGGATGCCATTTCCAGGGCGACGACCGCTTCGCCCACCACGGCAGCGGTCCAAACCGCGCAAACATCACTCCTTTCATAGGTGGCGCGAGAATCCGTTCCCTCCTTGAGATCCACGGAGGGAAGACCCTTGCGCAGGGTGGAAATGGGCTTCATGACGGCTTGGAGTTGGATTTCACCGCCGGTGGTCAAGCCGCCCTCGATTCCTCCACAACGGTTGGATGTCCGACCCAAACCGGCCCAACCCTCTGAATCAATGCAAATACCGTCGTGGTAATCACTTCCAGGCGTTGAGGAGCCGGAAAACCCGAGTCCGATTTCGACCCCCTTGATGGCGGGAAGAGAGGCCAGGGCGGCCATGAGGCGAGCATCGAGCCGGTCCGTTGGTTGAGCGTAACCCCCTACCCCTGGTGGACTTCCATTGATTTTTACCGAAAATACCCCACCCAGGGTGTCTCCAGCTTCCCTGGCCTGGTCCACGGCCTCCAACCAGGCATCCTCCCCCTTGTCCGCCCCAACCCCACCAATTTCAAGGACTTGCGACGAAATCTGAATTCCGAAATGGGCCAGGAGCGACCGGCCCACCTCCCCGACCGCCGTTCTTGCAGCGGTTTCTCGCGCCGATGCCCTTTCCAGGACGGCGCGGATGTCCCGATTGCGATGCCGCAGGACTCCGGCAAGGTCGGCGTGACCGGGCCGGGGAGCCGCCAGATTGGGCAGCTCATCGATGCGGGAATCTCCATTCCCGACGAGAAAAACGAGCGGGCTTCCCAGAGTGACTCCCCTCTTCATCCCCCCCACCATGGAGAGGGCATCCTTTTCAAATTTCGCTCGTGGACCTCGACCCGGAACTTCCCACCTGCGCATCATTCCCGCCTGGATGGATTCCAAGTCCACCCTGAGGCCCGCCGGGAGGCCTTCAAGAATGGCCACCAGCGAGGGCCCGTGGGATTCACCACCGGTGGTCCAGCGAAGGCCTTGGGCGCCGGGAGACAGAGGTTGGGTCATGGCAGAGGGGCGCTGATTCCCGCGCCGGTCCTCCATTGTGGCACCCCCCGGCCCCGTCTACTATGGCCCCGCATGGATCAAGTGAAGGGAAGGAAAACGGAAGTGGCGGCGAACATCCTGGAAACGGTGGGCGACACGCCCATGGTCGCCCTTCCTTCCGGCTTCGACCCCGATGTGGAATGCGAGGTGCTGCTCAAGGTCGAATTCACCAACCCGGGGGGCAGCATCAAGGACCGCATCGCTCTCCACATGGTGGAGGAAGCCCATCGCCGGGGGGACCTGGGCCCAGGCGGTCGCATCATCGAATGCTCCTCGGGCAATACCGGGGTGGGCCTCTGCATGGTGGCCGCCGCCCTGAAACATCCCATCACCATCGTGATTCCCGACAAGATGAGTCCCGAAAAAATCGGGGTGCTGGGAGCCCTGGGCGCCGACGTCATCGTTACCCCAGCAAACGCCGCGATCGACTCGCCCGAACATTACACCAAGGTTGCCGAGCGCCTGGCAGAGGAGACCCCTGGCGCGTGGTGCCCCAACCAGTACCACAATCCGGACAACACGCAGGCCCACTACCTTTCCACCGGACCCGAAATCTGGCAACAATGCGAAGGCAGGCTGACCGCCTTCGTGGCGGGCGCCGGAACCGGAGGAACCTTGACGGGGGTGGCGCGCTTCCTCAAGGAAAAGGATGCTGAAATCTCCATCGTGGGCGTCGATCCTCCCGGCTCCATCCTCGCCCATTTCTGGAAGACCGGAGAAGTCTGCGAACCCGGCTTCTACGCCGTGGAAGGGGTGGGCGAAGAGGAAGTTCCCGCTGCCTGGGACCCATCGGTGGTGGACGACTACAAGGTCATCGACGACGGATTGTCCTTCCGAACCGCCCGCAAGTTGGCGAAGGAGACCGGCATCTTCTCCGGGGGTTCCGCGGGCATGAACTTGGCTGCCGCGCTGGAAGTCGCCCGTGGGCTCCCCGCGGACGCACGGGTCGTGACCCTCCTTCCCGACTCCGGGCGGGCCTACTTGTCCAAGGTCCACGATGAAGACTGGATGAAGGATTGCGGATATTTCCCCCGAGTTCCCGAGGCCGAAGCCTCGCTGGCAACCCTCCTGCGGGGCAAACCCCGGACCCGGATGACCTCCGAGGACAGCTTGGCCTGGGCGGTGCGGCAAGCAGGCGAACTGGGCATTCGGCCGCTTCCGATTCTCGATCCCGGGACCGGGGACCTTCTCGGAGTCCTGGACGAAAAGAAAGCCATCCGACACCTCGCGGACGGAGATGATTTGGAAGTCATTCCCGTCGGCGATTGCCTCGAGCCCGCACCCCTGTGCTTGAAGGCGGACGATTCCTTGCAAGCCTGCCTGGATGCCCTAGCCGACGGAAACCCCATCCTCGTGGATGCCCCGGGAGGTTGGACCTCCTTGGATTCCCGGGATCTCCTCCGTGGACTCAAGAGAGTGGAGCACTGAAAATGAGCGACATGTACAAAGATCGCGGCGTTAAGACCGGAAACAAAGGGATGGGAACCCGAGCGGTCCATGCGGGATGGGAACCTGACGCATTAACCGGTTCGGTGATGCCACCGGTCTACCTCACCAGCACCTATGTCCAGGACGGCCCGGGACGACCCCGAAACGGGTTTGAATATTCCCGGACCCAGAATCCCACCCGCTTCGCCCTGGAAGATGCCCTGGCGGAGTTGGAAGGGGGTTGTGCCGGATTCGCCTTCGGCTCGGGCATGGCCGCCATCCACACCCTGACCTTGATTCTCAAGGCGGGCGACAGGGTGGTCGCCGGAGACGATCTCTATGGGGGTTCGCACCGGCTTTTCAGCCAGGTTTCCTCCAAGTTCGGTTTGAAATTCGAGTATCGCGACCTGACCGACCTGGATGCGTTCGACACTCTCCCCGAGGACACCCGCCTCGTCTACCTCGAGACTCCCTCCAACCCCCTTCTCCATATCGCATCATTGGAAAGGGCGGTTGCCGGCGCGAAAAAAGTCGGAGCCGAACTCGCCGTGGACAACACATTCGCCACCCCGGTTCTTCAAAGGCCGCTGGAATGGGGAGCCGATTATGTTCTTCACTCCACCACCAAGTACATCGCGGGGCACAGTGATGTCATCGGGGGAGCCATCGTCTGCGCCGACAAGGGAAGGGCCGAGGAAGTCGCCTTCCATCAGAATTCAGCTGGGACTTCAAGCAGCCCCTTCGATTCCTTTCTCACTCTGCGGGGTTTGCGGACCCTCCCCTTGCGCATGGAGAGGCACTGTTCCAACGCCGAAGTCCTGGCCGAATTTCTGGAAGGCCACCCGGCAGTGACCTCCGTCCTCTACCCCGGCCTTCCCGGACATCCGGGACACGACATCGCCGCCTCGCAGATGAACGGTGGGTGGGGAGGCATGCTCTGCTTCGAACTTCCAGGCGGGGTTCCCCAATCCGAAGCCCTGGTGAATTCCCTGGAGATTTTTCAACTCGCGGAAAGCCTCGGCGGAGTCGAATCGCTCATCGAGCTCCCAGCGCCCATG
>DCAK01000101.1:7212-9213 GCA_002311925.1 Planctomycetes bacterium UBA1135
GCCGAAAGGGCGGCGCGGGGAATCAGCGACGGCCTTGTGCGGGTTTCAGTGGGCATCGAAGACCCGAACGACCTGGTGGCCGACCTGGCGCAAGCCCTCGAAAGGGCAGGCTAGTCCTGAAAGGGGGAGCCGCCCGGAGCTGGCCGGTTCTCGGAATCCCCAGAATCTTCGCCTTCGTCGGGGGACGAGGCAGGTTCGGAAGTTTCCGGAGCGGGCGGCGACCAGGGAGAGGGGGCAGGGTCGGCCGAGGGGAGTTCGGTCGCTTCCGTCGGGGCATCCGTCGGCTCGGTTGCTTCCGTCGGCTCGGGCGCGGGGGTGTCCGCCAGTGAAAAAGGAACCGCAGTGGACGGGTCGGCCGGAGGCGGGGCGGAGGGGCCTCCCTCGACCCTCTTCTTCAGGACATTCCCCACCTTGAACTTGACCACCCACTTGGGTGGCACCTCGACCTTTTCGAGGGTCTTGGGATTCTGGGCCATGCGGCCAGGACGCTTGCGAACCTCGAAGACTCCGAACTTTCGGAATTCCAGCCGATTGCCCTGGGACAGCTCCTCGGCGACCTCATCCAGGAACTGTTGGAGGATGTCGCGAACCAGAACCTTGGTCTGCCCCGTATGGTCGGCGATCCTCTGAACCAAGTCCCGCTTGGTAATCGTGGATCTTCCAGGCTCGTTCATCAGTTGTGAGGAGGGGGGCGGTGCCCCTTAGTCCTTTCTTAAGCAAAGGTTGGGGCCGACCTTGCAGTTCGTCAAGTGGAAGAGGGTGCTTATTCCGGAATTATTTCGGCCCTCAAGGGTTCACCGCACCGGTCTGCAACTCCTTCAGCCATAGACGGGCCTGGAGAATCCGGGGAAGAGGGGCCCCTAGCGCCTCCGCAACCCGAATGAATTCCACGAGCAGGGCGGCGGCCTCATCCTGATTCTTGAAATGGTCGTGCTGAAGGAGGGCGAGATTGAAGAGGGCCTGAAGGTCTTGGGAATTTGACTCCAGGAGTCGCTCAAGAATGGCCCTGGATTCATTCGGATGGCCAGCTTCCACATGGGCGGAAGCCAGAAGAAGGAGGGAATCCCGTGAGAGAGGTCCTCCCCATCCCTCCAGGATTCTCAATCCTTTCTCGGGTTCATCTGCGGCCAGGGCCGCTCGAGCCTGGAAACGGGCGGTCCCCTCGGATGCCGTTCCAAGGGCCCAAGGCTCAGTCATGGCGGCTTGGAGGGCAAGGTCCTCTCGACCATGCTTCGACGCCAATTGACCGAGAAGTTGCCAGCCTTCCGCGCAACCAGGGTTCTCGGCAAGGAGGGCCATCAAGCGTTGGAGGCCCGCCACCTCCCCCACCCGGAAGGGGCGAGACCCGATGCGAAGAACACGGGCCTCGAGGGAGGCGGAATTGAACTCCAGGGCCTTTTCCGCCAAGACCATCCGATGACCAGGGTCCAGGCAGGCCCGGGCGGCGAGATAGGCGGAAAGAAATCCTGGATTCCGTTCGAATTCGGCGAACCAATGTTTCTCCTCCTCCTTGGGATTTCGGTCCAGGGCTTGAAGGTCCTGAAGGAGAGCCGCCATCCTGGGTGAATCTTCCGACCCAGCGGCCAATCGCAGCGCCTCCTCGCGACCCCTTTCATGCCAAGCATCCTCCACCCTTCCCAGAAGATCCCACTCCTCGGATTGGGCCCGCTTGGCTGCCTGGACCTCGGAGGGAGAGGGGAGCCCATGTTGGGACGCCAGGATTCCGCACCCTCCAAGAAGGATCCAACTCCCCAGACAACCCGCGAGACCCCGCATCCGCCGGAGTCTACAATCCCGGCCATGAGGGGGTTGATCCTGGTCGGGCTCGCCGTTTTTCCGGCGTGCGCAAGCCCGGTGAGCGACATCCAGCTTGCCCCTCTCTTTTCCAGGCAGACCGTTCCGGGGTATTCCACAGTCGAGGGGGTGGGAGGGTTTCTTTCCTCGACCCGGTCCGACAGGGGAATGAAGTGGTCGGCTGGCCCCCTTGCGGGACGGGAAACC
>DCAK01000101.1:9242-11436 GCA_002311925.1 Planctomycetes bacterium UBA1135
AAAAACACGGATGGATTTTCTCTGGCCGCTGGGCCGCGTGGAGGAGGACCCGTCCCGTCCCCGGAAGTTCTCGCGACTTTGGCCCCTTTTCTGGTCCCGCCGGGACACCCGGGCCGACGGAGTCGAGGACCGGGATTGGAACATCCTGTTGTTCATCCACGGGGGGTCCAGTTCCGACGGGAAGGAGGACTCCTTCGCCATCTTTCCCATCTATGGGAAGCTTCATGATTTCCTCACCTGGGACGAGGTCGAATTCCACCTTTTCCCCCTTCATGTTTCCGCGAAGAAGGACGGGGTCACCACCCGGAACCTTCTCTTTCCCTTTCTGAGTTGGAAAAAGGGTCCGGAAGTCTCGGGATGGAAGGTCTTCCCCCTGGTTGGAAGCCATGCCAAGAAGGACTCCTATCGACGGACCTTCATGCTTTGGCCTCTTTGGCACCATTGGGAGGAGGACATGGACAAGAAGGAACCTCGACGCGGTTGGTTCCTTTTCCCTCTCTTCGGACGCATTGAGCAGGGGGACTACCAGGCCACCACGGTACTTTGGCCTTTCTTCGGTTGGGCTTCCCGCCCCTCCACCGATTACAAGGCATGGTCGTTCTGGCCGCTTCTGAAAAGTGAATCCGGAGGCGTGACCCCCGACCGGGAAGTGACCAGGGTCCTGCCCTTCCTCCTGCGTCACCGGGACGCGACCGGCGAAACCACCTCCTGGCTCTGGCCCCTGGTGTGGAGGCGGGAATTCCATTACGCCCACATGGAAGGGGATTCGATGCACATCTTTCCCTTCTTCCACAAGGGGAGCCGGCGATTCGATGACGGCAGTCGGGAGGACCTCCTTCATCTTTGGCCTCTTGGAATTCGAATCGAAACTCCCGAGAGGTCCCTTCTGGCCTTTCCCTCCCTGGGGACCTCCATCGACGAGAGACTCGGGTTCGCCTACCAAGCCTGGCGAAGCAAGATCGATGGCTCCACCCTGGACAGGCGCTTCTGGCTGGGGCTCTACCGGGAAATCGAGGCGGCGGGACACCATCGGTGGTCCATTCCATTGCTGGGAGGAGCCTGGACCGAACCCGACGGAACCCGCCACCATTCCTGGTTGGGAGGGCTGCTGCGCTGGCGCACGGGGCCCCGCGGCGTTGCCATGGAGACTCCCGCATTCCCCGGACCCGGCTGGCCCTCCCTGGCGGAGGGGAATGAGGTTGAAGAAGAATGAATTGGCTCACCCGACTTGGTACCGATTTCGTCCGACCCGGAATCGTTCAAACAGGGCTCACCCTTCGTCTCGCCGGTGGCTCCCTGGCTCGCGTCGGCCATATTCCAAGACGGTTCCCCTCCCTCCTCCAGCAGATGTACCAGGCGGGGGTCAAAGCCTTCCATGTCCTCGTCCTGGTCTCCTTCTTCATCGGCATGGTCGTCTCCCTCCAGGTGGGATTCGAGTTGGCCCGGTTCGGCCAGGAATCCAACATCGGGCTCCTAGTTTCAGTCACGATGGCTCGGGAAATGGCGCCCTTCGTGGTGGCCATTCTCCTGGCCGCGAGTTCAGGGAGCGCGATGGCTGCCGAACTGGGGACCATGAAGGTGCAGGAGGAAGTCACTGCCCTGGAAGTCCTTTCCGTGGATGTCGTGAGCTACCTGGTTCTGCCCCGGGTCGCCGCTCTGACACTGATGGCTCCCATCCTGACCTTCTTCGCCGTCGTGGTCGGGGTCTTCGGAGGCGGGGTCATCGCCGTCACCCAACTGGGTCTCGATTTCGACGCCTACCTGCGCATGTCCCTGGATTCCCTCCGGGAAATGGGCGAGGTCGTTCACGTCCCGCGTGATCTGTTCGGCGGCCTGGCGAAATCTTTGGTCTTCGGCTTCGCCATCTCCATCATCGGCTGCGCCCAGGGCCTGACCGCTCGCAATGGAGCCGCCGGGGTCGGGCTCACGACCCGGGCCGCGGTCCGGGACGCTTTCATCGTCGTCATCATCCTCAACTTCCTGATGGGGAGAGTCATCTGGCATTGATTCGTCTCACCCAAGTCCACAAGAGCCTGGGTGGCCACGAGGTCCTCAGGGGGGTGGACCTTCACGTCCGAGAAGGCGAGTCCGTCGTCTTGATGGGGCCCTCCGGGGCCGGCAAGAGCGTCATCCTCCGCCACATCGTCGGACTTCTGAGTCCGGATCGCGGAGAAGTCCGGGTGGAAGGACGGCC
>DCAK01000101.1:11464-18054 GCA_002311925.1 Planctomycetes bacterium UBA1135
CTTGCGCAGGGACATGGGATACCTCTTTCAACACGCGGCCCTCATCAACTGGCTGAGCGTCTTCGAAAATGTCGCCCTCCCCTTGAGGGAAACCACCTCACTCAAGGAGGAAGAAATCCGCGAAAAGGTGGAAACGGTTCTCGGCCAGGTCCGTCTTCTCGACGCCATGGCCAAATTTCCTGCCGAACTTTCGGGCGGAATGCAGAAACGGGTCGGGCTCGCCCGCGCCCTGGTGACCGAACCCCGCATCATCCTCTACGATGAGCCCGAAGCCGGATTGGATCCAGAAATGACTGTGGACATCCTCCATCTCCTTAATCGACTCAAGGAGGAAATCAAGCCGACGACCTTGACCGTGACCCACTCCCTGGACTGCGCCACTCATCTTGGCGACCGCATCGCCGTCTTCGAGCGGGGCCGTATCCTCATGGACGCCCCGCCCGACGAAGTGCTCGCCTCCCCATTGCCGAGGGTTCGCGCCCTCCTTGGCCTCGCCGAATGAACATCACCTCTCCCTCTCCCAAAAAGGATTTCATCCTGGGCCTCTTCTTCTTCGGGGGCATCGGGGCCCTCCTTTATTCCACCGTCGTCCTCACGGGTTTCTCCCTGGACACGAGGCCGGTGCTCGAGGTGCGGTTCGCCGACGCCGCCGGATTGAGAGAGGGGGACGCCGTCCTGGTCAGCGGCCGCCATGCGGGCTCGGTTCTGGCCGTGCGCTGGCTTCCGGATGAAGCCCCCGACCGCCGCATCGGGGTCGACCTGGAATTGGAAGACCCGCTCATCCTGCACCAGGACTACCGCATCCGCATCAGCGAATTCACCCTCCTGGGCGGCCGGGTGGTTGAAATCAATCCCGGCCTTCCCTCCTTGCCCTCGATTCCATCCGGAACCGTTCTCTCTGGCCAAATGGGCATAACCACTCTCGCCGCCCTCGGGGAGCTCGTCGCCGAAAACCGCGATGCCGTGGATGAAATCGTCGAGAATCTTCGTCTAGCTTCGCGCGGCCTTGCCCGAGGGGATGGAATCCTGGGGTCCCTCCTTCACGATCCGAAAATGCTCCGCGACCTAGAGGGAATTCTCGAATCAGCGCGGACCATCGGTGAAGACATCCGCGAGGGCAAGGGGGCGCTGGGGCTGTTGGCCTCCGACCCGGAGGTGCGCGAGCAGCTGGTTTCCCTTCTTTCCGACGGGGCCGCCGCCATGACCGACCTTGCCCTGATTGCCGACGACCTCAGCGAGGGCCGTGGGGCGCTTGGCGCTTTTCTTGCCGACCCCGACCTGCGCGAAGACAGCCTGGTTCTCATCGACAATTTCAGCCGGGCCTCGATTTACCTCCGCCGCCTGTTGGAGGATGCCGAGGCCGGGAAGGGGCTACTCGGCATGGTGGCCAAGGACGAAAGCTTGGCTGCGGACGCCCGCGCCTTCCTCGCCGACCTCCGAGCCCTCACCGCCAAGGTCCGGGCCGGGGAGGGCAGCCTGGGCCGATTCCTCAACGAGGACGCCCCCTACGAAGAATTTCTCGCCGCGCTCAACGCCCTCAACAGGCAACTCGAGGACGCGCGGGAAGCCCAGCCAGTCAGCTCCTTCGCCGCAATGCTGTTCGGCTCGCAGTTCTAGGGAACCGGATAGGTCCGGCTCAGCCACTCCTGCCAGCGCTTTTCGAGGTCGGCGATGGCGTCCCCCTTGAGGTCGAAGGTTTCCGCCGCCGCCCGTCGCCACGATGCGAGGAAGGGTCCGGTTTCCCCCTTGGCCTTGGTCGCCGCTTCTCCGCAGGCCCGCAGCCAGAGCTGACCCTCAAGCCCCCCCTCCCGGACGAAGAATTCAAAGAAGGCCCAGGCCTTGGCGATGTCCGGGCTTTCGAAATCGAAGAGCTCGGTGATGGCCAGGCGGTCAATCGGCGGGCCGACCAATGCGACTTCAGCCATGACCTCGCGCAGCCCTCGCATTTCCGAACCGGTTTTTCTCTCCTCCCTCTTTTTCAGGGTCCCCCCGACGGAGGTCCCGCCCTTGGGCTCCGGCGGCTCGAATTTCGAGCAGGTCACGATGTTTCTTCCCAGAAACTCGAAGGAAAGGAAGAACCCCACCGCCTCCTTCAGCCAGTCCTGGGGGACGGTGGCGTTGGCCAAGCCGTAATGGATTTCAGCGAGGGCGTGGCCGAGCCGATGGAGAACGATGCCGTTGAGGTAGGCGCTGTCGTCGTGGGTGAGGCGCCAATATTCGAGGCGGCGCGGAGCGCCCGCCCGGTTGAAGGAATGCCCCGCGAATTTCATCATGGTCTCCTTCCGGCGGCCCCAACTGAGTCCGTAATGCTCGGTCAGGAATTGTTCATGCATGGCGAGATCGTCCGGGCCGAAGAAGAATTCCTGAAACACTACGTCGGGAATCCTGTCAGGAAAGGCGTCCCCCACCCAGGGGTCCACGAGAGAGGCTCTGAATCCATCCAGGGCTTCCTCCGCCAGAAGAATGGCCTGACGGATTCTTTCGTCGGGAATGGAGGCTGGGTAGACCACCCTGAAGTGCTGGCTCCCCTGCACCTTGAATTCGAGTTCTCCCTCTGAGAGCTGGGCGGCGAGGGATGTTAATTTTTCGGGGACCGGCAAAGGCTCCACGGATTCCAGGGCCTGTTGGAGCCTTTCCTCCATTGCGGCATCCGCCTTCTTGCCCTCTTTCCGAATCCGGGTCCGCCAATCTCTGGCTTCGAGGTGATACCCGTTCGAAACCAGCCATTGCTCCGTGGAGGAGCATCCCTTCATCATCCCCCTGTGCATGGCCAACCAACTCCGGCTCCGCCGAGGCTCGTCATCCCGAAGGTCCTTGAGTCTCTCGACTTCTTCTTCCCGGCGAGAGTATTCCCTGGCGAGGGTGGCGAAGTTTTCTTCGAGAATGTGAACCCTGATCCTCTCGATGCGGGTGCCGTGGACCCTGAGATGTCTCTTGCGATATTTCCGTTCCGGCTCGAGCCGCCCCTTCACCTTGCGGTAGGGAATTGCGGAGGGGTCGGCCGGATCGAGAAGAAAGAACCAGTTGTCCTCGTTTCGAGTGTAGACGACCTGGCGCTCGCGCGATTTCCAGACGACTCCCGCGCCGATTTCGACCAGGAAGACTTTTTTTCCGTCCAAGGTGACCGTCAGCTTGGCATTCTTCGAGAAAAGCTTCTCATCCTTGAGTTCCAGGACAAAGACCTGTCCGAGGGCCGGGGAGGCCAGAAATGGGAAGAGAAGAAGCCAGAGCCGAAACATCCTGCCTCCAGGCTAGCCCCGTGGCCCCGGGAGGCAAGCGGGCTACACTCCCCGCCGTGATCGCCTTCCTTTTTCGCCCCATGAGACTGGGGAAATTGTTCGGGATTCCCTTCCGGGTGGTCCCGGCGGTGGTTCTACTCACCCTCCTGATTCTCGCCCGGGCCGCCGGCTCCGAAGAGGGTCATGCCGGGTGGACCGCCCTCCTCTTCGCCATCCTGGGAATTTCCCTGGTGGTGCACGAATTGGCCCACGCCCTCACCGCACGGCGACTGGGTCTGAAGGTGTTGGACATCACCGTGGGCCCCCTGGGGGGCATGGCCCGGATGGAGGGAATGGCCCATCGCCCCCTGGTTGAAGGACCGGTGGCACTCGCGGGGCCTGCCGCGAATCTCGCCCTGGCCGGAATCGCTCTCATCCTTCCATCGGGTGGCGCCGTGACCGCCTTCTTCTGGATCAATCTCCTTCTTGGTCTCTGCAACCTGGCTCCGGCCTTCCCCCTCGACGGAGGCAGAATTCTCCGGGCCTGGCTCGCCCGTTGCTCCCCCCTCCCCGACGCCACCCGGGCGGCTCTCGCAGTGGGCAACGCCATTGCCCTCACCACCCTGGTCGCAGGGGTTATTGGAGGCTGGTTTCTTCTCGCCCTCCTACTGACCCTCTATGTCGGGTGGATGGGCCGCATGGAATTGCTGCAGGCAATCATGTTGGCGGGTGGAATGCCGACCCTTGCCCCGCTGGAAGTTTTCAGGCGGGCGTTTCGAGGTCCCCCTCCTTCCGAATCCCCCGGAGGAGTCGGAAATTTGGAAACGTTCCGAGGCAGCATGCGGGAGTTCTTTCGCGATGGCCGTGATTCTCACTAAACTGAGCCCGTGAAAATTATTCTTTGCGCGCTTTCCCTGGGATGTTTCTTCACCCCTTCCCTCGAGGCCCAGGAAGACCCTCGGAGTCGGGGGACCGACAGGGCCCATGAACGAGGAGGGCCTCCGCCTCTGCTCGTCCCGGCCGGGTCGGGTTCGGATGCGAAGACGGGGAAGGCGTCCCCTCCCTCGCCTCCTCCCGCCTTTCGCCCGAGCCCCGGCGTATTCGGCGGCCCCAGGCCTCCTGCCGCTCTCCGGGACCCCAATCTTCCGCGCACGGCATCTGGGCGGCCCAACCCCCCCTTCCTTCATGACCGAGCGGTCGCCGAGGTGGATGGGATTCCGGTCCGAACCGACGAGCTCAACGAGTTGGTCGCCTACTACCAGACCTTTCGCCCGGGTTCGGAGGATGTCCTTCTTCGGGACGCATTTCAGGCTTTGGTCCCCCTCAAGGTGATGGAGGCCGCGGGCGCAGACGATATCCCCGCCATGAGGGCGAAGTGCGGTGAGGCCTTCGAGGCCCTATGCGCCGAGGCACCCTTCGAAGATGTGGTGGCCAAGTACAGCGACGATTCCGAAGCTCCCACCGCGGACGGTCGCTACACCTTCGGCCGCGAGGTGGCGGTTCAGCCCTTCGACCGGCTGGCTCACATCGGCCCCCTGGAGTACCTGCACGGTCCCTTTCTCACCAAGTACGGCTATCACATTCTGCAGGTGGTTGGCTATCAACAAGGTGAGCAGCCCAAGGAGGACGAAACAGAAGTGCGGCATGTCCTCGTGATGTACCCGGTCCTGAAGAATCTTCCCGAGGACGATGTCCGTCCTTGGCTGGCGGCCCGGGTCCAAGCTTGCTCCATCCGCATCCTGGAGCCTGGGATTCAGGGAATGATTCCCCCTTCCCTCCGGGGGAACCTGTCGGTCGACTAGGAGTCCTCTGGAGTGCGTTCGACCCACTCGACGAGAACGCCGCAGGCCGAGGCCGGATGGAGGAAGGCCACCTTGGTTCCACCCGCTCCCGGAACGGGTCCCTCCCCCGCGGGTCGGCCGCCATCAGCGAGAGCGGCTTCCCGCGCCGCGCCGCAGTCGTCCACGGCGAGGGCGATGTGGTGGATCCCAGGCCCCTTCTTCTCGAGAAAACGAGCGACCGGGGAATCCGGGCCGAGTGGGCGCATCAATTCGATGCGGACGGGGCCGGCGAACATGACCTGAACCTCAACCCCCTGGTCGGGAATCTTTTCCCGGGGGCCCATTTCCAATCCGAACCGATCCCGCCAGAGGGCGGTGGCCGCATCCAGGTCCGCGACCGCGACAGCGATGTGGTCGACTCCTTGAATTCCAGTCATTCTGAGACCCTCCTCGGGTTGGAAAGGTTGTGAGGGCCCTGCACCTTAGAAAATGGCGGGGGCCTGGTAGGGCGGAAAGACGCCCTCGAGGACTTGGCAAATTTCGCCCACGGTTGCGTAGCTCTCCACGGCGGCAAGGACATCCGGGCCAAGAGGAGTTTCAGTCGCTGCCGCATCTCCGAGGGCGGCGAGGGCCGCGCGGGTGGCAGCTTGGTCCCTCTCGGCTCGGACGCGTTCCAGGGAATCCAGGACCTCCTGTCTTCCCGCGGGGTCGGGCTTGAAGGCTGAGTGTCGAGTTTCTTCCTCGACGCGGAAACGGTTCACGCCCACTTGAACCCTCTCTCCACTTTCGACCTCTTTCTGGTGGAGGACCGCGGCCTTGTGGATGGCGCGCTGGACGTGCCCGGCCTCTACCGCCCCGACCATGCCGCCGTATTCCCGGTCGACGAAGGCGATTTCGGCCTCCGCGTCCCGTTCAATTCTCGCGGTGAGATCCTCGATGAAGGGGGCCCCTCCCAGGGGGTCGACCATGTCGGCCACTCCACTTTCATGGCCCAGGACCTGCTGCGTCCGCAGAGCGAGGAGGGCGGCCTCCTCGGAGGGAAGACCCAGGGCCTCGTCGTAGGAGTTGGTGTGCAGCGATTGGGTTCCGCCCAACACGGCTGCCAGGGCCTGGACGGTTACCCGAGCCGCGTTCACCAGAGGTTGGGCGCTGGCGAGGGTGGACCCCCCGGTCTGGGTGTGGAAGCGAAGCCTTTGGGCCTTGGGGTCGTCGACGCCGAATCGGTCGCGGACAATGCGGGCCCAGAGTCGGCGGGCGGCGCGGAATTTCCCGACTTCCTCGAAGAAATCGTTGTGGCCGTTGAAGAAGAAGGACATCCGGGCGGCGGTGACTCCGGGGTTCAGGCCGGCGTCCTTGGCAGCCTGGAGGTAGGCGATTCCATCCCCCAGGGTGTAGGCGACCTCCTGAACGGCGGTGCATCCGGCTTCGCGCATGTGGTAGCCCGAAACCGAAATGGGATTGAAACGGGGGGCGGTTTCCTGGGCGAAGCGAAGGAGGTCCACCGTCAATCTCATGGAGGAGGGGGCGTCGAATCGATAATTCCCCCGGGCGACGAACTCCTTGAGGATGTCGTTCTGGACGGTTCCCCGGA
>DCAK01000047.1:0-557 GCA_002311925.1 Planctomycetes bacterium UBA1135
TCGACATCGCGCTGTGGGACCTCAAGGGCAAGGCGCTTGGCGTGCCCGTCTACGAGCTTCTGGGGGGCCCCTTCCAGGACCGGCTGCGGGTGTATGCCAACGGGTGGTACACGAACCCGGGGACCCCGGAGCAAAACGCGGAGGAGGCCCTACGCGTGGTGGAGATGGGCTATACGGCCATGAAGTTCGACCCGTTCGGACAGCACAACTACTACACGATCACACCGGAGGAGGCGCAGCTGGCCGAGGACAGGGTCGCGGCGGTGCGCGAGGCAGTGGGGCCCTCCGTGGAGATACTGGTCGAGGTCCACGCCAAGTTCAACGTCCATACCGCGGTCCATCTTGGAAAGCGGATGGAGCAGTACAGGCCCTTCTGGTTCGAAGAGCCGGTGTCGTACGAGAACGTCTCGGAGATGGTGCAGGTGCGACGCCGCGTAGACATACCTATCGCAACGGGCGAGCGGCTCTATCTGAAGTTCCCCTTCTACGAGCTTGTGAAGGCCGATGCCGCAGACACCTTGCAGCCCGACATATGCAACGCGGGCGGCATAACCGAG
>DCAK01000047.1:608-4069 GCA_002311925.1 Planctomycetes bacterium UBA1135
ATCGCCGAGTCGCAGCACGTGATGATGGCGCCGCACAACACCAATGCCGCCGTCGGGACGATGGCCTCATTCCATCTGGACGCATCGCTCCCCAATTTCCTGATCCAGGAGTACCACGCCGAGTTCTATGAGCCCCACTACTTCGAGGTGTTCGACGGCCTTCCGAGGCAATCGGGTGGCTACGTGGAGCTCCCTCGGACTCCCGGCCTGGGGTTGACGTTCAACGAAGACGTAGCGGCGGCGCACCCGTACAAGCCGTTTCCCGGTTCGCAACGCGGCATCTGATTGGGATGCACGTGCCTTCGCGATAAAGCCATGCTGTAACATGAGGCACATGAGAGTCCTGGGGGTGGAGACCTCCTGCGACGAAACCGCCGCAGCGGTGGTCACCGACGGCAGGGTGGTTCGCTCCTCCATCGTCCACAGCCAGGCGGACGACCACGCCCCTTGGGGAGGCGTGGTTCCTGAAATCGCAGGAAGGGGACACTTGGAGGCCATCGTCCCCGTGGCCTCCCGGGCCCTGGAAGAAGCTGCAATGGACAGGGAGGACCTCGCCGGCATCGCCGTCACCCTGCGCCCAGGCCTGCTCGGCTCCCTGCTGGTCGGCGCGACCGCCGCCAAGGCCCTCTCCTGGGCATGGAGCCTCCCACTGGTGGGAGTCCACCACATTCACGCCCACGCCTACGCCGCCTTGATGTCCCTGGAGGAATGGGAATTCCCCTACATCACCCTGATTGTTTCCGGCGGCCACACCAGCCTCTATCGGACCACGAGCCCCCTGAGCCACGCCCTTCTCGGCGAAACCCGTGACGACGCCGCGGGCGAGGCCCTCGACAAGGCCGCCAACCTTCTCGGCCTTTCCTATCCCGGCGGTCCATCCATCGAGGAAGCCGGGAAGAACGGGAATCCGGATGCGTGCCCGTTCAAGCTCCCACTCCTCGAACCGGACTCCCTTGAGTTCTCATTTTCCGGGCTCAAAACCGCTCTCCTCTATCGAGTCAAGGGGCCGGGAGGAAAGCGGAACGAGCCCGACCTCCCCGACGCCCCCCCTCTTGAGGACCTCTGCGCTTCGTACGAGCATGCCATCGCCCGCACCTTGGCTGAAAAATGCCTCCGGGCCTGCGACCAAGAAGGGATTCCCCGGATTCTCGTCGGTGGCGGTGTCGCTCGGAATCGACGACTGCGGGAACTCCTGGGTGAAATGGCCCTGGCCAGGGGAATCCAAGCCGTCTTTGCCGCCCCCGAGCATTGCACCGACAATGCCGTGATGATTGCCGGTCTGGGGCATGCCCTTTTCGAAGTTGGCGAAACCGTCGACCTCAGGGCCGACGTGGCAGCATCCTGACCCGGGAGGAAGAAGCCCCTGTATCCTGGATTCGTGGGGCTCCTTCCCGCCATTCCCCTCCTCCTCGCGCTCCAGGCGAATCCAACCGAGCCGATCATGGTGGCGGTCACGGAATCCGGCCGGGCAATCCAGGCAATCGACGCCTCCCCCGGAGACCTGGAATTCAAGACCCCCTTCGGGGTCTTCGTGTGTCCGACGGATGCCGTCGCGAGGGTGGAGGATCGAACCCTGCTGCGCAATCGATTCCTCAAATTCCTCGAGGACGATTCCATTTCGAGGAAGGTCCTGACCCACGAGGCTTCCGCGGCAGGGCTCCTGGCTCTCATGGCCGAGCAGGCCGACATCCTCTTCGCCGAGGACTTGGACCGGCCGGGCCTCTTCACCTTGCTCGAAAACTGGGGAGAAGACCTCGACAACCTTCCCGAGAAAATCAAGAGGAAGGAAAGGGTCGACTGGCTCTGGGCCCGCATTCCACAAGCCGAACCCGTCGCCTCGGCTTTCTTGTCGGGCCGCCTGCAGTTCGAATTGTCCGGCTCCCGCCACGCCGACCCCGACCGATTGCTCGAACGGAGCCAAATCAGAAAAGGATTCAGGGACCCTTCCGCCCTCGTACGAAGGGCCACCGCGGGGGCCCTCGCCGCCCAGAAGACCTTCGACCAGAATCTTTTCACCCAGGCCTTGAAAGCCTCCGTGGAGGACCCTCTTCAATCCGTCCGCCTGGAGGCCGCCCGCGCATGCGGGGAGGTCGACCGCCGGGTCGCGCGCCAAATCTGGACCTACGTTCTCGCCCGCAACCGGAGCGGCCCCCGCCAGGAAGCCGCTCGCAACCTGGGGAGATACGGAGGCCGAGGGGCCCTGGACCCGCTCATCCATATCCTCGCGGCCGAGGGCAGGAAATCACCGGAACGATTCGAATTCGCAGGCAGAAAAATTCAGGTCTCCAAAGAGATTGCGCCCTTCGGCATGCGCAACCACAACCCGTCCCAGTCGCAAATCTTCAGCATCGCCAGCGAGGAGGTTTGGAGGCTGGGGACGGCCTTCAAGGTCAGGACCCTGGAGGAGGAGGATGTCGTGGCTGTCCTTGCCGCCCTGGAAACCTGGGCCGGGGAAACCACCGGAAGGTCCAGCGAGGATTGGAAAAAATGGTATCTCAAGGAAAGAGCCAATCCATGATGCTTCTCCTTCCAATTCTGGCCCTGGGGATGCCCGTTGTGCAGAACCCCCTTCCCGTGGCGGTCCTCGAATCGGGACAGCGAGTCCCCTGCATGGACCCGTCCCCCTCTGCCGGGAGCCTGGAATTCTCCACCCCCTACGGGGTCTTTCGGACCTTCGACAATCCAGTGAACAGGATTTGGGACGCCCGCGAGGAGGCACGCCTTCTGGAGAGGGTGCGGGCGCTTGACCTCGCAGCCTGGGCCCGAAGATGCGGCGCGAGAGGCTTGGTCGGCCCCCTCCTCGATGCGGCCCTCGACCTCCCCCAGGACGACCCGGAGGGTTCCCATGAAGTCCTCAACGCCCTGGAGAAAGCGGGAGCCGCGTTCGACCCCCTTCCCCCCGAAACTCTCCGGAAGGACCGCTTGGACCTCCTTTGGGATGGCCTCCGTCGGGAATCCCATGGCAAGCGCGCCCTCCTCCTGGGCCGCCTTCTCCTCGAAATTCGAGGAAAGTCATCCTCAACCGGAAACGGAATCGGGCTTGCTGATTTGAGGAGGGGAATGAGATCCAAGGACTCCGGTTTGAGGAGGGCGGCCACCCGAATCGCGGAAAGGCAAATCGAACTGGACCTGCGCCGGCCCCTCCTAAAGCTCAGCCTGGAAGATGCCTCGGCCCTGGTCAGGGTCGGTTCGGCCGCCTCCCTGGCCGCCCTTGACCCGGAAGAAGCCCTCGGGGGATGGTCCCTGGCGCTGTGGCGGTCCGGGTCCAGGGAACAGAGAGGCCGTGCCGCCGACCATCTAGCCCGCATGGGTGACCTCAGGGCGGTCGATCCCCTCATCTATGCCCTTGCAGCCTCATCCCGGGCCCCGGGAAGATACATCTTCGTCGGCCGCCAGGTATCGGTGGTGACGGATTTCGATGTCCACATCGCGGGTTCCGCGGCCATCGCCGACCCCAAGGT
>DCAK01000047.1:4095-4295 GCA_002311925.1 Planctomycetes bacterium UBA1135
GAACCATGAAGGCCCTGCGCAAGCTCACGGGAGAAAACCCCGGGCCCCGGCCAGGGGATTGGCTCAAGTGGTACGCCCGGCGATAATCCCACCCCGTGCCTGAACCCTCTGCCTGGCTCGTCCTTGAGGACGGAACCCTCTTCCCCGGCCAATCCGCCGGCGCTCCCGGGGAGAAGGTGTTCGAACTCGTCTTCAACACC
>DCAK01000047.1:4394-7460 GCA_002311925.1 Planctomycetes bacterium UBA1135
CCATGTCAGGCTACCAGGAAATACTGACCGACCCCTCCTATTGCGGGCAGGGCGTGGTCATGACCTATCCTCACATCGGCAACTATGGGACCGTCCCCGAGGATGACGAATCGAGGCGCTGCTGGGCAGAGGCCCTGGTCGTCCGCCAGATGTCTCCGGTAGCTTCGAATTGGCGCTCAAAGCAGCCCCTGAAGGAATACCTAGTCGAGCGGGGCGTTCTCGCCATCGAAGGGGTGGACACCCGGGCCCTGGTTCTGCGCCTGAGGGAGGAGGGTGAACTCAAGGCCGTCTTGTCCACCGAAAGGGATCAGGCCGAAACCCTCGCGAAAAGGGCCCGCGAGGAAGGAGACATCGAGGGCCGTGACCTCGCCAAGGTGGTGACCTGTTCCGAAGCCTACGATTGGGCGGAACCTCTCGATCCGGCCTTTCCCTTTCCCGGCGTTGAGGCAACCGACGAAGCCCTCCCCATCGCCTGCCTTGATTTCGGGGTCAAGCGAAACATTCTCAGATCCTTGGTCTCCGCTGGATTCTCGCCCAGAGTTTTCCCGGCTTCCTCCTCGGCCGAGGAAATCCTGGCCTGGAACCCTGCCGGCATCTTTCTCTCCAACGGCCCCGGCGACCCGGCCGCCGTCACCTACGCTCACGCGAGCGTCCGCGCGTTGGTGGATGTGGGCCTCCCCGTGTTCGGAATCTGCCTCGGGCACCAGATTCTCTCCCATGTCTTCGGGGGGAACACCTTCAAGCTCAAGTTCGGTCACCATGGCGTCAACCACCCCGTCGTGGATCAGGAAACTGGCCAGGTCGAAATCACCTCTCAGAATCACTCCTTTGCCGTGGACCCCGAATCCCTGGGGGAAACCGGACTCAAGGTCACCCACTTGAACGCGAACGACGGGACCGTGGAAGGGATGGCGCACGGGGAGTTGCCCGTGTTTTCAGTCCAGTACCACCCTGAAGCCGCCCCGGGGCCCCACGACCCGGCCCACCTGTTCTCCCGTTTTCGGCGCATCGTGGAAGAAAACGCGCCTGCCCGGGCCTGAATCCAGGCCCGGAGAATTCGCGGAACTTGAAGCCAGGGAGAGGGGTATCAAAATCAGGGCTTCCCCAAATCGCCTCTTCCGGGCAAACTGGAACCTGAAATGCTTCTCCTTCCCACCCTGCTGTTCGCTCCCTTCCTGGCTCCCCCTCAGGACCCCCCCCCTCCCGTCCCTGAAGCGGACAACGAGGAGGACCTTCCTCCTCCATCGCCCGAGGAATCTTCAAGCGATGATGAGGATTCTTCCAGCGGCGGGGGCGACGGGTCGAAGGACCCGGATACCGAGCAACCCGTTCAGCATGTGCCCCCCGAGGAAGCCCTGAAGGCCCTAAAGGATGCGGTCAAGGAAAAGGACGCGGTCCTCCTTGCTTCGACAATCCAGACGGTCGGACGGACTCCCGACAAGGCGGTGGCCAAGCAAATCGCCGGCTTCATGCGCCACAAGGACCCCTTCGTTCGGATGGAAGCCGTGAAGGCCCTGCGATTCAACGAAGACCCGTCGGTTGTCGGCCTTCTTCTCAGGCAGCGTAAGAACAAGGTCATCCTGGAAGACCCCGAAGTGGGCAAGGAATACATCTACGCTCTCGGCCAGCACGCAGACAAGAAGGCGTTGCCCATCCTGACCGACGACTTGCGTACAAGCGGCCCCGACAGGGAAATCACCGCCGCCAAGATTGTCTCCCTGGGTCGCATCCGGGAAACCGCCTCCGTCGAAGCTCTCATGGATGTCATGGTTTCTGGTGGCCGTGGTTCAGCCCGTCGGGGTCGAAGAGGAGGAGGCGGCATGCCTTTCTCGGGAGAGCTTCAAACCTCCCTCACCGTCCTTACCGGCGAAGACATCGGGGGGAGCTCAAGCGATTGGCAGGCCTGGTGGAACGATTCCAAGAAGAAGTTCAAGGTCGACAAGGAAGAACCCCAGCTTCCCCGCAAAATGAAGGTCGCCTGGACCCTGCAGTGGCTGTCGCCCGAGGACAAGGATGCCGCCAAGAAGAAATTGAGGAAGGCCATCAAGGCCCTTGACGACCTTGGCGGAATCGGAGAGGACTGAGCTCTCAGCCCCGAATCCAGCGCAGCAGTTCGAGCAGCCTGGGGGGTTGACCCGTCCGAAGAATTCCGGTTCTGAAGACTCGGGCCGACACCCACAACATTCCCACCACCGAGAGGGCGAGGACCACGGTGGTCCCGATGAGGTCGAAGAGCGGAGGGTCGGCCGCCGCCCGGTTCATCATGACGAAGGGCGTGTAGAAGGGAATCCAGGAGAGCGTCGTTGCAAGGGGCCCGTGGGGGTCCTTGGGAATGAAGGCCATGGTCAGGAGAGGGACCATCATGAAAATCATGATGGCTCCCATGAAATTCTGGGCCTCCTTCAAGGTGTTGCAGACGCTTCCGATGGCCAGGAAAATCCCCGCATAGAGGAGATAGCCGAGCAGGAAATAGACCAGGAAATAAGTCAGGAAGCCTGAAGACGCCAGGATGTCGAGAAGGTGACCGGCCCATTCGGCTTCGGGCCCGGCCATGAAACTCAGAACCCCGAAGAGCGAGAGAACCCAGGCCAGGAGCATCGTGAGTCCCACCCCCGCGATTCCCATGAGCTTGCCCGCCATCAATTCGGTGGTGGTCACCGAGGACAAGAGAACCTCGATGATGCGATTGGATTTCTCCTCGATGGTGTTGTTGAGCAACATCTGGGCGATGGTCATCAGGGCTATCCAGAGAAGGTAGACGAAACCAAGAGGGGCCCAATCTCGGACAAGGTCGGCCATGCTGACTTCCTCCTCGCCCTCTTCCTTGCGTGGGTTGAGCCGGGTAATCGGAATGCGGGTGTTCTCGACCTTGCGCACCGCTTCGGAATCCATGCCATGGGTTTCGTACTCCACCCGGCGAACCTCCTCGTTGATTGCTGCCTCCACCCATTTACGCAAGTCCTGGTCCGCCTGGTTCGATGCCCAGTACTGGATGGTTCCGCCCTTTTCCCCGAGGAATGTGAAATCCGCGCCTCGCTGAATGGCCGCGTCCACATCCTCCGGAAT
>DCAK01000047.1:7594-7779 GCA_002311925.1 Planctomycetes bacterium UBA1135
GGCCGCGTCCACATCCTCCGGAATCAGGATTGCGGCGAACAACTCAGCCGACTCCCCGTCCACGGAAAGGGATTCCTCGCCGAGAAGAAAGGGGCGGAGGGATTGGGCCACGGAATCCGGGTCGCCATCAGCGGCGAAGTTGGCGGGCAGCTCGACCCTTCGGAAGAGTCGGCGAGGTTCCTCGA
>DCAK01000116.1:0-20612 GCA_002311925.1 Planctomycetes bacterium UBA1135
GACGGTCTGCAGGGCTCCGGAGGCTTCGCCCTCCAGTACACCTGGCTGGACGACACCCAATTGGAGATGATTCTCCGCGCAGTTGAGAAGTCTTCCCGAAGTGAAGTGGTCACCCGGCCCAAGCTCATGGTCTACAACACCGCTCGGGCGAATCTCACGGTTTCCAATCAGGTCTCTTACGTGTCCGACTTCGATGTCGAAATCGCGGCCTCCGCAGCCATCGCCGACCCCATCGTCCGCATCGCGAGGGACGGAGTCTTCCTGGATGTTCGTCCCGTCGTGACAGCGGATCGCCGCTTCGTCTTCATTGAGGTCCGGCCCACCGTCGCCACTCTCAAGAGGCCCATTCCAACTTTCCAGACCTCCTTGGGTACCGGGTCTCCGGTGACCTTGATGCTTCCCGAACTCGAGGTTCAGAAAATCCGCACCCGGGTCATGGTGCCCGACGGTGGGACCATCTTGCTGGGCGGCATGAAAGTGGTGGACCAGCAAACTCGAGAATCAGGAATCCCCTTCCTGGACGGGATTCCCATTCTTTCCTTCTTCTTCTCCAGAAAAGGAAAATACGAATCCTACCGCAAGCTGGTCATCCTCCTTACAGCCCGCATCGTCATCCCCGAAGAGTTCGAGCCGGCGCCGATTCCCAATCTGGCGCCTTAGCCCCCTTCGATTCATTTCGCTGGGACAGGGAAATACCTGATGCCCTCCCTCCTCCTTTTTTCCCTGCTCCTTCTTCCTCAAGAAGGAGAGGGTGCAGGCTTGGCTGCCCGAGGAGAAGCGGCCTTTGCGAGGGCCTTGGCGACAGACCTCGGATTCGACGATTGGGCTGAAAAGATTGTCAACCGAGCTCTGGCCAAGGCGTCCAGCCAGGGTGACCGCGGGCTCCTCCTTCTTGCGCGATGCGATGTCCGCAAATTCATCGCCCAGAGGGCGACCGACCCTGCTTCTCGACTCGAGGCTCTGGGAGCCGCCGGCGAAGCCTACGCAGAATTCCTGTCGTCGGACCCCCCCGCGAGTCTTGCCAACAAGGCCCACACCAACCTGGCGGAGGTCGCATTCCAATACGGTTCCGCCCTTCAGGCCCGGCTGGAAGAAAGCGGGATCACCCCGAGCGAACGCTCCTCCATGGTCGCGACCGCGGAATCGGTCTTCCAATCCGCCATCCGCGGGGCGAACTCCATGATCAATTGGTGGAACAGTCTTCCCCAGGGCGATGAAAAGGAAGGGGCTCGATTCACGGTCTACTACCCCAACGAGTTCTATCGTTCCCTCACCTTCTATTACTGGGGGCTTCTTTATCCCTCCGGTTCACTTGAAAGGGACCAATACACGAGCCGGGCCCTGGAATACCTGGCTGATTTCGCCCTTCTGGTGGGCGAGAATTCCTACGCCGGGATGCTTGCCTATAAGCACATGGCGGACGCTTACGCCGCCCGATCCGAGGTCGAGGACGCGGAGATTTTCTACGTCCACGTGATTGAAAACGCCATCCCGGGGGATTCCTTCCTTCAAACTGCTTCGGTCGCTGAGATTGACAGCAGACACGGGGTCATCCAGGAGGCGACTCTCGGCTTCGTGCGCATGCTCAAGGCGGAAGGGCAAACCGGACCCGCGAAAGCCAAGGCCAGAGAATTCCACGACTGGGCCGAGGCCGAAGGTGTGGTTCTTAAAGCGTCAGGATTCCGAATTCTCCTCGAGCTCGCCGACCAAATGGCTCGGCAAGGAGACTACGGAGAAGCCATCCAACTCGCGGAAAGGGTTGCCCGGGAAAACCCACAGAGCGCACTTCGCCTGGAAGCCAACGAGGTCATGAGCGCCGCCATCGCTGCCGCGCCCCCCGAGGCGGACATCGACCTCGACATCTTGTACGGCTCGGCAGAAGGCGCCTTCTTCAGAAAGGATTACCTGCAGGCCGTGGACGGCTTCATACTCCTCCTGGGACGCATGGGCGCCACGGCTCAGGCCGACGAATTCGGAGGAAGAGCCTACTACTACCTGGCTCGATCCTGGTATTTCCTCGACCGCAAGTTGGAATCCGCGGTGGCCCACCAGGCCGGATACGAGCTCTTCCCCACGGACGAAGAATTCGCCAACACGAATGCGCGAGCCTGGAGAATCCTCGCCGAGCAATTCCGCAATGCCGCCCCCGCCGACCGTTTCCTGGGCGAGTTTTATGACCATGCCATCAACGCTGAAACCGCATCCGGCAGCACGACCCCGGACGCTGCAATTTTCCGTTCAGCGAAGAGCCACTACGACCGAGCGAAGGATCTCGCCAGGGCCGCGCGAGGCAAGGAGGCTCAGTCCAAGGAAACCAAGCTAGCCCTCGCAGCCTTCGACCAGGCTTCCGCTACCTTCCTGCGCATTGAATCGGGAAGCCGGCACTTCGAAGAATCCCAAATCAAGATGGCTCTCTGCGAGTTCAACCGGATGGAATGGGATCTCGGCGCCGGCGATCGGGCCCTCGTGCTTCTCAATCAATACCTGGACGTATACCTGACCAATCCGGAAAACAACCCAAGCGACGCGAAGGGGAGAAAGGTCAGGAAGGATGTTTCCGCCCAGGCTGATTACTACAGGGGAAACATCTGGCGTCGGCTCGCCCTGAACGGTGACCTGGCAGGCTGGGAAAAGTTGCTCCTGCATCTGGATGGATACCTTGACCGACACCCCGAGCAGACCGAATACGGATTCTCCTCGCTGGTGCTCCGCATGGAGGCCTTCATCGCCTTGGGGAAAAGTCAGGAGGCGGTGGCCCAATACGAGAATCTCTTCGGTTACAACCCGAAGGACAAATGGCTCAACCGCGCTTCCTACATCCTCTTCAGCGACTTCCATGTTCGAGCCCTCGCCTCAACCGATGCTTCCCTGCGCAAGTCGCTGCTCACTGAAGCTGTCGGCTACCTGGAGACCTCAAACCGGAAGTCTCGAAACGTGAAGTGGCAGAACCTTCAAACTGAGGCCCGCATGCGGCTGGAGCTGGACCAACCTGAAAAGGCGGCGAAGCTCCTCGGCATTCTTCTGAGCGATTTCAATGGGAATTCCACCTTCGATGCCAATTCTCGCTTCTTCGCCCGCATCGACCTCGTGGATGCCCACCTCCTTCTTGAGCAGCCCGGAGCCGTCACCGAAGTGATGGATTCTCTTCTGGCCGAGCGCCCCAAGAACCTGAGAGTCAAGAAGGCGGCGGTGAAGATCAAGGCCGGCTTTCTCGCTCTGCGAGATGGAAGGGAGGTGGAAATCCCCGGCGAGGGAACCGCTGAAGGCTTCAGGCAGGCCCTGGCCCTGGTTGGAGAACTCCTCCAACTCGCCGAAATGGCGGCTAAGGATGAAGGAATCAACAAGTATGCCCACCCCGGTTATTGGGAAGCCAAGCTTCAACAAGCTTATATCCTCTACCGTTGGTCCAAGGTGGACAGCTCCTACAAGGGCAAGCACCGCAAGCTCATCGACAGCCTGGAAAGGCTGGCCCCCGACCTTGGCAAAGAAGCCGCCGGGGACGACATCCAACACATGTTCCTCTGGCTCAAAAACAAATGATTGCCGCCCTTCTCCTCCTTGCGCCTCTGCTCCAGGATGAGGTCCGCATGGCCAGCGGAGCCCTGGAAACAGGGGCCCTGGTTTCCGCCAGTTTGGAGGCCGTCGTCCTGAAGGATGCGCTGGATTCCGAACACACCCTCAAGGGAAGCGAGGTCCTGGAAATCCAATTGGGAAATCTTCCTAATGCCTTGTCCCAGGGAGAGGCTTTTTTCGCGGCCCTCGACTTCCAGAACGCCGCCGCTTCCTTCGGTGTCGCCGCCGAAGAAGAAGGCCCCTTCTGGCTGGGACCCTGGGCAACCCTCCGCAAGGCGGAAACCCTCCTTGCCTGGTGCGCAATCGATTCCGGCAGGGCCGGCGAAGCCGAATCATCCTTCCGAGAATGGAACGCAAAATGGCCTGATTCCTGGTGGGTCGTTCGAGCTCGAACCGGATGGGGACAGGCCACCGCCCTTTCCGGAAATGTGGATGGCGGGGCCACCCTTCTTCAGGAATTGACGGATTTCGCCTATGAGAAGAATCTGGGTCGCCATGTGGAGCTCGGAGCCAGATTGGCCCGTTGCAGGGTCTATCTTCAGGGGGGGCAGGCCCCCGTCGCGGAAACCCGCCTGCGTGACCTAATCTCCGCCCTTGAAGAATCCGTTTCCGCCCGCGGATCCGGCTCGGCAATGAGAAAATATCTTCTCTCCCTCCTTTCCGGCAGCCAAATCGCCCTGGGCGAGGCCATTGAAATCAAGGACGGAACTGCTACCGCAGCGGCGTACTGGAGAAGCCTCCTGGACGCCCCCACAGCTGGGACGGATGCCAAAGCCGCCGCTTGGACGGGCCTCGCCCGCCATTCCAAGGCTGAAGGCCGATTGCGGGAAGCCCAATTCACCCTGGCTCGCATTCCCGCCACCCTCGGCGCAGGCCCGGAGGTCCTCGCCCGGGCCCTTTTCGAACTCGGCGAAGTCTGTGCGGAATTGGGGGATAACCCGGCATCCTCCACCGACTACTTCAAGCGTGTGGTGGCGGACCATCCCGGCAGTCGGTGGGCAATTGAAGCCCGGCGCAAACTGGGGCCCTGACCCATTTCCAAGCAAGAAGGCCGACCCGTTACACTTTCCCTCCCCAAAAGCTCTCTGATACGCCGGAAACCTTGATTGACCCCCTGAAAACAGTGAATTTGCCCAAAGCTCACCTCTTCTCCCCCTTCGCAGCCTTCTTCTTGTTGGCTTCTTCCAGCATTGCCCAGGAAACATCTTCCACGGGAATCGGAGACGCCATCGCCAGTGCGGGTGTTATCGGGTACCTCATCATCGCCATGTCTTTGGTTGCCGGCACACTGGTGGCTGAACACTTCGTCACCATCAAGCGCGAGAAGATGGCTCCCCCCGAAACCATCGACGAAATCGACGAATTAATGAGGGAGGGAAACATCCAGGAAGCCCTGGACCTTTGCGAGGAGGAGCCCAACTTCTTCACGAATATCGTGGCCGCCGGCCTTCGCAAGGTAGGGACCCCCTTCGCCGCGATTGAGAAATCCATCGAAGAAATGGAAGACGAGGAGGCCGTCAAGCTCCACCAGAAGATTGGCTGGCTTTCCCTGATTGCCGGAATCGGCCCCATGATGGGACTGTTCGGAACCGTGACCGGCATGGTGGGCGCCTTCGGCACCATCGCCACCGCCAAGGGCGGAGTGGAGCCCTCAGAATTTGCGGGTGACATCTCGATGGCCCTGATGACCACGGTGTTGGGCCTGACCGTGGCCATTCCGACCAGTGCCTTCTACGTCTTCTTCCGGAACCGGGTCACCATGGTGGGCCTCGAAGTCGGAGGCATCGTGGAAGACATGTTCGAGCGCTTCCGCACCACCTGACAGGAGAGGAAGATGTCCAAAAAGGGAAGGCCGAACACTTCAGTCGAGATCGATATGACCCCGATGATTGACTTGACCTTTCTCCTCATCATCTTCTTCATCATCGTCAATGACTTGACGCAGAAGGACCTTGAGGAGCTCAAACTCCCCATCGCCATCGAGGCGGGCCACGACGACCCTCCGCCAGGGCGGCCCATCCTGAATGTATTGGGCTGCACCTGTGACACTCCCAACAACCACGACGGAAACTGTCGACTCGGCGCCATCGTCTGGAAGCAGAAGGAAATCTACTTCCCGGGAATCGACAGTGAAGGCCGCATGGACCCCATTCGCAAGGGTCGGCCCGACTACTACTGGCTCTTGGCGGACACCATGATGACCCGCTTCGTGCCCTTCATGGAAACCAAGGTCGATCCCAACTTTCCAGACTTGGGGGCCTTGCCCGACGACCCCATCCTGATTCGGGCCGACCGCAACACTCCCTTCAAGTACATCGCCCGCATCATGGAAGTCTGCACCCGCGAGCAGATTCGCATCTGGAGGGTCCAGTTGGCGGCCTCCGAGCCGGAGCAGGAATAGCCATGGGGAAGGAACGCAAGCGAAGATTCGAAGCGATCAAGCCGGACATGACGCCCATGATTGACGTCGTCTTCCTCCTCCTGATTTTCTTCATCGTGACCCTGAAGTTCAAGACCTTGGAGGGGCGCCTGGACGCCGCCCTGCCCAAGGATCGCGGAACCTCCTCCGCCACCGTCGAAGAAATCGAAAAGGTGGACATCGTCATCAAGGTTGCCAACCCGGGCTCCCTCGAGAACGACCCTGCAACCAACAATCGGCTCAAGCACTATGTAAACCGGATTCTGACCATCGACCTGGGCGCAAAGACCTTCCGCGTGCGGTCCTCGGTGGACCAGGACGGGGATGGGCTCTGGGACGATCTCAAGGCCATTGAGAATTTCCTGAAGCCCTTCGACAAGAAGGAAACTCCGGTTACCCTCGACTCCCGCAGGGGGGTGGTTTATGGAGATGTCGTCGCCATGTTGGACATCGTCATTCGGGAAAAATTCGAGAGGGTGTCGTTCGCCGGTTCGTTCGAAGACGAATAGCCTTCGCGGGGAAGAAGCCGTTCCAAGCATGAAGCCCGTCCCCCCCATTTTCCCGACCGGAGGTCCCCGCGAAGAGGCCGCCCTTCGTGAAGTCCTTCACCAGGCCGCCGACCGGGTGGCGGACTACCTGACGGGTCTGGGGAATCAACCCATTTTCCCCGCCCATCCCCTTCCCCCCCAAGGTGAACTCGTTCCTGACCAGGGGGAAGCCCTGGACGAGCTTTTCGGAAACGCCGCCGACTGGGCGGAAAAGAATTCGATTCATGTGGGTCACCCGGGCTACATGGGACACATGGACTCGGGCGTGGCCGTGGCCGGAATTCTCGCCGATTTCATGGCGTCCGCCCTGAATCAAAACCTTCTTGCCTCTGAATTGGCCCCCGGCGCGACCTTGCTGGAAAAAAAGCTTGTGGAGTTTTTCGCATCCCATGCGGGCTTCTCGGAGGGCGCAGGAGGGGTATTCACGACGGGAGGAACGACCGCGAACTTGACCGCCCTCCTCCTGGCCCGGGACGCGGCCACCTTGGAAGGATCGACTCGCGGCCTCTCCGGTGAGAACCCTTTGTGCATCCTTGCCTCCGAGGATGCCCACTATTCCTTGGCGAAATCAGCCGCAGTCATCGGTTTGGGGTCCGATAGGGTGGTAAGCGTTCCCATTGCGGGTCCGGAACGACGCATGGACCCTGCTGCCCTGCCCGAACGCTTCGCCCAGGCCGTGGAAGCCGGCATGCGCCCCATCGCCGTCGTCGCCACCGCCGGAACCACCAGTTGCGGGGCCATCGACCCCATCGCTCCTTGCGCGGATTTTTGCGAGGAGCGCGGCCTTTGGCTGCATGTGGACGGAGCCTTCGGGGGCCCCTTGGTTCTGCACCCCGTGGAAAAATCCAAGCTGGACGGACTCCATCGAGCGGATTCCCTGACCCTCGACCCCCACAAGTGGCTTTACGCTCCCAAGAGCGCCGGGATTCTCCTTGTGCGCAAAGCGGAAAGCCTTCTCTGCGCCCGATACGAAGCGCCCTACTTGGACCGACTGGAAGGAACCCGGGCGGCTCTTTCCTTCAGTCAGGGTCGTCGAGCCCTGGATGGGAGCCGCCGTTTCGACGCCCTGAAAGTCTGGATGATTCTCCGTCACCTTGGATTGCAGGGAGTGCGCGAGCTGCAGGACGACCGGCTCGCTCTCACACGTTGGTTTCACCAGGAACTTTCCCAGGACGAATTCTTCCAACCCGCTCACATCCCCGATTTGACCGTCCAGACCTTCGGGCCCCGGGATTCTTCCATGGGAAATATGGTTGCTTCCGCCCACAAGGACCTAGAGGAGGGGGGAGATTGTTGGACTTCCTACACCGTGCTGGGTGGCCGCCCCCAGCATCGCGCTGTCCTTCTCAACCCCTCCAGTGAAAAGTCCCATTTGATGCGTGCCCTTCAAGAGCTCAAAACCGCCCACCAAAGGCTTTCGGGCCATGGCGGAGCCTCGGCGGCGTTGCTACATTCTCCCCCTCCCAAGGGTTCCAAACCGCACCAACATTAAGGTTTCCCGCCTGGAGAACCTCCTTTCCCGCCCTCGAGGCGGCCCCCCCTGATGACGAGAATCACTTTCCCGGTCACCCTCACCGCCCTCCTCCTTTGTTGCGCATCCTGCGCCTCTCCGGAGGCCTTCGACTACATTGTCGGCACGGAGGATGCTGAGCCGGAAATCGAGGTCGCCGCGGAGAATGCCGCTCCACCCGATTCTGCACCAGCCTCCGAGCCCGCAATCCAGGAACCCGTCCTTGACCCCTCCATGGTTCAAGAGACTCGTGGCGCCACCGCCCTGAGGATGCAGAAGACGGCCCTTCTCGTTTCGGAATATGTTTCAAGCGCCCGCTCGGCATACGCGGACGGAAGGGCCTTGGAATCGGAAAATTACCTACTAGAAGCCCTTTCCCTTGACCCCGGGGCCCAGAGCGCCCGAACCCTTCTTGAGCAAGTCCAAATCGCCCTCGGCAGGGCCAACACCGCCATCACGGGTTCCAGCGACGATGTCCGGCTTCAGCTGGTGGCTCGCATGGAGCGCATCCGGGCCGAGACCCAGGCCCATCACCAACGAGGAACCCGCCTCCGCACGGAGGGCGACATCGAAGGGGCGTTGGGAGCTTTCCACCTCGCCCAGGCCAATATCGACGGGGCCCCTCTTACCTTGGACTGGAACGGATTGGATGGCCAAATTGCCCAATCCCTGAAGTCGGCCAAGGCCGACCGCGAAGTGGCCATGGCCAGCCAACGGGAAGATGAGTTGTTGGAGACTTGGAACCAGCTTCACAAGGAAGAAGAAGCCCGCCAAGCCCGTGAGGACCGCCGGAGAGACTTGATGTTCACCGAAGCCGTCGGCGCGTTCGGCGGAGGCGATTTCGACGAAGCCTCTCGATTGGCGGGGGAAATTCTTCTTGAAGATCCCCTGGATGCCCAGGCTTCGGAAATCCGGGACGCCGCCTTCCGCGCCCGCCACGAGCGCGTCTCGGCGCAATTCGTGAACGAAAGGACCGAACGCTTTCGCCTCTGGATGGAAGATGTCGCTAAATCGAGGATTCCAGAGTCTGAAATCCTCACCGACCCCGACCCTGTCTACTGGGCCACCATCAGCGAAAGTCGCAAGCATTTTCGCGATTTCGGAGCCGCCAAGGAAGACCCCGAAATTCTCGCTCTCAAGGCCGCAATCACATCCACAAAGATTCCCGGCCTTCAGTTCGAGGGAGAAACTTCTCTGGAAGCCGTCGTCGACCAACTCCGGGCCTACTCGGACATCCCCTTCGTCGTGACCCCTGGGGCCATCGAGGCCGTCGACGCGGAGGGAATCGAGTTCAACCTCAACCTATCCAACGAAATCACGGTTCGCAACGCCCTCAACGTGGTGACCGAGGCCGCCGGCGAGGAAGTCACCTACACCTTCCGCAATGGCGTGGTCTACATCACGACCCGCGACAAGGCATACGGCGACCTCGTCCTCAAGGCCCACGACGTCAATGACCTCACCGCCCAACTCGTCGATTTCAGCGGGCCAAAAATCGCAAGCATCCGTCTTCAGGATGACGCCAGCACTCTCCTCGACGACGAGGAACCCTTGTTCGGAGGGGTCGCCGGGGAACCGGTCCCCATCATGAACCCGGACAACCTGGAAATCCTGATCACCCAATCCATCGCCCCCAAGACTTGGGAAGAATTGGAAGGGGTTTCAATCCGCTATTCCAACGGTTCCCTAATCGTCTACCACACCGCGGACATCCAAGCCCAAATTCACGCCTTCCTGGAGGACCTCCGCCAGTATGTGTCCTCGATGGTGATGATTGAATCCAGATTCCTCACCATTCGAAAGGACTTCCTGCAGGAAATCGGAGTTGACTTCAGGGGATTGGGCGGTTTCCCCCCTGCGAACACACTCGTGAACCTGGACGACATCACTTCCGGTCAGGAAGACAACGCCTCCGCCGGCCTTGACAACGAAGGACCCGGCCTCCCCTCCGGGGCCGACACCAACCCATCCGCCGGCGCCTTCTTCGGCGAAGGCCTGGACGGAGACATCAGGGCTCGTACGGAAAACATTCTCGGCAGTTATGGAGATCGGATTACCCCCTTCGGTGGGGCCACTTTCCAATTCGCCTTCCTGGACGACACCCAGACCTCCATCATCATGCGGGCGGTCAAGAAGAGCGAACACGCAGAACAAATCAATGCCAGTTCCATCTCCGTCCAGAACACGCAACGAGCCTACATCACCGTCCTCAACCAGGTCACCTATGTTCAGGATTTCGATGTCGAAGTGGCGGCCGCCGCCCTCATCGCGGATCCTCAGGTCGGAGTGCTTTCGGACGGAATCGTCCTCGATGTCCGACCCACCATCGGCCACAACCGCAAGTACATCACCCTGGAATTGCGGCCCACCATCGCCACCCTTCGGCGACCGATTCCCGAATTCACATCCTCCCTCGCCGGTCTGACCACCCCGGTCACCCTGCAGCTTCCCGAGCTCAATGTGGCAAGCGCCAACACCACGGTCGTCGTCCCTGACGGAGGAACCGTGGTCGTGGGTGGCCTGCAAAAGCTGTTCAACATCGACCAGCGTTCGGAGATTCCCTTCCTGGGGAAAATCCCCCTCCTCTCGATGCTGTTCAAGGCCGAAGGGGAGGCCGAGGAAAACCAGGACATCATCATCCTCATCCGGGCCCATATCGTGGACGCCCGCGAGGTGATGGATAGGCTGGACGCCTAGGGGGCCAACCGATAGTGGGTGGAGAGAACCTCGGGGAGGTCCTCCAGCCCCTCGATGACATGATTCGGGCCCTTGGAGGGCCGCAGGGCGGCGTACTTTCCGGAGCCCCTGTGCCAGACCGTGACGAGCCCGGCTCGAGCAGCTGATTCCACATCCCGGGTGGGATGGTCGCCCACATGCATGGCTTCACCCGTAGCCACGCGCGCCTTGCGGGCCGCGAGCTTGTAGAGCCTGGGATTGGTCTTGGCGATGCCCACCTGGTCGGTGATGAAGATGAGGCCAGGGTCCACCCACCGGTCGATTCCCAGCCGCAAAACCTTTTCCATCTGCTTTTCCGTGATACCGGCGGTCACCACCCCCAAAGCGACCTGAGTGGCGGCCAAGGCCTGCAAGACATCGCGAGCTTCAGGTCGAAGTCGCAATTCACGCCACTTGGTCTCGTGGTAGGCCATCATTCCGGCTGAAACCAGGAGACTTGAATTGACACTGGCGGTCGCGATGGATGGGAGGCGATCCAAAAGCCTCTGGAAATGGCGGCTGTCGTTGGAGCCGAATTCCTCCACCACCCTGGCGAGTTCGGTGAGGACACGGGCACGGTCGGCTGCCAAGCCCCTCGCCAACATCGCATCGACGGAAGCTTCCCGCGCTCTCCCCGCAAATTCCGAGGAGGAATACAGGGTGTCATCGATATCGAAGAAGATGGCCCGGAGAAGAGGAAGGGTCACGATGAGAATCCTACTTCGACAACCGCCTCCAGAAGGGCCCTGGTGTGAGGGTGGCCGGGTTGAGAAAATACCCTGCCAGCGGGCCCATGCTCAACGATCGTGCCGTCCTGCAGAACCGCGACCTCGTGGGCAAGCCTGCGAGCCGCCCGAAGGTCGTGCGTGATGAAGAGATAAGCGACCCCGTGGGTGGACTGCAACTCCTGGAGAAGCGTGAGAATCCTGTCCTGTACCACCGAGTCGAGTGAACTCACGGCTTCGTCCAGAAGAATGACCCTCGGCTTGAGCGCGAGAGCCCTGGCGATGGCCACCCTTTGCAACTGTCCACCACTCATTTGGTGAGGGAAACGGCTCGCATGCTCGGGCAGAAGGCCCACGTCATCGAGAAGCCGGACCACTTCCGTTCGAGTGTCGGACTCGCTCAAGGAAGCGTGGATTGCCAGGGGTTCGGCCACCGACCATCCCACGGTCATTTTTGGATTCAAGCTCGCTTTGGGATCCTGAAAGACGAATCCCATCTCCCGCCGCAAGGGCCGGAGCTTCTTTTCGGAGAGGGCAAGAAGGTCCACCACCCCGCCGGAAGGAGTTTGAAGTCGAATCGAGCCCTTGGCGGGAACCAGCCCGAGGATAGCCCGAACCACGCTTGTCTTCCCGGAACCCGACTCCCCCACCAAGGCCAGGGTTCTGCCGGGTTGGAGCATGAGGTCGATTCCAGCCACAGCCGTCTTCCACTCCTTCACCGCGCCGAAGAGGGTGCGGGAGGAGGGATAGCGAACTTCCAACTTGTCCAGGACGAGCACAGGTTGAGAAGGTGATTCCGAGGGCGGGGCGGGGTCGGTCAGGGAGGAAAAACGGGGAAAGGCCTGGACGAGTTCCCGGGTCCTGGCATGGCTTGGATTTTCGAAGATTTGGGCGACCGTTCCCTGCTCGACCATCCGGCCCTTGTCCAGTACGAGGAGGCGGTCGCACATGCGGGCCAGCACGCCCAGGTCGTGACTGATCCAAAGAAGGGCGAGTTGCCTCGACTTTTGAATCCCTTTCACGAGTCGAAGGATGCGGGCTTGAACGGTCGGGTCCAACGCGGTGGTCGGCTCGTCGGCGATCAGGATGTCGGGGTCGCCCGCCAAAGCCATGGCGAGGAGAACCCGTTGTCGCTGACCGCCGCTCAATTCGTGGGAATAGCGCCGAGCCATGGCTTGGGCATCCTCCAACCCGAGTTCCAGGAAGAGTTCCTCGATTCGATGGGCCCGTTCCCTCGCCCCCAAATCGGGCTTGTGAAGAACAAGGACCTCCTCAACCTGCTTTCCCACGCGGAGAACCGGGTTCAGGGCCCCGACGGGGTCCTGGAAAACCAAGGCGATTCTGCCTCCGCGGAAGGGTTGAAGCTCCTTTTCCCCCAAGCCTGTCAATTCCTGGCCATCAAAAAGGACCTTGCCCCGGGTCCGCGCCACGCCGACTGGGAGGAGGCCCAGGAGGGCGAGGGATGTCAGTGATTTTCCGCTGCCGGATTCACCCAGGATTCCCACTGCATCCCCCCTGCCCACCTCGAAGTTGAGGTCGGACACGAGGGTTTGAGTGGACGAGTCCCCTCCCCGCGTTTCCAGGCTGAGGCCTCGAACCTCGAGCAGGGAGGGCGGGGTCACGCGGGGATTCTAGGCGTCGCCGAGGCTATCCTGCGAACATGCGCGTATGTGGGAGGGGCTTCCTCTGCACGGCACTCTTCATCCTCGGGGCGTGCGGCCAGGATTCCGCCGCGTTCCGTGTCGCCAACGGAGCGGATCCTTCCTCCCTCGACCCCCACCTGATTTCCAGCGTCGCGGAGGGCCGGGTCCTTTCCTCTCTGTGGGCCGGATTGACCCGTTCGGACCCGACCACCCTGGAGGTCCTCCCCGGCCTCGCAAAATCCTGGGAATCTTCACCGGACGGGACAGCTTGGACCTTTCATCTTCGAAAAAATCTCTACTGGTCGGACGGGTCCTCCCTGACCGCATCGGACGTGGAATCTTCCTGGCTCCGCCTGCAGAATCCTGCCACCGGGGCGCCCTACCAGGATTGGCTGGCCGGCGCCCGGTTCAGTAGCCACCTCGACGAGGTCCGCATCCAATTTCCCGCGCCTCGACCCCAATTTCCGGCCATGTGCTCCTGGCCGGCATTGGCCCCGATTCCGCAGGACCTGCGAGACGGAACGGGAACTCCAGCCTCGGTTTCCAGCGGACCCTACACCTTGGAGAGGTGGAAGATTCGCGACCGTGTCCGGGTGGTTCGGAATCCCTTCCACTGGGATTCAAGCCATGCCGGGCCGGAATCCATTGATTTCCTCACCGTGGAGTCGGCCTTCACAGCCCTCAATCTCTTTCTTACCGGGGGAGTGGATTGGACCCCCCGAGTTCCCCGCCTGGCTGCAAGAAACCTGGCCCGGAACCATCACCCCGACTTCCGCTCTTCTCCCCGGCTGGGAACTTCCTTCCTGCGCTTTCAGGTGGGAACTCCCCCGATGAACGACCCCACGGTTCGGAAGGCGTTTTCTGACTCCATCCATCGGGGCCAGCTGGCGGAACTCCTTTCCCCTGGTCCCGTTCCCGCTCTTTCCCTTGTACCTCCCGGCCTCCCGGGGTATTCCCCGCCGATTCCAGGGTTCCTCCTCGGTTTCCCCGGACCCGAACTGGAAGGCCCCTACGAGCTCCTCTTCCCTTCCTCGGACTCCAATCGCCTAGTGGCCGAATTCCTTCAGGACCAATGGAAACGCAACTTGGGGGTGGAGGTCCGCCTGGTGAATCAGGAATGGAAGGCCTTCCTGCGGTCCCAACGCAAGGGTGACTACCAGATTTCCCTTTCTTCCTGGATTGCCGATTACCCCGACCCCGTCGCCTTCCTGGAAGTCTTCCGCTCCTCCAGCGGCAACAATCGAACCGGATGGAAGAATCAGGAATTCGACGGCCTGCTCGACCGTGCAGGGCGGGCCGGCGACCCCGCCACCCGGAATGCTCTTCTTCAAAAAGCGGAGACTCTCCTCATGGGAAACCGACCCATCGCTCCCCTCCTCCACGAAGCGGGTTCCGACCTGGTCTCTCCACGGTGGGAGGGCGTTGAACCCGGACCCATGGGCACGGTCGACTGGGGAAGGGTGCGCCCCGCCACGGTTTCCGGATGAACCCTTTTCTCCGCCGTTTCGGAGCCTGGGCCTTCACCATCCTGCTGGTCCATGCCGTCGCCTTCCTCCTGGTCCGGGGAGCCCCAGGCGGTCCGCTGGATTCCGCAAGAGAACTTTCTCCACAGGTCCGGGCGGCCTTGGAATCGCATTACCACCTGGACGCCCCCCTGGCCGAACAGTACGCCCGAGCCTTGGGAGGACTCCTCCAGGGCGACCTCGGCCCTTCCATGCATTACCGTGGAACCGGGGTCTCCGAGGTCCTCGCAGCGGGTCTCCCCGTCTCGTTGGCGCTGGGGGCCGGAGGGATCCTGGTGGCTCTTCTGTTCGGCATCGTGGCAGGGTTGGGAGCCGCCCGCCGACCTGGAGGGGTTATGGATTGGGCCGTCCGTTCAGGAGCCAGCCTGGTCATGGGAATCCCCAATTTCATTCTCGCCGGCCTGGGGGTGGCCTTCTTCTCCTTCGTTCTCGGATGGCTTCCCTCCGCCGGCTCCGGAGGGCCGGCCCACTTCATTCTTCCTTCACTCGCCCTGGGCCTTCCCTTCGCCGGTCAGCTTTCGCGACTCGTCAGGACTCGAGGCCTGGAGGTTCTTGCCGGGGACGCGGTACGGGCGGCCAAGGCTCGAGGCCTCTCCGAGTTCCACATTCTCCGCTTCCATGTTCTCCCCCGGACTCTGGTCCCGGTTGCGGCATTCCTCGGACCGGCGGCCGCCGGCATGCTGACGGGCTCCCTGGTGGTGGAACAGGTCTTCACCCTTCCTGGCATCGGCACCCACTTCGTCCAGGCGGCCCTCAATCGCGATTACACCCTGGCCCTGGGCGCCACCGTCCTCTACACCGCTCTCCTCGGGGCGGCCACCTGGGCCTCCGACATCTGGATGGCCCGACTCGACCCGAGGTTGGGAAGCCGATGATCCGGCTCGACACGGGTTCGAAGGTTGCCCTCGGTTTCCTCGTCGCAATGGGGATCGGAGCCTTGGCGGTGGCAAGCCTCCCTCTCCCTGACCCCTCGGCCTTTGCCCTGGAGAATGCCCTCAGCCCCCCGGCTTGGACTCTTCACCCAATTCTGGGAACCGATGCCCAGGGGAGGGACCTGGCGGCACGGATTCTATGGGGAGCCCGCATTTCCCTCTCCGTGGGATTCCTCGGAAGCCTGGTCGCTCTTCTCATCGGCCTACCCTGGGGAGCGGTCGCCGGCTACCGGGGGGGCCGAGCGGACCGCTGGATGATGCGTTTTTGCGACGCCCTGGAGGGGGTTCCTCTCGTGGTCGTGGTTCTCTTCCTCTTGGCAATCCTTCAGGAATACAGGATGGAAATGGCCAGCATCGGGTTGGGCAGAATCCACCTTTTCTTCTTCGCCGTGGGCGCGCTCTTCTGGGTGCCCACGGCCAGGGTCGCCCGAGCTGAAGCTCTCCGCCTGCGCAAGGCTCCCTTCGTGGAAGCTTCTCGCGGCATCGGTGCCCCGACGATTTCCATTCTTCTTCGCCACATTCTCCCTCACCTCCTTTCCACGGTACTCGTCATGTTGACGCTGACCCTGCCAAGAGTGGTCTTGATGGAGGCCTTCCTGAGCTTTCTGGGCCTCGGCGTGGAGGCCCCGGATGTTTCCTGGGGAATTTTGGCCAGGGAAGGGCTCGAGACCCTCAACCCCCTCGTGGATTGCTGGTGGATTCTGGCTCTCCCTGGATTGGCCCTGACCCTCACACTGCTCGCGTTGCAGCGTTTGGGGGATGGCCTCAGGGACGCCCTCAGTTCGCCAGGGCGATGAAGTCCATTTCAACCCGCGCCTTGCGGGGAAGGGCCGAGACTTCAACGCAAACCCGGGCGGGACGGTGGTCCCCGAAAAAGACCTCGTAGACCCCGTTGACGGCGGTGAAATCTTCCAGGTCGGTCAGGTAGAGGGAGGTCTTCACCACCCGGGTCCTGTCGACCCCTCCAGCCCGAAGAACTGCATCGAGGTTCTCAAGGACCTGGGCAGCCTGGGCTGAAGCATCCCCGTCAGGGCCCTCTCCCTCCTCGTCCAGGGCGATTTGTCCGCTCAGGAAGAGAAAACCACCGGCCTCCACGGCCTGGCTGTAGGGACCGATGGCGGGAGGAGCGCCGTCGGAGGAAACGGGCAGGAGAGGGGGTTCAGTCATGACGGGGGAAACTTCTCCCGAAGGGCGGCGTGGACGGAAGGCGCCAGAAGCCTGGGAAGTTCACCCCCAGCTTCATAAACCTCCCTCAGAAGGCGGCTGGAGATGGTGGAGAATTCCGGCCGCGCCAAAAGACAGACGGTCTCCATTGCGGCGTTCAATTCCCGATTCGTCATGGCCATGGGGTATTCGAGGTCCAAATCGGAGGAACCGCGCACCCCACGAAGAAGGACCGAAACCCCTCGCTCCCGGGCCGCCTCGACCACGAGCCCCTGAATGACACTCACCTCGACCTCGAGACCATCCGTCATGATTTCAATCATGGCCACCCTCTCTTCGGACGAAAAGAGGGCGGCTTTTCCGGGATTGGCCGCCACACCAACCCACACCTTGCCAAAGAGGTCGACTCCCCTCCGGATGAGGTCGAGGTGTCCCAGGGTGGGAGGGTCGAAGGAGCCCGGGAACAGGACGGGAGGCGACTCGGCCATGGCTGAATTGTAGGAGGGTGAAGAGAGGTAACCCTCCGCCAAGGGAAGGGTCGGAAAGGCGTGAGCATTCCGTCCGCGGTCCTCGCCGGCGCAGGATTCCTCATTGCCGCCGCCACAGGGCCCTGGATTTCGGAGAACTGGGAAACACCCACCCTTGTCGCGGTGGTTGTGCTGGCCGTGGCAGGAATCCTTCGCCCCCATTTCCTCTTTCCCCTGGTGGCAGCCCTCCTGTTGGGGGCCCTGCGCGTCCCTCAACCCAGGGACACCCCCCTGGATCCCCCTCGCCCCCTTTCCTTGGAGGGCGAAGTGGATTCCTGGAATCGCGGAGAAGATCCGGGAGGTTGGGGATGGCTGACGAACATCCGCGTGGGAAATGAGGGGGAATGCCGCGAGCTCGACGCCGAGGAGTCCATTCTCTTCACCTCTTCCCAGAAAGGTCCAGAACCCGGAATCCGCATCGCCATCCGTGGGAGATTGGAATGGCGAGGGGGAAGGGTTCGCCTGGAAAACGCGGTCTGGTCTCCCCTCCCGGGGGAAGGTTCCCCATCCTTCCTCCCCGCCCTTCGCCACGCCATCCGCCAGCGCCTTGAATCCAGGCTTCCACCCCGCGAAGCCGGCCTGGCCAAGGCTCTCCTCCTCGGAGAACGCTCCGGCGTGGCCGCGAACCGTCGCCGCGATTTCCGTGAATTGGGACTCCTTCATCTCCTTGCGGTTTCCGGTCTTCATTTCTGGGTCTGGGATGGTCTGCTCCGCATCCTCCTGCCCTTGAGGCTCCGTTTCCTCCGCATTCCTCTTCTTCTCCTGGCCGGCATCCTTGCCGGAGGCCGGCCCCCGGTGGTCCGGGCCCTCACCGCCCTGATTCTCCGGGACCTGTTCGCCAGCAGGGGGTTTTCCATTCCGGGTATCCGGCTCTGGGCCGGAGCCATGTTCGCGGAAATTGCCCTTCTCCCCTGCCGGGAGGCCGGCCTCGGCTTCGTTCTCTCCTATTCCGCGACCGCAGCTCTCATCCTCGCCGGTCCTTCACCCGGCCTTGGGTCGTGGGCGGGAACCCTGCGCATGTCCGCAGCCGCTTGGATGGGAACCGCGGGAATTCTGCACGCCTTCCAGGGGACGCTGGAACCCTGGAGCATCCCTCTCACCCCGCCCCTTGCGTGGCTCCTTCCCTTTCGCCTTCTCGGGGCTGGAATCGCGCTGACTCCCCTCCCGGTCTCCGGGTTTTTGCTTGGGCTGGGTGGGCTCGAAGACCTTCTTCTCGGCGCCACTCAAGGCTTGCCAGGCCGACCCTGGGTGATTCCACAATCCGCCAGCCTCGGAGTGGGAATCGCTGGTTGGGCCGGAATCGCGCTCCTCCATACGGGCAACCGGATGCCAAAGTTCCCCCGCTTGTTGTGCTGGGCCCTCCTTCCCCTCCTCCTGCTGCCAGGCCCTGCCCGACCTGGAATTGCCGCCCTTTCCCTTGGGCATGGCTTGGGAATGGTGGTTGCCGGAACTCATTCCACAATCCTGTTCGACCTCGGCAGCGGGGAAGATTCCCCTGCGGGAATCGTGGACCGACGCCTTCTTCCACTTCTGGCAATGGAAGGTTGGGCCTTCCCCGGCCGCGTGATTCTCAGCCACCGAGATTTGGACCACCGTAACGGCCTCCCCGCCCTGTCCCGTCGGGGAAGTTGGCGGGAAATTCAAGTCCTGGAGGGCCAACGGTTTTTCCTGGACGGACTAGACCCCTTTCAAGTCGAAGTCCTGGGGTGCCGGAGGCCTGCAGCCGAAGGAGCGAATTCCCAGGGCAGGGTGCTGGACGTTCGAGGTCCACATGGGTTCCGGGCCATTCTCCTGGGCGACACCGGGGGTTGGGCCCTGAGAGAACTCATCTCGCGGATGGATCCGGGGCCGGTCGCCCTCCTGGTTCTTCCCCATCACGGGTTGACCACCGACGGCTTGGGAGAGCTCCTTGACCATTTCCTTCCGAAAAGAAGCTGGGTTTCCTGCGGCAGGGGCGACCTTCCTCTTCCCGCCGCCGCCCTTCTTCGTTCCAGGGGTATCCCCTTGGCCTCCACCCTGGAAGGAAATTTGTTGATGGCGCCGTAACCAGGCCGAGATTGGAGCGTCTTCCTGGAGTGATACCTGGAGATTACGGCGCCACTCTTCAAGGGGACCGGGCCAGCCTGGTCCGGGTGGAAGCCTTGCTGGGCCGGGGTTTGAGCCGGACCATTCTGGTCGGACGTCCCGACGCTGTGGCCAGGGAAGCCCCCCAGAGGCTCCCGGCCGCCTTCCGCAGGCTGGGACTGGATTGGCCCAACGGCAAGGTCCTCTTCAATCTGGTTCCGGCCCAGGTCCGCAAGGGAGGCTTCCCTCTCGACCTTGCCCTTGCCGCCGCCCTTCTCCGGGGAATCGGCAAGCTCCGCCCCGCGGAAATCCCCCGCCTCCTTCTGGCAGAGGTCGACTTGCAGGGAGGCCTGGGTCCTCCATCCCACGGCACCCTTCTCGCCGCCCTGGCCTCGCACGGATCCGGGGTTCAGGAAATCATCACCACCCGCGAGGCGGCAGTCGAAGCCTCCCTCGTTCCCGGAACCCGGGCTCTCGGTTTCGACCACCTGGAAGACGTCATTGCTCACCTGGAAGGAAGCGAAACCGTTTCTCCGACCCTGGCTCCCTCTCCAGAGAGCCTTCCATTCTCCTCTCTCCGATTGGATGATGTCCGCGGCCAGAGCATGGCCCGCGCCGCCGTCGAAATCACGGTCGCTGGGAGGCACAATCTTCTTCTCCACGGGCCCCCTGGAACAGGAAAGAGCCTTCTCGCCGCGAGGGTCGCGGGCCTTCTGCCACCCTTGGGAGAGCAAGAGGCCCTGGAGCTCGCACGGGTGGAAGCTCTATTGGCGCCCCTTCCTTCACTTCCCGCGGCTCCCCCCTTCCGGGCGCCCCACACGAGCGCCTCGGCCCAGGCTCTTCTCGGAGGAGGTCGCCCCATCCGTCCGGGAGAAATCTCTCGAGCCCACGGGGGAGTCCTCTTCCTGGACGAACTCCCGGAATTCCCCCGCCCCCTCCTGGAAGGGTTGCGCCAACCCCTGGAGGAGAACGAAGTCCGGCTTCATCGCACCGGGGAGCAAGCTTGTTTCCCCGCGGACTGTCTGCTCGTTGCAGCCATGAATCCCTGCCCTTGCGGGTTCTCCGGTCACCCGGTTCATCCATGCAGATGCACCCAGGGCCGACTCCAGTCCTACCAGCTCAAGACCAGCGGGCCCCTTCTGGACCGCTTCGACCTCTGCGTGGAAATGGGTCCCGTCCCCGCAGCCATCCTTCAGGGCCCTCCAACTTCGCCAACGGATGAGGAAGTTCGCGCGCGCCTCGCCAAAGCATGGAACCTGCAAAATTCTC
>DCAK01000116.1:20681-21494 GCA_002311925.1 Planctomycetes bacterium UBA1135
ATGGAACCTGCAAAATTCTCGCAAGCAGAGGGGTGGCTTCGGCCCCTCCTCCACCGGCTCCCTCGAATCCATCTTGAACCTGGGAGCCACTCCTCGAGCCCGGAAAGAACTCACCCGCCTGAGCGAAAGATTTTCTCTGAGCGGACGGGGAAACCTTCGGCTTCTTCGCGTTGCGCGGACTCTTGCCGACCTCGATGGGATGGAAACCCTGGAGGAAACCCATCTGAAGAGGGCGGTCTTGTTTCGGGTCAGCCTTCCTTCGGAGGAAGAAGCCAGAGTGTGATCAAGCCCTCCTTCGCGAGCACCTTTCCCTGAGCGGCAATCAAGACCGGGGTTTCCAATCCTCCCGAATCCGTCAGGACAAGAAGGGATTGCCGGGACTGGATATTGCGCAATCTCGTCAAGGCAGCGGCGTCGCCCTGACGAACCCTTTCCCGATCCTGCAATCTCTCCTTCAAGCCGGGAATGCGGGCATTGTGAATGTGGGGGTCGTCCACCAGCAGTGACCGGTGAAGAAGCGGGGCGAGAGGATTGCCCGTGATGGAAATCCCCTGGCGAAGGCGCCCTCCAGGATCTCCAAGAACGAGAATGGGAAACTCGGAGGGGAGCTCGGATTCGACTTGGAACACCTGCGACCCCGGGGCCGTCAACCGTCCATTTATCACTTTCCAACGGGGAGCCAAGCCATCAGGGCAAGTGTCCCAGGAAAGATAGGCGGCCAAGGTCATCGCCAAGGTGGGGAGTGTCAAGCCGAGAACGCCCCAAGCCGGCCAAGATTTCCCTCTGCATCTGAGGTCGGAAAGAAAGAGACCG
>DCAK01000116.1:21501-30789 GCA_002311925.1 Planctomycetes bacterium UBA1135
CCGGCCGGCAACGCGAGAAGAAGACCGGCAAGCCGTGAAAACTTGTACTCGTTTCCCCAAGGGAGTGGCCCTGCAAGGAGCCCCAGGAAGGCGCAACCCACCCCGACCCCGACCATCCACCTCATCCGATTCGAGGCGATGCGGACGGCCAGGCATGCCGCCAGAAGGAGGAAGGAAAGAGGGCCGAGAAAATTGCTGAGTGGAGTCCCTGAAAAGGCGAACCCCCCCAACAGGGAGGGGCCGTTCGGACTCTCCCCGAGAAGGGGCCAGAGGAAAGGAAGAGCGAGGAGAACCCCAAGGGTTCCCGCGCAGGGCCAAGCCCAGCGACTTCCGCCTCGGTCTTGAAGGAGTTGGGGCGCCTTCCAGATTGCCGCGACCCCTCCACAAAACAATCCGACCATGGGGTTGAGGGCCAATGCGAGTGCGGCCGGAAAAATGGCCTGGCGAGCCTTGGCCAGGGGATTGGCGGCATGGGCCAGGAGCCAAATCCCGAAAGGGAGAGCGAGGGCGAAGGAGGACGGGTTCAGGAACTTGGGGAGAAAAGCCTGAAGGCGGGCATCCCAAGCCCAATCCATTCCAGTCCCGGTCGCATGGGAAAGAGCCAGGAGGGGGGGGCGCTCCCCCAGGGGTTCTCCGAAGAGACCCATCACCCATCCCAACCCGTTGAAAGCGAGAATCGCGGCAAGAAAGGAAAAGCGGCGAGCCCTCCATCCCAAACCCAAGGACCGGCCGAGGGAATCCAAGGCGGGAGCGAAGAGAAGGGCGCCGATGAGATTGAGGAGGGCGAAGCCCCAAAAGGGCCCGATTCCGGTGCGGCCCAAGGCAGCTCCAAGACCCGGGTGCAGGAGGTAGTAACGGAGGCTTTCTCCGGCGTGATAGGGATTGTCCGTGGTGAATCCGCCCCGGAGAACCGCCTCTCCCACCGTCGCGTGCAGGGTTCCGTGGTAGGAAACCCGAACGGCTTCCCCACCGAGGAGAAACACCGCCAACACGAGCAAGGCCAGAGCCCCTCCCTCGAGCCACGGGGTTCGTCCTGGAATCCTGGCGGGACCACTCACCGGGGCCCCTCCGCATGCGGCCACGGAGCCCTGGACTCCGCTTCAAGCGACTCCGGGTACCCCAATGCGGCAAGAATGGCGGGGTCCATGCCCTCCGGGATTCCCGGCTCGGCCAGATCCAGACCGCGGTACCACTGGTCGAGTAGGCCGAAAAGGCGATGGACGACTTCAGGATGGTCCGCCGCAACATCGACCTGTTCCAAGGGGTCAGAACGACGATCGAAGAGCGCGAAGGGAGGATAGGGATAGGGAACATCGCGGGGAGGTTCCCTCGGGCCGGAGGAATCGCCTCCGGGATTGTGAACCAGGGTCCAGGGCCCCTCACGAACGGCGAAATATTCACCCAGCCAACTGGAGAAAAAGGCCTCGGTAGACCCAGCATTTCCAGCCAGCAAGCTCGGAAGAACCCCGCCGAGGGCCTTCCCCTCTTGAATGCGGGTTCCCGCCTTCCTTCCAGGGCCGGCAATCACGAGCGGGACCCGAATCACTCCACTGTAGAGGCTCTTGGCGTGCGGGAAATATCCATGCCGGTCCCCCAATTCCTCGCCATGATCGCTGAAGAAAACCACCACGGCATTGTCCAGCAACCCCCCTCGCCCGGACGAGCGATACATCGAATCCAGTCCCTGGAGAAGTTCCTGGACCCAAAGAGAGGCGGCAAGGACCTCCTCGTCGTAGAGGCCGCGGAGGTGCCCCTTCAACTCGGAGGTCAGGGTTTCGGGTTTCCGATGGACCCCGGCGAGGATTTCATGGCTACCAGGAGGGCCCGCCGGGTCGGTCCACTGCCCGGCCACCGAAGAAGGCGGCGAGTAGGGCTGATGCGGAGCCATGAAATGGGCCCAGAGGAGTAGTGGGGAGCCATTGGAAATCGAAGACCGGGCCTTGGCGAGTAGATGGCCCGGAATCTGCGGCTCTCTTTCACGGGCGAGAACGGCATAGGAGTCGAAGCCCTTGGCCAGGCCGCAGAGGGGGCCCAGCGACAGGTTGGCGACGGCCGCATGAGTGGCGAAACCACCTGATTGCAACTCTTCCGCAAAGCTCCGCCTGAGCACCGCATGGCGGTTGGAGAGACCGCCGTGCTCCAGGGGGTCGAGGCCGGTCCAAAAGGTCCCCAAGGAAGGGAGGGTCTTCCCCGCGGGAGCCCAGCAATTTTCCCAAACGCTTCCTTGCTTCGCCAACCAGGCAGGGCTTCCAAGGTCCTCCGGGTTTCCTGCGGTGGCTCTTGGGGACCCGTAGAAGGGAAGTCGGTCCGCTCTCAGGGTGTCGACGGAGACCAGCACCAGGTCCCATCGTGGAGCTGCGGATTCGCCGCACCCGACGAGCCCGAGGCACATTCCGACAAGAAGGAGTCCGCGCATCAGGGAAGCGTCGCCCAGGAAGGGAAGGTGAAGAGATCCAATCCCCAACGCGGAGCGGTCCAGGCCAGGACGAAGAGGGTCACGACGATGCAGGAAAGGAGATTGAGAACGAGCCCCGCTTTCACCATTTCGGCCATTTTCAATCGGCCACTGGAGAACAGGATGGCGTTGGGAGGGGTCGCGGCGGGAAGCATGAATGCACAGCTTGCAGCGAAGGTGGCAGGCAGGGCAAGAAGAAGAGGGTGGATTCCGGCCGCCACCGAGGAAGAGAACAGCAGTGGAAGAAGTACGTTCACGGTGGCGGTATTCGAGGTCATTTCCGTGAGGAATGTAACCCCCAGCACCGTAAGGGCGACCATTGCCACAGGGGGAAGAACCTGAAGCGGCCCCGCCAGCGCGTCTCCGACCACCCTGGAGAGACCCGTTTCATCCATGGAATGGGCGATGGCGAATCCGCCTCCCATGAGAAGCAACACTCCCCATGGAAGCTCCCTGCAATCCCTCCATTCAAGCATCACCCCTCCCTCGGAACGAGGCAGAAGGAAGAGGATCACCATGCCGAAAAGAGCCACCGTGGAATCCGTGATTCCCAAGGCCACCACTGGCGGCAGAAGATTGCCCCAGCCCGGCAAGGTGAAGATTCCGAGGTCCAGTTCACGACGGGTCAACCAGAGGAAGACCACCCCAAGGAAAACCACCAGAACCCGATTTTGATTCCGAGTGCGGCGGGGAAGGGAGGTGATTTCCTCCATCATCCTTGAAAGGGAGGGGGAGGGTTCAGCCGGTACCGACCCCATCCAGCGGGTCAGAACCCACCAGACCAATACCACGAAAAAACCCACGAAGGGAAGGGCCCCTACGAACCATTGGCCGAAGGAGATGGCCGGCGCCTGGGGGAAATGGGCCTGGATCTGGCCCAGGAGCACGGCATTGGGAGCGGTACCCACGGGGGTGGCGGTGCCTCCAATCGAGCATGCATAGGCCAACCCAAGCAGAAGAGGGACGGCGAGCTTGGCTTGTTCCTCCTTCTCCATGCGGTCCAGAATGGCCAGGGCGACGGGGAGGAGAAGAAGGGCGGTCGCCGTATTGCTCAGGAACATGGAAAGAAAGGCGGCGACGGCCATGAAACCGAGCACCAAGCGCCTGGGCCGCGCGCCCAGAGTGCGAAGAATCCTGAAGGCGAACCTCCTGTGGAGGTCCTCCTTTTGAAGAGCAAGGGCGAGAACAAAGCCTCCCAGAAGGAGGAGAAGGATGTCGTGGAAGTACCACGAGGCCACCGTTCCTGCGGAAGCCACTCCGAGCAGGGGGAGGCACAAGGCGGGAAGAAGGGAAGCCACGGGCAGAGGGAGAGCCCCTGTTATCCAGCACCAGAAGGTGAGGATGGCGACTCCCGCGGCGGCCTTGGGTTCCCAGGCGAGGGTGGCCAGGCCGGGCGCCAAGGTGGCCCCCCAAGCGACCAGGATTCCTCCGGCCAACAGGGAAAACTTGGATTGGAAAAGGGTTGTCCTGCCCATGACCGCTGCAACTGGAGGTGGCGCGAGGCACCTCGTTGGGCCATCCTAGGGCTCCCCCGCCCCTCCTTTTTGCCCATGAAATGGCTCGACTCACTTCTGGCAGGATGCCTGCCGCTGGTCCCCAACCCCTTGTTGCGGACCATGAGCGGGCGCTATCTGGCCGGCGAATCCAGGGGCGAAGCCATCCACCATGCCCGGCATCTCGCCACCACCGGGTACCGCATCACTTTCGACCTTCTCGGCGAAGAAATCGAAAACTCCAGCCAGGCGGACGATGCCCTGGAGGAATACCAGAGCCTGCTGGTTGACCTTTCCGCCTCCGAACTCGAAATCAATCTTTCCATCAAACCCTCCCAATTCGGAATGGGCATCGATTGGAATGAAGGGGTGGAACGAGCCTCGCAACTCGGGGATGAAGCTGCGGATGCCGGCGGTTTCCTCCGCTGGGAAATGGAGGGGTCGGAAACGGTCGACCCCACTCTTGACGGTTTCAAAATTCTGCGGAATCGATTCGGAGGCAAGGTGGGGTGCGTCCTTCAATCCATGCTCCACCGGACGGCCAATGACGCTCGCGGCCTTCTTGCGGAGAATGGAACCTTGAATGTCCGCCTGGTCAAGGGGGTCTATGTCGAACCCCCGGAAATCGCCTTCGTGGATTCCGAAGCCATCACCGCCAGCTATCTGGAGACCCTCGAGATTCTCCTGGAGGGAGGCGCTTGGGTCGGGGTCGCCACACACGACCCGGTCATCACCGGCGCCCTGCAAACTCTCCTTGCCTCGCATCCAGAATACGAGGAACGGTGTGAAGTTCAGATGCTTCTCGGAGTTCAAGAAAGCCTCCGGGTGAAAATCCGCGAAGCGGGAATCCCCGTCCGTGTCTATCTTCCCTATGGGTCCGCTTGGCGGGCCTATGTCCTGCGCCGATTGCGCCAGAATCCCCGCCTGGCGGGCCTCGCTTTCCAAGGCATGTTCGGTGCCCGGGAGCGCCTGAAGGCCTAGGGGAGGGCCCTCAGGGCGTCCTGGAGGCCCTTGAGTAGGCTTCCACGCGCTTCTTCCAGGGTGGTCCCCTCGGGAAACATGACCCCGGAGGCCCGGGCGTGGCCGCCGCCGCCCAACGTCTCGGCGACCTCGTTCACATCCACCACGCTGAGACTGCGAAGGGATGCTTTCCAGAGGCCGGAGCGGGGCATGAGAAAGGCCACAGCCTCCACCCCATCCACCGCGCGCATCAAGTCAAGGACCTCGTCGGTGTCCTCCAAGGAAGCATGCTCGCCGTCCAGGCTCGCCTCATCCACCCAGGCGAGGGCCAGCTTCCCATCCTCATGGTATTCAAGGTTGGACATGGCGGCGGCGATTCCGCGGGGACGGCCCGGCTCCGCCCGTTGGTAAACCTCGTGATAGACCTTCACCGTGTCCACGCCGCCCGCCACCAAGGAGGCGGCCGCTTCCCAGGCAACAGGGCCGGCATTGGAATACTTCAACCAGCCCGTGTCGGTCATCAAGGCGGTGAACGCCGCTTCGCAGGCCTCGGGCCCGGGTTCCACTCCCAGGGCCCTGGAAAATTCGAGAGCCAATAGGCCACTGGCAGGGGAATTCAAATCATGGAAAAGAGCGGTCCACGGGGATTTCCCTTCCTCGAGAGGATGATGGTCCAGGGCTATGCGAGGAATCTCCGAGGCTTCCACCAAGGCGCCCATCTCTCCCAGCCTCGACAGCCGGGAACAATCACAAACCATGAGAAGGTCGTGCGGGGGAAGGGGGGCCTGGGGATCCTTGACCGCCCAGGGCGTCTTCTCCCGCAGAAACCCGTAACGACCGTCGGGAGGGTCGGGCAGGAGAATTTCACATTCCTTGCCCAGGGCACGGAATGCGTGAAAAAGGACAGCCTGGGCTCCAAGGCAATCCCCGTCCGCCCGCAAATGACCCGAGAGGAGAATCCTCTCGCTTTCCCGCGCCAAGGCGAGCGCCCGTTCTCGTTCTGCATGCGCCATATTCCCGGGCATTCTAGAAGGTCTCCACCGGTCGCAAGGGGTCGGGACCGTCCAAATCGGCAAGCCACTCGCAGATTCCCACCGCATCCTTGTCCGCGGGGGTGGAAAAGGCCAGGATTGCGGCCTTCCGCCCCGGTTCCAAGGTCCCCCGGGCCACCAAACCCAGGGAAGCTGCCCCCCCCGCCGTCAGGGCATGCCAAAGGGCTTGCGGGGAAGCATGGGCCAGGGCCCTGCGTGCGAGCCTCAATTCAAGGAGAGGGTCCAATCTGTGATTGGAAGCTCGGGAATCACAGCCCAGGCAATCGGGAAGAATTCCTGCCTCCTCGAAGGAAGGCGTCGGTCGCTCGAAATAGGAGTGGGTTCCGGGACACCAGCAAATGGCGACCCCTACCCGCCGAAGCGTTCCGAGCTCCTGAGCATCCAAATCTCCGCAGTGGACCGCCATCACCCCGGGCCGAGCGCCTCCCATGGCCTTCAGCCAATCCACGGGAGACTCCCACCGCTCCCGGGGGAAGGGACGCCCGCGGCTATCCATGAGCTCGGCCAAGGGTCCGTCCTGGCTGGACAGGAAACGCCGTTCTTCGGGATGCTCTCCAAGGTGGACCGAAACGCGGCGAGATGGATCCCCGAAGGCCCGGCGGGCATTCGCCTCGCTCACAAGGAAAGGCGAATGAAGGGCTGAACACGGAGAGGGGGTCCATTCCTCCCCGCCCTCGGTTCCTGGAAAGGGAGCTTCACGGAAGACAAGGACTTCAGGCTGGGAGGAAAGAAGGCGCTTGCCCTCCCCCATGTGAATGGCCACCAGGCCGCAGCCTGCATCCTTCAATTCGGCCAGGGTCCGGTCGGCGCTTTTCTCGGTNNTCGCTTGCTCCCCTCTCCATCGGGTGAGCCCTCCCGCCCAGGTCGAAAAAGGCACTCCCTGCCAATCCTTGGCGGGAAAGTCGTGGTCCTCCAGATGGGCGTGAGCAAGAATCGGTCCCGCAACCCACAATTCTCCGGAATACCTTTCAAGTCTTTCCTTGGCGACCTCCCCGGCTGGGACGACCCCGACGATCTTTCCCCCGCTCACCGCAAGCGCGTGTTCATGCAGGCACCGACCGGCATGGACCAGAAGCGCGTCAGGAAGGAGAAACCTGGCCAAGAGCCGGGCTCAGGCGGTTTCCCAGAGAATTTTCACCGACTTCACCCGGAAATAAGCTCCCGAATTCGCGGGACCCAACCAAGACGGGTTGCGCAGAATGTCATGGTCGAAAACAACCATGTAGCGAAACATCCGGGTTGAACCCCTGGCCTGAAGCTCGGCCAAACCGCCCGTATCCACGCCACCGGTGACGGTAAACCCCGGAACCACCCAAGGCCAAGTGGAGGCGCTCTCCGGTTCCTGATTGGGAGTCCCGTCCGGCATTGCCCAGCCCTGCTGGAAAGCGACCCAAATGGGATCAATCCCTGGAAGCGGCCATGAATCTCCGGGACTCCCGTCCACCGTCCAGCTGAAAGATTGGACTCCGGAGCCATCGTCGTATTCGCATTCAATTTCGAAACCGGTCGCCCGGATGAACAAGGCGGACGCGTCCGAGGCATACCACTGACTCTGGATTCCGCAGGAATTGCCATGAAAAGTCAATCCTTCGGCCACGACATCCGCCGAGCCATCCAGCAGGCCTCCAAGGAAGGGAAAGTGGTTGTTGACCCCGATTTGGCCAATGGGGTCGAGGAGGACGCCTTCGTCGGGGTTGACCAAATCCAGGACATCTCCAAGTGGGTAGTTGGGGCCCTGGTTCAACACCACCGGGCCTCCATCGCCGGTTTCAATGCGGACCAGACCGGTGCCTCCGTCTCCACCAAGGTTCGCGGCGGAACCGTAGCCACCGCTCCCTCCGCTCACATCGATGTTGTCGCCGTCCTGCACCGTGTAATAGAGGGTCCCCGCGGTCTGCAAGAGAACCGCTCCACCAGACCCCCCTCCACCCCCTGCATCTCCAGGAGGGCAAACAGCAATGGCATTCGTGTGCGACCACGCGCTGGATCCATTCCCAAAAATAGGCAGGACTTGGTGCATGAAGTAGCTTGAAGCACCGTCCCCTCCCAAGGCCTTAATTTGTCCGTCCAAAAAGAAGTCGTTCCCCGATTGCAGTTGACAAGCCCCGCCACCAGCACCTCCACCACCTCCGTCGCAATTGCGGTAGGTCTCAATTCCAGGGTTCGGAACACCGGGTGCATCATCATTGGCAGAACCGTGCATGCTGGATCCAGCACCCCCTCCGCCAGCACCACCGCGGAGAAATCCCTGGTCAGGGTCCAGCATCTCGATTCCAGATATCAGGCTGGGGTCAAAACCCCCCGCATCAGCATCGCGCACTTCATCTGTGCTCGGATCATTAAGAACCGCCACGAAGTTCCACACATAGAGGTCTTCCAAACCCTCGTCGTCCCTGCCATTGAACTCATAAACTCGACGGTTAGATGCTGTATCAATGTCCGGAATACGATCCATTCCACCCTGAGAATTGTGAAAGGGAAGCCCCAACGGATTCACACTGGGGACCGTGGTGGCTCCAAAGGTGAAAGTCGAAACATAGAACTCCCCTTTGCCGCCTCGGGTCCAATAGCTTCCGCCTCCCCCGCCCCGAGAGCGATGGATGGCGTATTCATCGAGACTTGTGCCAAAGCCCGTTTTGTAGTGCGATCGAATGGGCTCAGTGGCTCCGGTAAACCCAGTTACATCCGTATCCCAAGGAACCACATTGCTTCGAGGAGGCCATGCCATGGATCCCATGCCCGACCCGTTCTGCCAGTCGCCGAGAATGTCGGCGGAAGCACCCGGAAATGCTCCCAGGTCGATGGGCCGACCAGTCGCGGGGACATTACCCACCCCGTTCCCATTGAAACCATGAACATCTTCAAAAATGAGACCGTCCTTGAATCGATCAGGGTCAGGAGGGCCGCCTCCGCCTGACCAAGACTGGAAATAGTTGTTCGGGTTGGTGTCATCGTAATACCAAGGGTTTGCCCCGGTTGATTTATAAGCCAAATACCAAGTTTCTCCGCCTTGTCCCCCGTGCCCACCACTGAGATTCCCAAGTCCAGGAAATCCGCCGACAGCATCGTCAATTTCCCCCGAATAAATTTGGGACTCAAACACCCCAACGCCTTCCTTATAGAGTTCCCCGGGTGGCATGTACTTGCCAATATTCATAGGGTCGTCCTCTGCGCCTGGCGTCTGCTGATTGGATTCGACATGTGGATCAGCTTGCGCGCTTTCGCCGGTGACGGTCAATTTCGCAGTAGAAGAAATCGTCATGCGGCCTCGTGAGAACAGCCGGAGGGGGCGTGTTCCCGTTCCCCCGAGGGAGGCGGTTCCGAGGAC
>DCAK01000116.1:30870-35384 GCA_002311925.1 Planctomycetes bacterium UBA1135
TCGGTGTCCAGGGTTGTGTTGTCGTAGATTTCCAGGGGGCCAAGAATGCCCGACCCTCCACCGGCATGGCGGGAAACGCCATCCACCACCTCGTAGGTGCTGTCGAGGGCGCCTGGAATCGAGCCCCAGATACCGACACCTGAAGCCGCATCGTCCAACCAGGATGTGTCGGCGAAGTCCTCTTCGAAGGAACCTGATTGAGAGCCCGTGACGGGGAGGGGGATGATGTGCTCGCCACTGTTCGCCAAGGTGTTGCCTGCGAGGTCTGCGATTTGAGGAGCGAGAGCCAGGCGGAGGTAGCGGATGGTGTTGATGACTCCTGGAAACACGTTGTCCGCGACGAAGGTCATCCGGGTCTGAAGGAGGTCCTGGTCAAGGACCGCGGACCATATCCCTTGAACTGGAATCTCAAGGAGATTGCCCTGGCCGTCGTCGTCCACGAGGGTGAGGGAAACGGTCCCGCTCTGGCCGGTTGAAGAATCCACCAGCTGATACTTCTGCATCAGGTCGTTGAAGGTCAATTCCACATCGAAATCCTGGGATGTCGGAGGGGAAGCCCCGTTGGGGGTCCAAGTGGCCAAGGGGTCCCCTGGAACCTGGTCCATCAAGCCGGTGGTGGTCACCGTACAAAGGAGTGAAGTCGTGTTCGAGGCCCCTCGGATGGACTTGATGACGGAGGATCCCGGGGCGGCATAGATTCTAATCTGATAACTGTGCGCCTTCCTCGAATCCAAATTGGATTCCATACCCGGATTCCACAAGAGCGGGACGCAGGATGACCTGGTCGCCGTTCGTGAGAAGATGAATCGGCGGAGAGGAACCGTTGGCAATATCGATGACCTGAATGGTTCCATTGTGAACGGAAGCGGGATCCACAAAATCGTTGAAAGTGAGAACGATATCCTGGTTCGTAGCGATTGAATTGACGGTGCAATTGCCACCTGAACAACCCAGGGAGCAAAGGGCAAGCCCGAATTCTTCACCATTGTTGCCGAAGGCGGAACCGGAGCTACCGACTGAGGAATCCGAACTCAGACAACCTGCAAAGCCTCCAACGAGGACCCCAAGGGCCAAGAAGGTTCGGAGTCTTAGAATGGAGGAAATCAAGGGATTCAAACGGGAAAGGAAACCAGGATTCCCCCGCAAGGGCATTCCTCGAATCCGAAGAAGTTTAGCACAGTAAAGGTCATGAGCCACAGGACAACCAGCCAAGAGAATGGAGGTCTGCAAACCATCCTGCGAATATCGTGCCCGCTCCTTTTTTTCGTCTTTTTGGGTTCTTTTTCAGGACTCCCTGCTGGAGCACGGCAGGAATCCTCTCTAAGCCCCTTCCCCACAGGTATTTCCTACGCCCTCCTGGGAAGACTTCCTTCAGAAGAGAATGCGGGACAGGCCCTCTTCGTGCGGAGTCGCACTCATGCCGAGCGGTCCCGCACGGCCGAGACCCCCGATCAGGCCCAGGAAGAATCCTTCCGGGCGGCCCTTTGCGCCGCAAGCCTTGCCAACCTTGCGGGAGCCTCTGAATTTCCCTGGACGGATTGGATTGAAAGGGTGAACGGACCCCACCCCAAGCTGGGGACCTGGCTCCTCCAGGCGGCGGCCCGGACTTCCGGAGCGGACACCTTGTCCCTCGCCCGAATCTTTTCCCACCGAGATGCTCCCCCGGGTTTGCGCCTTCAAGGACACATTCTCCTCTGGAGAGTCGATCCTGCCGAGGCCTTCAGACAGGGGCGAAAAATTCTCCGAACGGAGGCCGCCAGGGCTCAGCACCAATTCCCCGGCCTCTATGTGGAAAATATCCTTCTTCCCCGACCAGGCAAGGACGCCGAAGACCTTTTGAGAGAAGCCGCCGCCGCTCCCACCCTGTCGAGTTGGGCGCGTGTCCAAGCCATTCGAGAACTTGCCCGACGCAGCCGCACCCGCGAGCTCGGAGGGCTTTTCCTGACCTTGTTCCTCTCGGAAGAGAGGGACCTCACTGTTCGAAAGGAATCCCTTCTTGCTCTCTTGCAAGTGGACCCCCTTTCCGGCAAGGAAGTCCTCCTTCAAAAAATCCCCCCTCGGGCCAACCGCCCCGTGCTTCACGCTTTCATGTCCGAGTTGCGGGGAATCCACGGTCTCCCTCCGGTCCCGAAGAATTGATATGGTTTTATTCGACAGCCACTGCCACCTGGTCTTCAATCCAGAGGATCATCCCGCTCAGGCCCAACTTGAACGAGCCCGAGCAACGGGCCTCGGCATGATGGTTTGCGTGGCGGTGGATTTGGAAAGCGCCCGGGCCTGCCGAACCCTCGCCGAGAAGGAACCCGATGTCCTGGCTTCCATCGGCATCCACCCCAATGATTGCGGCCCGGCGGAATCCCTCCCTGGAAGGATGGACTCTCNNCTGGGGGAACTTGCCCGGGAAGGCGGGTGGGCCGCAGTGGGGGAAACCGGGATGGATTTCTACCGCGACTCCACCCCACCCCGAGTCCAGGAGGACTCCTTCCGGGCTCATCTCGACCTTGCGCCAATCCTCGAGCTTCCGGTCATCATTCATTGCCGGCATGCGGGTCCAGCCGTGTTGGAAATTCTCCGCGACCAGAAGCGGGAGATTCAAGGCGTCATGCACTGCTGGTCCGAAGGTCCAGACCTGGTCGGTGATTTGCTCGACCTGGGCCTCCATTTCAGTTTCGCCGGCAACCTCACCTACCCCAAGGCCGACTCCATCCGCGCCTCCTCCCGCCTGATTCCCTCCAGCCGACTCCTGATTGAGACCGACGCCCCTTTTCTCGCCCCCCAACCGGTGCGAGGGCAACGCAATGAGCCCGCCCACATTCGTCATACGCTCGAAACCTTGGCAAGCGTTCGGGAAGAAGACCCCTCCGCATTGGAAGCCACGACTTGGGCGGCAGCAGACGCCCTGTTTCTTCCAGTTCCAGGCGGCAATCAGGGCTCGACCAAAAAAGACTCCACTTCCCCGGTGGAGTAGCGGATTCGGAATCCTTTCCTGCCCCCGTATCCGGAAGGCTCCGGGGTGGCAACGCAGCCCGTCAGGTGTGTTCCCTTTTCCATCCAATCCTCGAAGCGATACCCCCCTCTCGACACGGTCCCGGCAGGCCCGACGCGAAAGGACGCGGGCACCAAGGGGAGCCGGAAATTGGGGGCCAAAGAATCCTGCATGGGGGGAGCTTCAAGGGTGAATCGAGAAAGGGGAACTGGATTCCCTGAAGTTTTCGCCCACATCCTTTGCCCGGCTCCGACGACCTTCAGGGTTCGTTCAGCAATCTCCTCGTTCAATTGGAGCCTGGGAAGAAGAACCTGGGGGAGAAGAAGCCAGGAAAGAAGAGAGAGAGTTGCGACGAAGAAAAGAAGTTCGGCCAAGCTGAACCCGGCTTTCTTATTCCTCCGCATCCTCGCTCCCCATCTGCGCGACCACTTCCTCCTGAAGGTGAGAGGGGACCCGATCGTAACGACCGAATTCCATCTTGAAGTTTCCCTCCCCGTGGGTCATGGACCGCAAGGGGGTGCTGTAGGTCTGCATTTCGACCAGCGGAACTTCGGCCTGGATGATTTGAAAATCCCCCTCCATTTCCATTCCCAGGATGTGGCCTCGACGGTTGTTGAGGTTGCCGCTCACGTCGCCAAAGAATCGGCTGGGGACTGAGATTTCAACTTTCATGATGGGCTCCAGGAGGATGGGGCTGGCCTTGAGGAAAGCGTCCTTGAGGGCCCTGGCTCCCGCCATCTTGAAGGAGTTCTCATCGGAATCCACTGCGTGATGCTTGCCGTCGTAGAGCTCCACTTGGACATCCACCACCTCGGAGGAGGCGATGATGCCTTGAGTCATCTGCTCCGCGACTCCCTTTTCAACCGCAGGGATGAATTGGCGGGGAATGGAAGCTCCGACAATCTTGTCCACGAACACGAAACCGGAACCACGGACGGACGGCGCGAGGCGAATGAAACACTCACCGAACTGCCCGGCGCCGCCGGATTGTTTCTTGTGACGATGATGGCCCTGAGATTTCGCAGTGATGGTTTCCTTGTAGGGAATCTTGGGAACACTGGTGTCCACATCCACCCCCCTCATGCTAAGGCGGTGCAAGCATGTGGACAGATGAAGATCTGACAACCCATCCACGATGGTTTCGTGGGTGGCCGGCTCGCGTCTCACTTTGAAGCAAGGGTCCTCCTTCACGATTTTCTGGAGTTCACTTCCGATTTTCTGTTCGTCGTCACGGCTCTTTGGACGAACCGAAAGAGAACAGAAGGGAAGAGGAAGGGGAAAGGGGTCCTCCTCGGCGGTTCCTTCCGATACCAGGATGTCTCCCACCTTGAAATCCTCCATGCGTGAAACCGCGACCACGTGGCCAGGTCCCGCTGATTCCATGGGCTCAAGGTCCTTCCCGGATATGGACGACAGGCCGTTGACCTTGATGGGTTTCCCCCCATCGGGGCCTTCGATGACCCCGTCGGAAGTGAGCGTTCCCTGGAGAATCCGGAGGTAGGTGATCTGCCCCAGGTGCTTGTCGGTC
>DCAK01000116.1:35447-36093 GCA_002311925.1 Planctomycetes bacterium UBA1135
ATCTGCCCCAGGTGCTTGTCGGTCGCCACCTTCCACACCCGAGCAACCACCCTCCCGTCTTTCCCGCTTCCGTCCAGGTTGGGGAAATTTCGACGTTCGGCTTGTCGACCGGAAGTCGGGAAATTGGATTCCATGAAATCGGCGAATTCCGAAACCCCGAGGCCCCGCAAGGGGTCCACGCAGAAAACAGGGGCGAAAGTTCCTCCGGCCATGGCCCCTGGGATGGCTGCCATGAGAGAGGAATCGTCCACCGAGCCTTCCTCGAGGTATTTCTCCATGAGGGAATCATCGCTCTCCACGATGGCATCCACGAGGGAGGATCGGTGAGAGGAATCCACACCCAGCCCCTCCTCCACCTTGTTGAAGGAATCCCCCGTGCCGTTCCCAAGAGTCACGGGAACCACGCTCTGGCCCAGATGTTCCTGCAAATTGGCCATGACGCCGTCCATGGTCAAGTTGTCGCCATCCAGATGGGTGATGACCACGGCTCGGGCAAGACCCAGGTTTCCGGCGAGGTTCCACATATGAACGGCATGAAAGGGAAGCCCTGAGTCTTCGGCAGCCAAAGTGAGCACGGCAATGTCGGCGGCGCCAAGCGAAGTCACGGCGTCCGCTTGGAAATCCGGATATCCCGGGGTGTCGATGA
>DCAK01000116.1:36148-36350 GCA_002311925.1 Planctomycetes bacterium UBA1135
GTTGAGAACCCCACCTCCGTGGGAAATATGAACCACGGAACCCATCAAGCTGTGCTTCTTGTCCTTCTCCTCCTCGTGGAAATCACAGAGCGTGGTTCCCTCCTCGACGGAACCCAGCCTGTCGACCTTGCCCAAATGATGGGCGAGGGCTTCGACCAGGGAAGTCTTCCCGGCGCTGGATGCGCCCAGGAAGGCCAAATTG
>DCAK01000116.1:36427-38982 GCA_002311925.1 Planctomycetes bacterium UBA1135
TGAAGCCATGGGGATGCGAAAAAGGGGGTAAAGAAAGAAGCGCCGGGGGGAAAAGAATCCCCCCGGCGCTTTCGAGTCTAGCGTCGGTTCTTCAGTCCAGGATGACGATCTCGACCCGACGATTGCCGGCTTTTCCTTCCTTGGTATTGTTGTTGCCCTTGGGCGAATTTTCGCCGTAGGCTGCCACCCGAATAGAGGAAGCGTCCACGGACGAGTCCTTAATCAGGAAGTTGGCGACGCTCAGTGCCCGGGCGGCGGACAGGTGAAGGTTCGATTCCCATTTGGATTTCGTGATGGGATCGTTGTCGGTATGGCCTTCTACCCAGAAGGTCTTCCCCGCGTAATTGCCGGACAATTCCTGAGCCACCTTCTGGAGGCCGCTCTTGCCCTTCGTATTCAAGGTGGAGGAACCCGACTTGAAGGTGAGGGAACTCGGCACATTCAGGACGACCCAGTCGCCGCGTCGCTCGACACCGATGCCTGTGCCTGCAAAACGGCCCCTGAGAGCGTCCACTTCCGCATCACGTTCCGCAATGTCGGCTTCCATGGCGGAAACGCGCTGGAAGAGTTCAACCGCCCGGGCTTGCTCGAGGTTCAGCTGCTCGTCGAGAGAAGCCGTCTCAGCAAGCGCCATGTCGCGTTGATTGCGAAGACGCTTGTTCTCCATGTCGTAGGCCTCCAGGTTTTGGTCCTGGTCGGCGATGATTTCAAGGTTTCTGGGGTTTTGGCACGAGACCGTCAGTACGGCCGCGCCAAGGAGGAGGAGGGGAATTCGAATCATGGGAGTCGGACGGGTTTCAGTTGAGGAGAAGTCGGAGAGTTTCCGGCCAGGTTTCAAGAAAGAAGACCCGGGCGGAACCGGGGAACAGAAGCAGGAGCGCGGTTCCCAGAACCAGAGGAGGACCGAACGGAATGCGGCGGCCCAACCTCCAGCCACGGAAAAGAACCTTGCGTACGGAGTGGGAAACGCCGCGACGGCGGTTCCGAACCCGAACCAAGAGGCTCATCCGCATGACATTCAAGAGACCAAGGAGAGCTCCAAGGAACACTCCGACCAGGAGGGTCCACAGGGCGGCCTCCAGGCCGAGGAGCGCTCCGACGGCGGCGAGGAATTTGACGTCCCCGAAACCGAGAGCTTCCTGACCAAGAAGATAGGAAAACAGAGCCCGGATTCCAAATAGCAAAAGGAATGAAATCAAAGCCCCCGCAACGGCGGCGGTGAAGGCCGCTGTCGCGGGCGAAGAAAATGAACTCGCATCCTGGAAACCGAAGAACCAGAAGGATCGGGACAAGTCGGGGCCGAGCTGGAATTGAGGAAGAAAGGGGGCGGCCAGAAGCCCCAGAACCACCCCGCCAAGGGTGATGCCGTCCGGGAGGATGAGGTGGTTCCAATCCACTCCCGCGGCAATCCAAAGGGCGGTCAACGCCACCAGGGTCAGGAGCAGGGTTCCGAGGGAGATGGCTGCCCATCCCGACCCCGCCACAAGAAATACAGAAGCCAGAATCAACTCATGGCCCAGATAGGACGCACCGAAACCAACCCCGCAGTCGCGACATTTCCCGCGCAGCAGCAGCCAGCCAAGAATCGGAAGATTGTCATGCCATCGCAGGGTATGTCGGCAATGGGGACAGAAGGACCTCAGGGGATGAATCAGGGTCATGCCCTCCCGAGGTATCCGATGAATGGCGGCGGAAGCAAAGGATCCAGCCATGGCGCCGAGGATGGCCATCAGGCCCCCCCACATCCACCCAATCCCCTTCAGGGTGTCCCATCCTTCCATGACCTTATTGTGGAAGGAGGCCGCTCCCAGTTCCACTCGAACTGAAACGAAGGCGAATGCGCCTCTCCGCCTGGATGAGATTGCCACCCTGGGTTCCCTGAAGGCCGACCGGAAGCTCCAGGATTGCCCAACCTTTCTTCGGGCCTTCGGTCAGGAGAAGAAGCGAGCCGTCCAATTGATTTCTTTCCAGGGCCAAGCCAACTTCCTGGGGTCGTCTTTTCCCCGGAATTTCCAGGAGGGCCGTAAAGGCAAGAGTCCTTGGGTCAACCGGACCGGACAGGGGGATGCGCCAGTTGCCGTCCGGTCCAGGAAGAAGAGGAGTGGCCCCACCGCTCGCAAGGCGCAAGCGAAGAGGACCAGGTCGGGTGCCGGCACCCGAAAAAAGTTCTGGGTCGGTGGATGCTGCAACCTGGAAGGGGAGAGAACGGGTCCCGGCCAAGGCCGCCCCCCCCCCGGACCTCAAGGCAGCCAGCCTAGGAATCCCTGCCAATTCAATTCGATAAACCGCGCCAGGAAGCAGGGAGCCATCCTTCAAGTCCTGATTGCGGGGAAGCCGAGGAATCAGGGACAGGAAACGGCCGGACACCTGGAATTCCAGCCCTGAAACCTGCCTCCCTCCGGGCCCGAGGATGCGGACCGAGCCTTGGCGAATTGGGCCCAGCAAGGGAAGATTGAACTCGACCCGCAAAGGGCCATCCAGGGAAACCGGGGGCCCATCCCTGCCTGGCCAATCCAGAATTTCGAAATCCCACGAGGGGATTTCGGGGGAACAAG
>DCAK01000116.1:39072-45599 GCA_002311925.1 Planctomycetes bacterium UBA1135
CGGGGGAACAAGATGCTGGAAAAAGGAGAAGGGCGACCCAGCCGAAGGCCAAGCCGCCCTTGCAAATGCCGTTCAACGCTCTACCAAGCGAAGGGAATCTTCAAGATTTCCAGCTTGGGCCGCTCACTGCTCAGGGTCAGGGACCCACTATCGGCGCTGATGTTGAATGTGACCCGGTAGCGGAGGAACCTCATGCCCTCCAATCCTGTAGAAGCTCCCGGATGTTCGGACAATTCCGTGGTCCATGCCGTGGCGGCGCCTTCATCCGGCAAGTGGGGAGTGCTTCCTTCTGGGGCGCCTTGGAACTCAATCAAGACCGTGGCGGTATCCGGAAGCCTATCCTTGTCGTTGCTGGTTGAAATCCGAAAGAATTTCTCGCGGAGCGTCCAAGTGCCCGAACTCGGTGGAAGGCCATCCACGACCTGGGTGGACAAGGTCAGGGTGCCGCTGGTCAGGAGGGCATCCGTGATTCCATAAGCCACGGGGGAATTGAGTCCGTCGTCGATTTCCAGGTCATACCCCTCGAGAAGTGTGGGGTTGTACGTGAACTGGGGAATCAGGGCTGCCTGGAAGAGAGCCTCGGCTCCTGGAAGGATGAAGCTGTATCCGCTGATGGACCCCGTGGTTCCCAAGGTCCCTGTCAGAAGGGGGGCTCCGTCATTGAGAAAGCCATTGGTGGTTTTCACGACGCCAGCTGTGACGGAAGCGTCGTCCTGGTCGGTGCCGGTGAATTGAAGGATGGATTCACCGAATTTCGGCCACCCCCCCAAACCGTCCGGGTTCCGCAAGCCCAGCATGCCAGTATCCACCCAAGCACTTTGGAAGACGGATTCGTTAGAGAATAAGGGAACCAAGCAGACCGATGCAGGAGCGGTGTAACGGTCCAGAATCAGTTCAAGGTTGTCCAATTGGAGGTCCCCAGAGCCGTCGAGAATGAAATTCTGGATAGCATTGTCCCAGTCTGGATCGAAGGAAATATTCACCTCGGGTCGGGGAACATGGATTTGAATGACGCCGTTGCCTCCAGCGCCGCCCCGGCCCACCATGAACTGGCTGTTGCCGTCCCAACCATTCCTCAAGGCGTTGGCGTCTCCCGTCACGGTGGCATCCGGATTCAATTGAGACATGGCCCAACCCCTTCGGCCCCCGATGGCTTGGATGATGTCGGCCTCGGGCATGTTGGCGATGTTGCCGCCTCCTCCCAACTCGATTTCATCCATGTCCAGCCCGGTGGCGCTTTGGAGGATGATGTGCCCCCCTGAGCCTCCTCCGGAACCCGAAACCTGGGTTCCCATGCTCAGGATGTTCTCACCCCCGTGCCCCATGCCACCGTTCGCCCTCAGGGAACTGTTGGCCCGCAGAATGATGGGGCCCACGGCCTGGATTTGAAGTTGGCCTCCTCCACCCCCACCCGGGGCACCTTTGAAGTAATCAATGGTCGGCAAGCCGTAGGGAAACAAGGGATCGGGCCACATGTCGGACAAGTCCAACCACATAAGCATGTCCGGGTCGCCATTGTTGTTCCGGGCAAGCCATTGAAGGTCGCCACCGGCGCCCCCGCCTGAGCCCGCCCAAGGGGCCGTCATCTCCCCTTCGATAAAGATCTCGTTGGAAGGGTCAAAGCGACGACCATAGAAATCATTACTGGTGTCGCCATCCGTGAAGGGGCTTGTGCCCGCTGCGCCTGGGTCGGGGCCCGCTGAGGGGTGGCCGACGTCGAAGATTGGAGGATTGAGTCCATCGGTGAAAGCCGGGTCGAAGCCGTGGCCCCCGCCAAGGCCGTTGTCATCTTGAGTCTCGTCCTGAGTCAGGTCCTCCATTCCGTAGACCCCGATGGGAGTCCCCGCCAGGGGCGAGGCCGCTGCAGTGCTGGAATCCCAGGAAGACCCGCGCAAGCCCGGTTCCGCTCCGAACGACCGGAGACTGGGATCGGTGAGGGCGGTGTGCCATCCGGGTCTGTGGTCGGGGCCGTCATTGTCAAACATGGAGGGCCACTCCAGGGGGGACCACCCATCCTTGACTCCGATGACGGGTTGCCAAGTCACCGCGACATTGGCTCCGAGGCCGAAACCGCCGCCTCCGCCTCCTGCGGCAACCCAGTGCTCGAGGTCCGGATCTGGCGCCACCTCTCCGCCAGGGCCGGCAATGGGATTGTTGAGGCCCTGCTGGAATCCGCTCTCCCCGCCACCGCCTCCTTGAAATGGATAGAGGCCGAAAGGACCGTCTCCCGCTTCCCCGCGCAGGGTTTCCGCATTAGTCAAGTAGGACGCGTCTCCGCCATCCCCGCCCCCGCACTCCCCTTCCGCCCCCAATTCTGGGAGGTGGGGAGAATTGAGGGCGACAGGAGATTGAGCGTGTTGGCCGCTGACATCAAGGGTCCCATCCAAATCCACGGTCCCGTTCGCGCGAATCACGAGCGGATTGCTCCCAACTGCCCGGAATGTGGAACCTGCTTTCAAGGTGAAATTATTGACCTCAAGGATTCCGTCCTTGATTTCGAAAAGGTCACCTTGGGAATCGGTGATGGTGGAGGTGCCGGTGGAGGTGCCGGTGGTGTCCACTTCCAGGTAAATCCCTGAATTCAATACGAAATTCAAGTTTCCGGAAACCAATTCACCGGGGTAGTCGAAACTGGCGTTGGCTCCTGAAGTGTCCACATCCGCCAAGGGAAGCCCGAGAGGGGCTTCAAGGTCGAGATGGAGGGTGCTGGAGAAATCTTCGGTGAACTCATCCGCGGTGACATCGGCGAGGGGCCATGCATTGGCAAGCTGGTAGACCTCCTGCAGAGTGGGCAATTCGAAATCTCCGGTCACCGGGGTTTGAGTGGAACTGTTGGTTTCACCCGACAAATCGGAAAAATCAGTGCTGACCGTGAAGCGCAGGTAGCGGTCGGGAGGCAATACCCCTGAAGCTTGGAAATGCACCAGGGCTCCCCCGCCATCGCAATTGGACAACAGAGTGAGGACACCTGGAACCGTAGCCGAGAAAGTCGGGCCGGTGGGTTGGTTCGAAATCGTGTCGGCGGAAATGGAAAGGGAAAGATTGGTGGTGTTCAGATTGGTCGGATTCCCATCCACGGCCTGGTCAAATCGAATGAAGAGGGCCTCACGGTCCATGCTGAACATGTTCAACCGGGAAGGATGGTCCGCCCCTGTGCCTGAAACATCACCGGCATCCTTCCAAAAAACATCGACAATTTGCGGGGGCCCGATTTCGGTATCCATGAACAGGGGTTCAGAAGGGGGAGTCGGGGTCACGAAGAACCTTGCCAACCCGATTTCAAGGGCCTTGCCCGAGATGTCCCTGAGGACGGAAGTTCCGCTCCCTGCTTCAACGGGAAGCGCAAGTTCATAGCCGTAACCGCCCGGATAGAGACCCGGATAGAAATCTTCTTCGATGATGGGGCATGCCGGGTAGAAGAGAAGCTCGGCGGAGTCCGTTTCCGAAATGGCGAAGGTTCCGGCAACGGGTCGGCCCAGAATTGCGGTGGAGGTGGGCCGGATGATGACCGAGCTGAAACTCACGGAGGCCATGTCCACCGGATGATTGAAGAAAAGGCGAATGGGCCGATTGAGGGCCCAGACGTCCCCGTCGCTCATGTTGGCCGACAAGGCCTCGAAGGCGCCCTTGGTGGCATTTTCCGTGGCGCTTGCGGGCGAGGAATCACCGAAACATCCTGGAACCCCAAGAATGGACAGAACAAGGACGGGGTAAAGGAGACGCGGGAATCGATTCATGCAGGGAGAAGGAAGCTCGGACTACGAGGACTCAATCCACGTTCCAAGCGAAACCGAAGGCGTCCATCTCGGCCTCCAGGTCCTGGGTGATGTTTTGAACGAAGGTGAAACGGATTTGGAAAAATTGCTTTCCGTAAAACGAGGACAGATCGGCGGACCAGTCCGTCGGAGAGCTGACGGAACCGCAACTACCCTCGTAATTCGAATAGCCGTCGAATTGAGTGGCATCGGTGAGGGGAGTGCCCGCATCCTGACAAGCTCCAGTGGTACTTTCGGTGACGGTGTCCGTGGCCCGGAATTCGACCAGGATCTCCGTGCCGGCAGCCTGTTCCAAGGGATCGGGCTCAATGGTGACGGGAGAAATGCTGGCGAGGGTTCCGCCAAATTCGAACCAGTGGGTGTACACCCTGGAAATGCGAGTCACGAAATCCACCTGCCCCCAGTAAAGCTCGGGGCCGAACGCCTTGGTGGTCTCCCCGGTGGTCGTGTTGTAACCACCCGTCGCCCTGGTTCCACCTGGGGGGACATCCGGGATGACTTGGTGCCAGTTTCCGCCGGAGTCCTGCCCACCCGCCGAAAAGACTCGGAATGCCGGCTTTGCGGAGGAGCCCACCATGATTTGGATTTGGAATCCGTTCAATCCGAACTCCTCCCCCATCGGGTAGCACCGGTATCTCTGCAGCAAGGGCAGGGCGATGGAGGGAGCCTGGCCCACGCCGAAAACCACCGGCTGCCCTGTCACTTGGGGCGGAACACCTCTGCCATTGGGCGCGCCCATGATGGTTGGAGGAATGTCGGTATCCCTCCATGTATAGGTGGAGTCAAATTCCGGCCATGGATACATCGACGATCCGGAAGTCGAGGTGTAGACGCTGTTCTGACTCAACAAGAGGGTCGTGTCGAAGACGACGGTTTCGACATAGCCTTCCGCCCAGCCCAATACATTACGGTCGAAATCGGAGTTGAACTTGAGCCCTGAGTTTTTCCAGGCAGGATAACCGCTATTGGGGTCGATGTGGTCGTCGGGAAAACGCTCGGAATGAGCCAAGCCCAGGGAGAACCGACTGAAAGTGTCGTCGTAGATGAGGCCGTTGAATGGAGACCAGGACATGCCCTCAACATCGAGGTTGAATTCATTCTCGTTCAGGAGACCCAGGCCGAGGTGGTGGTAGCCGTAACTCTGCATCAGCACCGCGCCGGCGGGTGTGAGCGGGGTCATGATTCCCTGCCCGAAAGCGATGCGCTGAGCGACGTAGGGGTTGGATGCCGGGTCGACGACCCGGGAAAAATGGTTCACCGGGCGGCCGTACATGATTCCCGGGTCCGGGAAATAGAATTGGCCGCCATATTCCGCCAAGCCATCCCCGTTTTCGTCAGTGGAATTGCACCGCAGAGCGAAATACCTCTCCGTGGGAACCGTCCCCGTCAGGGTGATGTACTGGTACTCCTCGAGGGCGCTGGCTGGATTGGCTTCCTCATGAGAACCGGCGACGAAATCAAAGAAATCGGCAGGATTCCCCGCCAAGTCGACGATGCCCTGATTGGATGTGGAATTATTCGCAGGCAAAAGGGCAAGAGCGAGGAAAGGGCCGAGGGGTTCACCGTGCGTGTCGCAAATCAAAGATGATGGAGCGACGGCAAAGGACCGCGAATCTACGCTGGGAGTCACGGGGCCGAATTGGATGCGGCCACTTCCCGTTCCGAATGGGTTGCTGCCGATGTATTCGTACCCGACGAGACGAGCCAGGAAAGTTTCCACGGTCTCGAAATCGGCGGCGCTGTTCACCATTCCTTGAAATGGGCGAGACGGATCCCCGTCGGGATCGCTGGCATCGTAGTCCGGGTCGAAGGAATGAAGGACCATGGTTTCCATCGAACGAATCCTTGAGGAATCCACGGGCTCACTGAATTGAATCGAAATGGAGGAAGCCGGGTCCACCCCCTGGGCGGGAAGAAATTCGGGTTCGGGGAAAAAGCGCACCCAGCACAGCTGGTGGTTTTCATCGTGGATGTTCAGGCCCGCGCGCGGGGTGTATCGCGCGGTCAAGGATGCGGAAATGGGCGGGCCTCCCACCGGAAGGTCCCCCTCAAGGAGCGCGGCGGTCACCCCATGGATGTAATTCGGATCGGAGCCCAGGGAATCCACAGATGAGACGACAAGAAGGGAGTCGTTCGCAATGAAGACATCCCCCACCTCCGGCTCGATTCCACTGCAGAAGTCGGCCTCGAGTTGGTAGGTAAAAGTGCGCACGGTCCCTGAGCCGCCCACGGTCAGAATGCTCGCGTCGAAATCCGCCACAAGCGAGGGGCGATCCAGGTCGAGGAGAAAGCCATTGGAGGGGTCGGCGTTGTTCCCCGTTCGAAGAGCGCGCACCACGATGGGGTCGTACCGTTCGGAGTATTCCAAAGGGTCGCTGGTCTGGGGGACCAAGGTGCTGGTTCCCTGGAGATTGGTGAGCACCTGGTTGATTCCGAAGACGGGATCGGGGGCCGTGGGAATGCGAATCAACAGGTTGGGTTCGACCTGGTCGGAAGAAGCGGAAAAGCCCACTCCGTTTTCCGGAATCTGGAGGACCTCGGCCTCGAACGCGGAGACCGTTGGGTCCAGAATCAAGACTCCCTTGGGTTTTCCATCAACACCGATGACCCCGTTGCGGAGAATGTAGCGAACCTCTTGATTCACCCATCCGGAAATATCCTTGATGAGGACTTGAACCGTTTCCCGGTCCACCGTGGCGGGGTCGAGAAGTTCGGAAAATTCCAAACGCATGGCCCCGTTACGGGCAATCA
>DCAK01000116.1:45736-47322 GCA_002311925.1 Planctomycetes bacterium UBA1135
CCACCCATATAGCCAAGCTCGCCCAAGAACACATGGTGAATGGTGAGGAGCCCGGTCTGGGTCAGGGGGTTGAGGCCGAGGGTGAAATTCACTCCGTCGGTCTGCAGCCCTTCGCGAATGACAACATCCTCGGCAACCAGCGCTCCCGTGGAATCCAGGATGTCCACCATCCGCCCCCACTCGACCCGCTCCAGAATGAGGTCGGCCTTTCCGCTACCCGCCCCGTTGATTGAGGTGCCGGACGCGCCGCCCGACCAACAGGAGGGAAGGAAAAGAATCCCCACCGCGAAAATGGAGCCAAAAAGACGGAGCATGGGCATGTCTGGTGCAGGGGCAATTTTCGTGCCACCTATTTTCCACCAAAAAACGCCCCCGAAACGAAGTTTTTCAGCCTCAGGAGAAGGAGACCGTTCGTTTTCGCACGAAAAAGGCATCATGAGCATCCTTGAGGATTCAAGAATCCTCCGTGGCATAGGCCAATCCATACCCGTCCAAATAGCTGGCCACCCCGTCATCCGCGTTCCCCACGAAGGTGATGCGCAACTGGAAGAATCCGTAGCCCAATCCCTCCAAAGCGGACGGGTCCACTGTCCATTCTCCCGGGAGGCCAACGGTGCCGGGAGAACCAGCAATGAAGTCTCCATAGACATCGAAAGGAAGGTCGGCAGCCATCAACGGTGAAGAATCTTCCGGTGCAGTCGGGTGGGAAACCGCCTGAGACCCCCTGTATTCAATTTGGATGGAGGTCCCGGGAAGTTGGTCGGGATTGCCGGGCTCGAACATGGCCCCGGTGATCCAATTCAGTCCCAAGGGTGAATGAAAAGGGAACCAGTGTGTGGTGACCCGGGAAATTCGAACCACGAAATCCGCCTGGGTCCAGTAGATGAAGGAATCGAAAGCATTGGTCCGGCTTCCGTCAGAATTGTATCCCCCTTGGGGGGCCGTCCCTCCGTACCCCGAACTGTCAGGAACCACTTGGTGCCAGACTCCCGACCCGTCCGCCCCACCGGAAGAAAAGATCCGGAAGGCGGGAAGGGAGGAAGTCCCCAGCATTTGAGTCACCGCAAATCGGTTGGTCCCCAAATCATTCCCCTGCGGGAAGCAACGGAATCGGCAAAGAAGCCCGAGGCCGACAGAGGGGACCTCCTCCGAATCCCAGATGGGGCCGGTCATACCGACGGAACCCATGTAGTAGGAAGGCGGCGAACCCAAGGATTCCTGACGCCCACCCAGATTGGACTGTTCAATCGTGGTGTCCCGCCAAGTATAGGTCTGGGAGAAGCCGGGCCAATCGAGATAGGAATTGCCCGAAATCTCGGACTGGTAAACATTGATCTGCCGAAGAATGTATTGACTCCGAAAGACTTCAACCTCGTCGTATTCGGGGAAGCCGAGGATGTTCCAGTCGAAGCCGTTGATTTGCTCCAATGGATCGGCGGAGGCGGTCCACAACCCGGAATTGGGATAGGCCGGTTGGCCTGTCGGAGTGACCGCTTCATCCGGAATGGAGTTCGCGTGGCCGAAGGAAAGACTCACATCATCGTATTCCTCGTCATAGACCACCCCGCCAAAGGGAGACCACGCCA
>DCAK01000116.1:47465-53880 GCA_002311925.1 Planctomycetes bacterium UBA1135
CGAATTCATTCGAGGGGTCGGCCAATCTGGAAAATCGCTGAGGCGCCCTCCCTGAAATCTTGCCCGGGTGAACGGTGAATTGCCCCTTGTATTCCTCGTAGCCATCTCCGTCCTCATCAGCCCCCATGCCTCGAAGGCTGAAATACTTGTCCTTGATCTGGGCATTCGCTCCTCCCCCGCCACTGACTGTGATGCGCGTGTCGGCGTTGGTCGGATTGCTGCCCGGGTCGAGGCTGTTGCCCGGAGAACCGGCGACGAAGGAGGCGAAATTCACCGCGTTCCCCGCCAAGTCTCGTATGCCGTCAGGGCCGTCCCGAAGGGCGACCGAGAAGAGAAGGTCCCCCACCCGGGTGGCATCAGGTTCGGCGAAGCCGGCGAGAGGGGTCAGGGTGAAGGTTTTGCTTCCATTGGAGACGGAGATGGGTCCGAAATAGACCCGGCCTCCGAATTCTCCGGTCGTGTTCGCACCGTTCCGAACCACGTCATAACTCCGAAGGCGGTCGATGTAGGTGGCCACGGATTCAGACCCGTCATAGGCGGAGGTCGGGTCCGGGGCGGCAACGTTCTCATGGGGAGTGAGAACGAAGGAATGCATGGACAGAACCGTGGAAGCGTCCATGGGTTCGTTGAAATGGATTTGCATCGACGAAAAGGGGTCCACCGCAACGGCCGGCATCGCTCCCGGGTCCGGCAAGAAGGTGATGTAGCAAGCTTGGAGTTGGGAATCTCCCGATTGGTAGAGCGTTGAAAGTCGAGCTCCGAGAGGGGGGTCGGATGTTGAGAAGGCGCCGAAGACGTCTCCTTCGTTTTCCACCACGGCAGCGAGAACCTTGTGGGGAGTTCCCCCACCTGCAGGGCCGGTTCCCAAACCGACCGCCCGCACCTCGTTCACCACCAGGACCGCGTCCACTCCGACTTCGAGGACATCCCCTTTCTTGGGTTCGAGAAGGGCGCAGAAGGGATTGTCGGCCACTTCTCCGAAGGAATATTCAATCTCCCAGTCGTTCCCATCCGCGACGGCGGAATGGAGGGTGATGTCCTGCTTGCCGACGAGACCAGGCCGGACGATGTCCTTGAGGAAGCCCTTGTGAGGGTCGGATTCGTTTCCAGAGCGGAAGGCCCGCGCAACCATGGGATGTCCACCGCCTGAATTCTCGATGGGGTCGTCGTTCGAGGGTTGAATGTTCTTGTTTCCCAGGAGATTGGTGAGCACCTCCGGCTGACCAAAAGAGGGATCCACCTGGGTGGGCATGAAAATCGAAATGTTGTCCCAGGTCGAATCGAAGGAGATCGGGAATCCTTTTGCGTTTTGCTGAATTCCAAGATTGGCGGCGTCGCGAGAGGAAATCGTGGGATCGAAAAGGACATAGCCCTTGCCGCCGGTGGCGTCGTTGCGGACCAGGTAGCGACCCGACAATGCCGCGGAAGGGGAACCGCCCTTGAAGAGAACCGAGTTGTTCGACACGGAAGAGGGGTCCACCTGTTCGGACAACCTGAATCGAACCGTCGCATTCCTCGGCACTCGAGTGAATGGAGGTGAAGAAGAGGGTCCTTGCGTGGTGATGGCATCGAGGTTCGCCACGGCCGCATTGAGCAATGTGAGGAAAGTGGGGTTGCTCTGCTGAACCAGAATGGTGAGGGTCTCCACTTCCGTGACTGGATTGGTGGACAACTCGTAGAAGGCGCCGTCCGGCTCCAGGTCGGCTCGGATGAGAACCTCCAAGGGATTTCCCGGTTGCAGGGGGTCCGAAGCCCCCAATTCTCCGGCGTATTCAATTCCGTCCACATCCTGGACCACGACGAGCCTCCCGAAGGAGACCTCCTCAAGAAGGAGAGAGCCGGACCCAGCCCCCAATGAGGAAAAATCAACCTCGTCCGAATTGAAACAGGACGCCACCCCGAGGAGAAGGAGGGGGGCGTAAAGGCGAAGGCGGAGTTTTTGCAAGGGGTTTGCGGCTCCAGAAGCGGGTTTCAGACGAAGCGAGATGCTCCATCCTAAAACAGCGCGAGGTTGCGCGCAGGGGGCTACGGGCAATTTCCGTGCCACCCCCATTAGGGCTTGAAAGTGTTCGCGTTACGCACGGATTGAAGGGTATCCGTGCTTTATCGCACGGTCACCCACCCCAGGCGAATCCAGCCACTTCCGCTTGTTCCCGGGCGAGAAATGGCTTCAGGTTTTCAGCCCGAATTTTCTCCGCGCTTGCCGAATGAAGTGGGTGGACCCTGCGGGTCGAAAGACAGCCCACATATTCGGCCGGAAGAGATGAATCGCAGAAGGCGCACAAAAAGGAGCGGGGCCTCTTCCCCACGACCCGCCATGGAGAGGGAATGCCCTCCTCCAGGGTGATGCAGTTGGGATTGGGGCAGGGCCCCAAGCCATGCTCCACTTCTCCGGCGGGCATGGGCGTCACGGCTGGAAGTGGCCAGGCGTCTTCGCGCAGCAGAGCCAGGAAAATCGCCTGCCGAACCACGGGCCCGAACCGGGCCTGATTGAAGCATCGCATGCGAGGGTCGCCATCCAGCGACTCGGGAAGCTCTCCCCTGCGCGGAAGAGGATGAAGGAGAAGGCACTTGGAAAGGAGGGGGTCCTCCATGCGCGCGGGGTTCACCCCGGGGTAGGACCCGCGTTCCTGGCGGGCGCCTCTCTCTTCCTGGAGCCGCGTGAGATAGAGGGCGTCCAGGCTGCTGATTTCGGAAGGACCACCTTGAAAGAGCTGACCCTGGATGAAGCTTCGAGGTTCGAGAAGCCAAGCTTCGGAGGACCCCGTCCAACCGGGAATCAGCGCGTGGCTGACGGGTCGGCGACGGTAATCGAACCGGGAGAGGATTCTTTCCTCGAGGCCTCCCTCCCAAGCCAAGCCGGGACCAGGAAGAAGGAGAATGCTGGCGCCGGAAGCAGCGAGACCCCAGGTCAGGGAACGGGCGGTGCGACCATGACGCAGATCCCCCAGGATTCCGACCACCTTGCCTTCGAAGGTTCCCCATTCCTTGCGCATGGTGTGCAAATCCACCAGCGTCTGGGTTGGATGACCGAGCCGACCATCTCCAGCGTTCACCACCGGGACGCCGGTGGATTGAGCCGCCAACCTGGATGCTCCGTCCTTGGAATGCCGCCACACCAGCAGGTCGGCGTAGCCGCCCAGGACCTTCGCTGAATCGCTAAGGGATTCCCCCTTGGCCCGGCTGGTGGATCCGGCATCGGCCACGGTGATGACTCCTGCTCCTAGACGCAGGGCGGCGGCTTCGAAGGAAAGGCGGGTCCGAGTGGAAGGTTCCTCGAAGACGGTCGCGATGACCTTTCCCTTCAAGGCGTCCTCGAACTCCTCGGGATGGCTTTCCAGCTGGGCGACGCGCTCAAAAAACGCATCCAGAAAGGCCGGATGAAAGGTCTCGGCCGAGTGGATGCCATCCAAGACAGGAAGGAGCTCCATCGCGACCCTACAGGATACCGCCACTCTGAGGGTTTCGCTTCAGGCCCCTTCAGCCCATTCTGCGAGGGCGGCTCGAAAAGAGGCGGCCAGGGGGATTTCAGCCGGGTCGCGGGGAAGGGGACCCATGGAATCCAGGATGCCTGCCTCCAATTTCCGGACCATGGTCGGGCCCTCCTCGAGAGCCGAACCCGCGCAAAGGACGGGCCCTGGGGGAGTCCAGGACTCGCCGAGGTCGGTTCTGTTCAGGACCAGGAACTCATCGGCCCCCTCTCCCCCCTCCCCCTCCTCCCACGGGACTCTGGAAGATGTGGACGCATCCAAGACCCAGATGATGCGCCAGGCATTCTTCAAAGCGGAGCGGCTTCGAGCCACGGCCATCGCGTCATCCCCGGAAGCTTCCTTCCAGAAACCGGCGGTGTCCACCAGCCGAACCGCGAAGGCGTCCCCTCCCTTTCCGAGTAGAACTTCGGCCTCGACGCAATCCCGAGTCGTTCCGGGGTGAGGGGACACCACCACCCTGCTTCCCCCCAACCAAGCGTTGAACAAGGTGGACTTGCCTCCGTTGGGAGGGCCTGCCAGGACGACGCTCGGAGGCGACTCGAGGACGTCCACCCACGGGGAGTGACCGAGGATGCGCCGTGCCTCATTCCGCCTTTCCTCCAACGGCAACTCCCCCACTCTTTCCATGAGAATTTCGGACTTCCGGTCGGCCACCGCGCCCCACGCTCGGGCGGCAAGGGGGGAGGATGCATGAAGGAAACGCCCCTCCGCCTCCGTCGTTTTTGGCGACGAAGCCTGCCAACCCATGGACTCCAGATGCAGGGTGAGGGCTTCCTTCAATCCCGCGCCCCCGTGAAGATGCAATTCAACCCGGGAATTCGAGCCGGACGCGCGAACCCACAGAAGGCCCTGGTCCAATCCCTCTCCACCTTGGGATTTCAGGGTGATCGCTGAAAAGGAGCCGGCCTTGGGAAGTCCCTTCTTCCCGAGAGCATTCGCCACATCCGCCTCCGAACCCTCCAGCTCCCAAATGGAAAGTGCGCCGGCTCCCGAGGCACTGAGCAGACGAAAGGAGGGCATCACGAACCGGGAATCCAGGACAGGCCTTCCAAAACCAGGTGGTCGGCCCGTTTCCATGCATTCGCCATGTGTTCTTCAATGGCGGCCGCTCCCCCACCGGTGAGGAATCGTCCAGGAAAAGGGCCGTGGTCCTTCTCCCATCGGTCGGCGAGACCTTCCAGGGCACAAGAAAGGGCGACGTGGATTCCAGCCCTCAAGCTTGCCGGGGTCGTGTCCGGGATGCCCGGAATCGTTCCCGAAGGTGCGGGTTCTCCCAAGTGCGGGCAGGCGACCTCGAGCCCCTGCTCCAGCACGGTCAAACCGGGGCCGATGGCTCCGCCCAGAAAATCACCTGCTTTGCCGACGGCATCCAAGGTCCAGGCCGTGCCGATGTCCGCCACGAGGACCGGGTTCCCCGCCCTGCGCCAGGCTGCGTGCCCGGCGAGAATGCGGTCGGAACCCGTCCCCGGGCCCCCCCCGGGGGAGGGGGAGGGGGGGGGGCCCCGGGGGGAGGAGGAGGCGCCCCCCCCCCCCCGGGGGGGGAACCCCCCCCCCCCGGGGGGGGAGAACCCCCCCCCGGGGGGGGGGNNGACCCGGGAGATGGACGGAGAAGGATGCGAGCCTGGGAGCAAGGTGCTCCTCCCAATAGGCGGGGTGGGTGCTGCTCGCGAAGATTTCCCGGGCTCCATCGTCAAGGTGGGGAGCCAGCCAATCGTCCAGGGACGCGTCTTCCAGCCAGTCGAGGTCCCGTTCGCTCACCTCGCCCCGCTTTCCGGGGCCCTCCCAGTCCGCCACCCTGAGCCGAGAGTTGCCCAAGTCCAGGAGCAGGGGGCCTCCTGTCACGCTCAGCGGCGGGGAAGCTGGTAGGTCAGGGTCCGCCTCGACCCGAAGCGCAGGACATCGACCTCCAAGCTGGTGGGGTTCTTCATCTCTCGCAGATGCTTGAGGAGCTTGGACCTGTCCGAAGCGGGAAAACCATTGACGGAAAGAATCACGTCGTCTTCAATCAATCCCTGGCGGGCAAAGACGGAGTCCTTTCCCAATCCCTGGATGCGGAGGCCCCGAACTTCCTGAGTGACGGGGTCCCGGTCTCGACGCATCCTCACCTGGGCGAGAATCTGGTCCTCCTCCATTCCTGACATGTCCTTGAAGTCATCGATTCCGACCTCGAACAACCCCGGCTCGCGGGTTCGCGTCTTCTTGGGTGGAACCGGTCGAAACTCCCCCACCCCTCCGACGGTCAACAATCCCGTTGTGTCGATTTCATCCTCACCCGTACGGACCGTGAAGGGTTCGTCTTCGGTCAGAACGCGAAGGTCAACCTCCTCCTTGCGGATGGCCTCGACCTTCAGGGAAACCCCGGGTTTGCTTTCCAGCTCGAAGACTTCTCCGAGGAATCGGAAATCCCCGGTGACCACGTCGGAAAGGGAGAAATTGCCGGAATCCACCAGATAGGCGCAGGTGGAGGCGGGCGCCTCGGGGACGAACTGGATGTACCTCACCTCCAGGTCCTCGGGGCCCACCGGGGGAGGAGGAGGCAAGTGAGTGCCCAGGCCAGAGTCGGTAGCCTTCACCAATCCGGTGACGTTCATTTCATGGAGAAGCCGATAGCGAACCGAATCCTTGAGATGCCCTTCAAGCGAGCCCTTGTCGGGGACTCGGAAGGTGCGTTCCAAGGCGGAATAGTCCAGGCGCGCTTCCAGGGTTGCCTTGTTCTGAAGATAGTCGAAAAGAATCCAACCCAGGCCACAGAAGGCGAGGACGGACCCCAAACCCAGAACGAAACGCACGAGTCGGTAACTCACCATTGCATCTTATCCCTCACTCCACGTCGTTTCGACGAGAAGCATGCTTCAACTCTTCCACCAAGCGAAGCCGAAGTTCATCCAATCCCCTGCCCGTGACCGAGGAGAGAAGGATCCCGT
>DCAK01000116.1:53938-58671 GCA_002311925.1 Planctomycetes bacterium UBA1135
AGAGAAGGATCCCGTCCACCCCGGATTCGGAAAACCAGGCTCGAGCCCGCTCTTCAGATTCCTCGTCCTCGACCTTGGAGGCAACATAAAGCAGCGGAAGCCCGGACAAGACATCTCCATAAGCCTCAATCTCGGCCATGAGAGTCCGGCAGTCGGTGCCGGGGTCTTCGGCGGAAGCATCCGCCATGAGCAGAAGAATCCGGGTCCTTTCCAGATGGCGAAGGAATCGATTGCCCAGGCCCTTGCCGTCATGGGCCCCTTCAATCAAGCCGGGAATATCCGCGATGACCAGGGTCGGAATGGATTCGTCTCCCGTTTCCAACAGTCCAAGACAGGGCTCCAGGGTGGTGAAGGGGTAGTCCGCGACCTTGGGACGCGCAGCCGTCATGCGGGAAATGAGGGTGCTCTTGCCGGCATTGGGCAATCCCAGAAGGCCGATGTCGGCCAGAAGGCTGAGTTCGAGAAGGAGCGCGCGAGCCTCCCCTTCTCTTCCCTTTTCCGCCCGCTCGGGAGTCTGATTCCTGGAATTGGCGAAGCGGGCGTTTCCCTTGCCTCCCCCACCCCCCTTGGCCACCAGGCATTCCGCCCCCGAAACATCCAAGTCGGCGAGAAGAAGACGGGTCTCGCCGTCCAGAATGCGGGTTCCGACTGGAACATCCACCACAACGGATTCTCCCTTGGCTCCGGAACGCTTGTTGCCGCCCCCCTGTCCACCGTCGATGGCATAGGCGGAATTCCTGCGCGACACCCGGAGAAGGGAATGCTGATGCTCCACCGCTCGAATGACCACGTCGCCGCCGTCGCCGCCGTCGCCCCCGTCAGGTCCCCCCTGGGGCACGAACTTCTCCCTGCGAAAGGACCGGCATCCGTCCCCGCCGCGGCCGCCACGAACCTTGAGAGCCGCGTCGTCCTTGAAAAGGGCTTCCCCGCGCATGGCGCAAGCGTCCCCGCATCACGGGGAGCGCCCTGGACCTCAGCCCTCGGTGGAGACCACCGAGACTCGTCGGCGGCTTTGGAACTCGACCACGCCGTTTTCCAAGGCGAAGAGGGTGAAATCCTTCCCCATGCCCACTCCACGGCCAGGATGAAAACGGGTTCCACACTGGCGGACGAGGATGTCGCCAGCTTGAACGGGTTGCCCACCGTAGCGCTTCACGCCCCGCATCTGGGGGTTGGAGTCGCGCCCGTTTCGGGTCGAACCGCCACCTTTCTTATGGGCCATGGTTTTGAATCAGCTCCGAATCTCCTTGATTCGGATGTGGGTGTAGGTCTGACGATGGCCGGTGCGGGTTCGACTGTTCTTTCTCCGCCTGAAGCGGAGGACGTGAATCTTCTTGTCCTTGACCTTGCCCAAGATTTCCGCGACCACGGAAGCGCCCTCGATGGTGGGCCTACCCACGAGAACCTTGCCATCCTCCTGCTTGAGAAGTTGGACCTCGTCGAAGACATGCTCGCTCCCCTCGGCTGCGCCGGGGAGAAGATCAACCCAGAGGTCCTCTCCCTGCTTGAGGGTGAGGCTTCGGGAGCGGTCGTTGACGATTGCGTACATGGGAGGTCAGGGGCGAATAGGACGCGACAGTTTACCGGCGAAGCTTCGACCCAGCAAGGACTTAGAGCTCCTCCATGACGGGCTCTCCGGCTGGAACCTGGGGATCGCTCTGCCATTGAACCCCTTGGCCTTCTCCCTTCCATATTCCGGGGAATTCCTGCTCGAGGTGCCCGGCCACCGCTGGTTGCAGCCGCACCTTCCAGGTCTTGGAGGATTCAGCCCGAAGCCGGCGAATCACGCGAAGGGCCCCAGCTCGCACATGGGAGGTGTTCCCTCCTCCGCCGCATTCCTTGCAGTTCCAATCCCGGGCCTGGGCCATCCCCGTCCCCTTTCTCCTGCGCGTCATGGGCAGGAGTCCGAATGAGGTCAATCTCCCCATTTTCAGCCGGGACCGGTCGCCCCTCAGGGCTTGTGAGAAAGCTTCCTCCACGCGGGACCGGTTCTCAGCCATTCTCTGGTCGATGAAATCCACCACAAGGATTCCTCCGAGGTCTCGGAGCCTGATCTGACGAGCCAATTCCTCGGCGGCCAGCAGGTTCGTGGCCAAGGCGGTTTCCTCCAAGGAACCTCGGTCGAGACGACCGCTGTTCACATCCACCGCGGTCAGGGCCTCGGTTTCCTGGATGACGATGGATGCGCCGGACCCGATGGAAACACGGGCCTGGAAGAGAGCCTGGTAATCCTTTTCGACTCCCTCGGCTTCGAAAAGAGGAGTGTTCTTGTCCCAGATGCGGATTCCGCATCCCCCCTCCCCTGAATCGGCGCCAAGGAAATCACGGGCCTCCTGTTCCCAGGAAGGGTCGTCCACCACCACTTCCCGGGTGGTCGGGGTCCATTGGTCACGGAGTCCGATGCGAACGGGACTCTCGACGGGGAGAAGAAGGCCGGGTCCCTCGGCCTGGGCGGACCCTTTTTCGATGGCGGCCCATCGGCCCAGAAGATGTTCGAGGTCGGCCTGAAGATCCTCGACGGAGGCGCGGGCGGCGGCGGTTCGGGCGATGGCCCCCATCCCCTCCGGGAGGCCGCATTCCCGTACCCGGTCAATGAGTTCCTGCCTCGCTTGCTCCCCCTCGATGCGGCGGCTCAATGCGATTTTTCCCATCGAAGGAAAGAGAACGAGAAGCTTCCCTGGGAGAGAGAGAAAGGTGGTGAGAGTGGCCCCCTTCCCCTTCACGGAATCCCTCTGGATTTGAACCAGGACTCGCCGGCCCGCTTCGATGCGTTCGGCGACAGGAGGAAAGGAAGTGCCTTCCTCGGTCTCCGGCACGGGTTGCCCGGCGGCTTCGAACGGGGTCGCGGAAGAGGAAGCGAGAGCGGGATGAATGTCTCCGCCATGAAGAAAGCCGGCTCTTCCCCCGGCGAAGTCCACGAAGACCGCTTCCAACCCTTCCTCCACTTGGCGGATTTCTCCCAGGTGAATGCTTCCGACCTGCGAATTTCTCTCCGAGCCGGCCCAGTGGATTCCCGCCAGCTTGCCGTCCACGACCCGCGCCACCCGAATCTCCTCCGGGTCGCGGGCATTGACGAGAATCCTCTCTCCCGCCGTCATGCTGGCTCTCCCACGTTTTCAATCAGGGCGCACACGGCATCCGCGGCCTTTTCCGCGTCCGGCCCTTCGGCTTCGATGCGGAGGACCGAACCTTGGACCGCGCCCAGGGTCATCAGGGAAAGGATGCTGGCAGCGTCCGCCTTGCGCCCACCATGCTCAAGGTGAATGCAGGATTCGAACTCCCCGGCAAGGACGACCAGGGAGTGGCAGGGACGCGCATGCAACCCCGAAGGATTGGCAAGCGTCACCTCGCGGACGACGGTTCCGGACAAGGGCCGGAGTCAGGCTGTGGCCAGGTCGCTCAGGAGGTCGAGAACCTGCCCGGGCTCAGTCGCCTGCATCGCGAAGGAGACGAAATCCTGGTGTTGGGCGACTTCGGCAATCCAGCGCAGAAGGCCCACATGTTCCGCATCTTCAGCCTCGGGCCGAACGATGGCGAAAAAGACATGGACGGGTTCTCCGTCGAGAGCCTGATAATCCAAGCCGTCACTGTGGACGGCGATCAGGCCGCTGACCTTGGTGGCTTCCGCCATCTTGACGTGGGGAATTCCCACGCGGTCGGCGCCGGTGGACCCGGAAGCCTCCCGGGCCTTGAGGGCCTTGAGAATCTTGTCCTTGGAGTCCTTGAGGCCGGGGTCCTGGAGGGCCAGGGCCTCGGCGAAGGTGTCCAGGGCGGCTGAGCCACTGGACGCCTGAAGGTCGAGAATGATGTTTTCCTTCCGAAAAATTTCGTTGTGCATCGGTTTGGTGTCCCGGTCAGGAAGCGCGGCGGCGGCCCTTGCGGGAGTGTTTTTCCTTGTTTCGAACGACTTGACGCTCGAGCCGAGCCTCGGCCCCGTCGACGGCGGCGCGTGGATCTCTCGAACGGTCATGGGCAACCAGGGGTTCCCCCCGGTGGCGGTGAAGAATGGCCTCGCAGAGGGTTTCCCCGTTTTCCAGGTCGAGAATCACCTCCAATCTCTCGAATTCCTCCCCGAAGCGCTCGACGCCCTCCATCAATGCGGCTGGTGGCACGCTGATATTAAGCCAGAGAATATCCTGATTGGCCCCAGCGGCCATGCCACGTTATTGGATCTTGGGTTCGCCGAATCGATCCGGGATACGGACCGCGGAGATATGATCAAAGGATCGCCGGCCTACTGGTCGCCGGAGTCTTGTAGTGACGATCTTCTCTGCAGCACCGCCAGCGACGTCTATAGCCTGGGTGTCACACTGTACGAATCGTTGACGGGACGCTGCCCATTCGTGGAAGCCAGCGCGTCCGCCATGGCTGCAGCGCACCGCGACGCCGAACTGCCGGATCCTCGCGTTCTGGTTCCGCAGCTGGGGCCGCGCGTGGCCCGCTTGTTACGCGCGATGCTTGCCAAGAGTGCGGCCGATCGGCCGACCGCCAGGCAACTGATCGATCGCCTCGTCGATTTGGAAATCGACACTCTGCCCGAACGCATCCCGGCGTAGCTTCGGTCAACGGTTGTTAAGGCTGTACGAGCACGGTTTCTTGCAAGGCTCGACGCGTGAACCGATCTTCGCTCGGGGAATGAAGCGTGAGACCAAGGACTTGCTCGAACTCCTCCTGCTGGGTGCGGCGGACATTCAACACCGCACCAAGAACGGATACAAGCGGTTCAAGAACGT